>JAFUFT010000067.1 GCA_017469795.1 Oscillospiraceae bacterium
GCGGTGGACCTTTCAACCTCCGCAATCCGGCTTCCTTCAGATTCCATCTCACGATGGACACCCTTGCCTTTGGCTAACGGTTCCTGCTACCGAGCCCGTAGTGGACTTTCACCACCAAGTTATCGCCCATGCCGGGCGCACCACAGGAAAACGCCCCGCCGGAGCGGGGCGCTTTTGTCTTCTCATACCTGCGCAAACACCTGGCCGATGGGTTCCCGGATTACCAGATCCGCCTCCCGGTCGTAGGGCGTCTCATCCCGGTTGATCAGCACCAGCCGGTTCCCCCGATAGTAGCGGATCAGGCCCGCCGCCGGGTACACGGTCAGCGACGTGCCGCCGATGATCAACATGTCCGCCCCGGAGATGGCTTTGACCGCCCCTTCGATCACGCTCTGATCCAGCCCCTCCTCATAGAGCACCACGTCCGGCTTGATGATCCCACCACAGTCGCAAAGAGGCACGCCTTCAGCAAAACGGATCTTCCGGGCACCCTCCAGTCCGTCGAAACGCTTGCCGCAGCGGACGCAGCGGTTTTCGTAGATGGAGCCGTGGAGATTGTAGATCCGCTTGCTTCCGGCCTTTTCGTGGAGTCCGTCCACGTTCTGGGTCACCACCGCGGTGAGCTTGCCCTCCCGCTCCAGCTCCGCCAGACGCAGATGCGCGGTATTTGGTTCAATATCCTCCGGCGGCATCAGCTGATTCCGGTAGAAATCATAGAACTCCTCTGTGTGGGTCTCATAAAAGCTATGGGACAGCATGGTCTCCGGCGGGTATTTAAACTTCATGTGGTACAGCCCGTCCACACTGCGGAAGTCCTTGATGCCGGACTCCGTGGATACGCCTGCGCCGCCGAAAAACACGATCCGGCTGGATTCCTCAATCCAGGTTTTCAGCGTCTGAATGGCTTCGTTCATGCCTGTATTCCTCCCATTCCGATTCCAGTTCCGCGATGAATTTCTTCTCTGCCCGAGTCTTGTGGGGCAGCTCGATCTTTTCCGCAAGATCCGGCCGCCGCTCTCTTGTCCGGAACACCGACTGCTTCTTCCGCCACCGGTCCACCATCTGATGGTTTCCCGACAGCAGTATCGGCGGCACCGCCATCCCGTGCCACACCTCCGGACGGGAGTACTGGGGGTATTCCAGCATCCCGTTCCAGTGGCTCTCATCCTCATAGCAGGCTGATTCGCTCAGCACCCCCGGCACCAGACGGCATACCGCATCCGTCACCGCCATGGCCGCCAGCTCTCCCCCGGTGAGGACAAAGTCCCCCAGGGAGATCTCCTCGTCCACGCACTCGTCGATAAACCGCTGGTCGATCCCCTCATAGTGACCGCACACCAGGATCAGATTTTCCAGCTTTGACAGGCGCTTGGCATCCTCCTCCGTGAAGGTCTTTCCGCAGGGGGACATGTAGACCGTATGGGCGTGGCCGCCGATCTCGTCCTGCACCGCACACCAGCAGCGATAGAGCGGATCCACCTGCATGATGGCGCCCTGTCCGCCGCCGTAGGGATAGTCGTCCACCTGGTTCTGTTTGTTGGTGGTGTGATCCCGGATCTGGTGGGCCTCCAGATGGAGGATCCCCTTTTTCTGGGCGCGGCCAAGGATGCTTTCCTGAAAGATGGCGTTCATGGTGTCCGGAAAGAGTGTCAGAACGTCAACTCTCATTCCACCGCCATCCCCTCGATGAGCCGCACCTTGACATACCCCTCGTCCACATTCACGTCCTCCAGGAACTCCGACACCGCCGGGATCATGTATTCCCGCTCCCCTTTGACGATGTAAACGTCGTTGGCAGGGCCGGTGTAGACATCCTTCAGCACGCCGATCTCCTGACCGTCCGCAAAGACCGGCAGACCGATCAGATCGGAGATAAACACCCTTCCCTCAGGGATGCGGGCGTCGCTCCGGTCGATGCAGACTACCTTGTTCTTCATGACCTGGGCAGCATTCATGTCATTTACGCCCGAAAGTTTACATAACAACATGTTTTTGTGGACCCGAGCCTGTTCCACCGGAAAGGCCGTCCCTTCGATATAAAACGTGTCGAATTCCTTCAGGAATTCCGGCCCATCGCACCAGGGCAGGATCTTGACCTCTCCTGCAATCCCGTGGGTGGAGACAATCTGCCCGGCCTCTAAAAATCGTTTTTTCATGGCGATACCTCAAACTCCATGTGTATATAATGGCTGTTTGTATTATACCATCAGTGCCGACGAGAAACAAGAGCAATTCCCGCTCGGCTGAGTCGGGGCGTTGCTGTGCTCTCAGGGATGCGAACCAGACAGGAAGAACATAGACGGCACGCACCAGAGTGCGTGCCGTTTTTTCTGTTATTCTGCGTCCTTCAGCGCCCGGTCCATGGGGATCCGGCGGATCCGGCGGAAGTCCAGAAGCATGATCACAAGATATGCTGCAAATACCATAAGGAGCATTTTGACCATGCCGCCCCCGGAGATCACAAACGGGAACCACCCATCCATCCGTTCCAGTACGGCGCGCCAGGCCACGTTCATTACCTGCTTTGCCAGCACCAGTGAAACCGCCTCCGATGCCAGGACCGCCAGTGTGGTCGTCACAAGATACAATCCCGCGATCTCCCGGTCCGTATAGCCCAGGATCTTCACCATGGAAATGGCAGACTCGTTCTTCTCAATGATGATCTTGGTCAGCAGGTAGATCAGCACCGCCGCCAGCAGACCGCACAGGTACTGGAAATAGAGCATATACGCTCCCATGGAGTGATCAAGCTGCCGAGAGATCTTGGTCAGATCCTCCTCCGTGATTTCAGACGCAATATACGTTTCATCAATGTCCCTGATCTCCTCGTTGGAAAAATAGCCGCTGAAATCAACCGGATCCCGGTCAAAGGTCCTGTTAAACGATTCCCGGCTGAGGAACACCGCCACCGCAGCGTCATAATCGCAGATCCCCGCGACGGTAAACCGGTAGCTCCGGTTTTCATATTTCTCCTCCAAAAGAATTGTATCGCCTGGCCGGGTCCGGAATTTTCCGGCGAAGGCCGCGGAAACCCAGACCTCTCCCGCACCGGTTTCCCGATCCAGCGGCATATAACGGCTGCCCTCCGAAATGCCGTAGACGCTCACTGACTCATCCCGGCTCTCGCTCCGGCGCAGCAGACTGGTCATGCAGAACGCCTCCGCGTCCGGGTTCCCTGTGGTGATCGGGTCTCCGTTTTCATCCTCTGACGCAGTCAGGATCACCTGGTGCCGTGCAAACATCATTTCCGGCACTTTCCCCTGATACCACGAAAGCGTGTCGGGAAGCCCCACCGCCATGGCCAGCATCACCATTACGAACAGGATTCCGATCAGCAGGACCAGATAATTCGGCAGGTTCTGCAGAAAGATCCGCATCCGGAACCGGCGGATAAACTGCCAGGAGGGCAGACGCACCGCCTTTTTCCGCCGCGTGGTTTTCAAATCCCGCCGCAGGAAGCGCAGCGGCGAGAGCCGCAGCTTTCGGCTAATCACCAGCAGATTCACCGCCAGCATCAGGATCACAGGGATCACAGTGGTCTTTACAAAAGCGTCCGGCGTCCAGACGGTGGTATAGGCCGGAAGGCTGTAGCTGTTGTAGTACATAGCCACCACGATTTTTTTAAATACTGTATACCCCAGAAGATTGCCTGCCACGGCGCTGATCAGCGTCACCAGCACGGGCATGGACATATAATGGCGCAGCAGCTCGCCCCTGGTATAGCCTGACGCCCGGAGCGTTCCGATGACCGGTGCCTCACGCGCGATGGTGCTGCTGATGGTGATGGCAAAGATAAACGCCAGCACGACGATCAGAATGTCGAGGATCACGCCGCCCATGGCCTTGTCAGAGCCCATATCGTCCGGCGCGAAGGTAATGGCCATATTCGCGTAGCCGGGGACAAAGTCCTCCAGTTCATTCTCCGCGGCAGCGGTCTGGGTGATCAGTGCCTCCAGAAAATAATCCGACATCTGTTTCTCCGCAATCTCATCTGCAGACGCCGTCCGGTAGCGCCAGGCGTAGGCGTACCGTTGGGCGCCGCGGAGCCGGGCGTACCCTTCCTCCGTCAACACAGCCACATCGAAGGTCAGGGCGTCAAACATCACGTCCGTATTCCGCTCATAGAGCGTGCTGTAATTGGAGAAGGCCGCCAATCCGCAGACCCGGAAGTCCGCTGATCCCACCGAGATGATATCTCCCACCCGGATTCCGGCATTGTCCGCATGCATCCGGTCGATGAGGATCTCGTCCTCCGATTCCGGCCCTTTGCCATCCATCAGGCAGTACAGGTTGACGTCTTTTGGTTCCTGGTAGACGCGGATGCCTCCGTCCCGTACGCCGTCATGATCGTGATCCTCGTCCAGATCCCGGTAGAAAAACGGATAGACCGTCACCGGCACAGGCTCAAAATCCGGATCATCCAGCCGGTATCGCTCCGCCGCCCTGCGGTAGGCTTCATCGATCTCCTGTTCCGCATCGGCATAGGCCGTTTCACGGGCCGCCTCCAGCGCCTCTTCATACTCCTCCGATTCCATCGCCTGCTCCAGCGCACCCGGAAGCAGCTCCGCTTCTGCCGCTTCCAGATTCTCGTCCACGGCGGCTTGCTCCAGTTCCTCCAGCGCCTGTCCCGTCAGGCCTAGCGCCTGCCCCTGTTCCCGGGCCTGAGCGCGGATCGCCTCCTCCGCCTGGGCGCTGACCGCGGCGGTCACCTCTTCCGTGACGGCCGCCTCCACCTCTCCGGGCAGGATCTCGTCGATCTCCCGGTGGGCCTGCTCCGTATAGTATTCCAGCAGATCCGCCCGCTCTCCGGACTCGATGGCCGCAAGCAGCTCCGGGTCCGCCGGCTCCGACAGTTCAAAATGACCGTCCTCCCGCAGGTATTTCTCTCTGGCCTGTCCCGCCTCGGTGAGCATGGAATTGTTGGCCACATACATTCCGGCCACAAAGGCAATCGTCGCCGTCAAAAAGACGAAGATCACCGCGTATTTCCGCCATTCATCCCGAAGTTCCCGGAACACCCGCCGGCTGAGCGGATTGCCTGTTCTCTGATTTTTTTCCATGTTCCGGCCTCCTACCAGTCCAGTTCCGTGGCCGAAATTCTGCTGTCGTTATGCTCCTCCTGCAGCACCCGGCCGTCCCGAAGCCGGATCACATGGTCCGCCATACGGCGGATTGCAGCGTTGTGCGTCACCATGATCACCGTATTGCCGTACTTCCGGTTGATGTCCTCAATGAGCTTCAGGATCTCCTTGGACGTGGTGTAGTCCAGCGCGCCGGTGGGCTCGTCGCACAGCAGGATATCCGGGTTTTTCACGATGGCGCGCCCGATGGAAACCCGCTGCTGCTGCCCGCCGGAAAGCTGATTGGGCAGCTTGTACCGGTGCTCGTACAGGCCAAGGGTGCGGAGCAGATCATCGATCTCCAGCGGATGGTCGGAGAGATAGGCGCCCACCTCGATATTCTCCTTGACATTCAGATTCGGGATCAGGTTGTAGAGCTGAAATACATATCCCAAATGCTTCCGGCGGTACATGGTCAGTGTTTTTTCATTCAGATCCGCCAACTTCTCCCCGCCTATGGAGATATAGCCGCCATCACAGCGGTCGATCCCGCCGATGATATTCAGCAGTGTGGACTTCCCGGATCCGGATGGTCCCAGCAGCACGCAGAATTCCCCTTTTGCCACCGTGAAATCCATCCCCCGCAGCACCTCCTGACGGGTGTCGCCTTCGCCGAATCCTTTTCGGAGGTCTACCACCTCCAGAAATTTCTTCTCCTGTTCTGACATCGTTCTCTCCCTTTCCGTTTCTACAGCATATTTTGCCTGCAGGCCAAATGCATTTTCTCGTGTTAGTCTTGTCTAATTATCTGCTAAAAAAATAAAGCCTTTCGGCGGAGTTACCCTGCAGGCAACTCAGTTAGCTACCTTTAACTTCCGGGATATTATAGCACCGCCCTTCCAAAAACGCAACCCCTTCCCTGCAGTTTCCGCAGGCGGAAAACCGGGCTTCCGTTCCCGAAAGCCCGGCCTTCTTTACTGCAGATCCACAAACACCTTTGACACGTAGCCGTCTACGCCCTGATACTCCACCGCATACCAGTCGCCGCTGTCGCCGACCACATCCACCGCGGCGCCGTTGGGGATCGAAGCCAGCACCGGAGCATCCTGGTTCGGCTCCTCCCGAAGATTCAGGGTCCCGGAGGTCAGCCGGACGATGCCTTTCCTGGGGAAATTCGCCCCGGGTTCCCGGAACGGGATGCCGAAATACTCCGTCAGCGCCAGCACAATGGTCCGGGCGATCAGGTTCAGATTGCCGGTGATCCAGTTCGCATCCTCCCGGTTGTCGTGGTAGGCCAGTTCGATAAACACAGCCGGCGCCTTTGTCTGACGCACTTCCCCAATGGCGGTAGTGGCCAGCGCCCGGACTCGATTCGGATCGGGATATATGGTCTTAATGGCGTCGACGATCAGGCCTGCAGCCCGTCTTCCCTCCTGACTGGTGGGATAATAGTAGACGTCAGTCCCCTGGACCCGGCCATAGATGCTCTCCGGCGCGGCATTGGAATGGAGTGCCAGGTGCAGATCGTAGTTGCCGGCATTGCTCTGCCGGATGGACTGGGAGGCGGATCCGGCGGGGGAATTCCTCGAAAACCCGATTCCGGAGGCGGTGAGATACGGTTCCATGGCGTCCGCCAGCCGGTTCATCCAGTATTCTTCGGAATTGCCCGTCACATAGAGGTTGTTCTCCTGAGTGGATGGGCTCAAAAAAATCGTGGGCATAGTCTGGCTCCTTTCTGGTTCTCTGGTGCATTCTATGCCGCGGCAGGAAAAACGGTTCCAGATCGGCCGCTTTCCGGCTGCTTCTGTTTTTTCGTTGAAGAATCCCGCCCTGTGTGATATACTGAGACCGAAAAACGCGAAAGGAGCTTTTGCTATGTCTGTGCTGCTTACCGGCGGCGCCGGATTCATCGGATCCCACACTGCCGTCGCCATGATTGAAGCCGGCTATGACGTGATCATTGCCGACGATCTCTCCAATTCCAGTCTGAAAGTCATCGACCGGATCGAGGCCATCACCGGCACCCGACCCGCGTTCCACCGGATCGACGTGGCGGACCGGGCCGCGCTGGAGCCTGTTTTCCAGTCCAACCGGATCGAAGGCGTGATCCACTTTGCGGGATTCAAATCCGTCCCCGAAAGCACCCGGATCCCTTTGAAATACTACCGGAACAATCTGGACACCGCCCTGACTGTGCTGGAGGTCATGGAGGATTACAATTGCAGCGCCTTTGTATTCTCCTCCTCCGCCACCGTTTACGGGGAGACCAACGAGGCCCCCTTTGTGGAGACCATGCCCACCGGCAGCGCCACCAATCCCTACGGCACCACAAAGCTGATGATCGAACAGATCGTCATGGACGCCTGCAAGGCAAACGACAAACTCTCTGCGGTGCTGCTGCGGTACTTCAATCCCATCGGCGCCCATCCCTCCGGACTCATCGGTGAAGCGCCCAACGGCATTCCCAATAACCTCATGCCCTACATCACTCAGGTGGCTGTGGGACAGCGGGATCATCTGTCCGTCTATGGGAACGACTATCCCACCCCTGACGGCACCGGTGTCCGGGACTATATCCACGTGGTGGATCTGGCCGAGGGCCATGTCAGAGCCATGGACTACGCGCTTAAGCACACCGGCGCGGAACCCATCAATCTGGGTACGGGCCAGGGCAGCTCAGTTCTGGACGTGGTCACGGCTTTCGAAGAGGCCAGCGGCATTCCCATCAAGCGGGAGATTGTGGCGCGCCGGCCCGGCGACATTGCCGTCTGCTATGCCGACGCCTCCAAAGCCAAGCGCCTGCTCAACTGGGAGGCAAAATATGACCTCCGGGATATGTGCGCCCACTCCTGGAACTGGCAGAAAAACAACCCCAAAGGATATGACGACTGATGGACAGAGTAGACCTTCATGTACACACCACTGCCTCCGATGGGAGCGTGTCTCCCCGTGACGTGGTTTCCATGGCCACCATGCTGGGCCTCAAGGCCATTGCCCTGACGGATCATGACACCATGGCAGGACTCCAGGAGGCGGGAGAGACTGCTGCGCTCATGGGAATCTCCGTGGTGCCGGGCATTGAGATCTCCTCCGCCTACGGCGGCAAAGAGGTCCACGTTCTGGGGTATTTTCTCGATCCGGAGGCCGCTCCCCTTCGTGAATACCTGGAATGGGTCCGCAGCACCCGCCGGACAAGAAACGAAAAGATCCTGGAGAAGCTGGCCAGGAAGGGGTATCAGATCTCTCTTGAAGCCCTGGAGCGCAGCCACCCCGACGCGGTCATCGGTCGTCCCCACATCGCCCAAGCGCTGGTGGAGCAGGGTGCAGCTTCTTCCGTTAAGGAGGCCTTCCGGCGGTACCTGGGTGAGGGCCGGAGCTGCTATGTGCCCCGGGAACTGATCTCCCTGGCGGGCGCCGCTTCGATGATCCGCTCCTCCGGCGGCGTGGCCGTACTGGCCCACCCGCTGCAGTACGGGTTCACCCGGGCAGAACTGGATGATCTGGTGAAGGCCGCTGCGGAAGCGAAGTTTTCCGGCATAGAGATCCTCTATACCGGCTACACGCAGGCCGATCAGAATAAGCTCTACGATCTGGCGGAGAAATATCTGCTCTACCCCACCGGCGGAAGCGATTTCCACGGAGAGAGCAAGCCGGAGGCCAAGCTGGGCGAGCCCTCCGTTCCCGCCTATATGCTCCTGATGCTGGCCCAGAGCCAGTATCAGTCCTGACCGGACCGATACGGTATGCAGATTCCGTTTCCTGCCGCATTGCGGCAGGAAACTTTTTTATCCGGAAAAACCCGCAGGATTTCCCGCAAAGGACTTTCCCCGGCGGAAGAAATGTGTTATAATAATGGTTCAAAATAGGAATTTTGTACCCATGGGCCGATTTGCCCCGGGATTTCCATAAAACGAGGTTAGAATATGCTTGAAGTGCTATCCCCCGCCGGCTCCAGCGACGCGCTGGTGGCCGCGGTGCAGAACGGCGCAGACGCGGTCTATCTGGGCTACGGCTCCTTCAACGCCCGCATGAACGCCAAAAACTTTACATCAGAACAGCTCCGCCAATCCGTCAGCTACTGCCACATCCGCGGCGTGAAGGTCTACCTGACTCTCAACACGCTGGTCCTGGACCGGGAGCTGAAGGCCGCCGCACAGGTGGTCCTGGAGGCTAAAAACGCAGGTGTGGACGCCATTCTGGTGCAGGACCTTGGCGTGCTGCAGATGGTCCGCCAGGTGGCGCCGGATATGCCCATCCACGCCAGCACCCAGATGTCGGTCCACAATCTTGAGGGCGTTTTGAAGGCCGCGGAAATGGGCATCAGCCGGGTGGTTCTCGCCCGGGAGCTCAGCCGCAGCCAGATCGCAGCCATCTGCCAGGCCAGTCCTATTGAACTGGAGGTCTTTGTCCACGGCGCCCTTTGCATGTGCCATTCCGGCCAGTGCTATATGTCCGCCATGATTGGCCGCCGTTCCGGCAACCGGGGCCAGTGTGCCCAGCCCTGCCGGATGTCCTATGGCTTTGACCGCAGTGAAAACCGGTACCCGCTGAGCCTCAAGGACAACTGCCTGGTGTCCTATCTCCGGGACCTGGATCGGATGGGCGTCGCCTGCGTGAAAATCGAAGGCCGGATGAAGCGGGCGGAGTATGTGGCCATCACCACGCGGATCTATAAGGACGCGGCCCAGGGCAAGCCCGTCACCGACCAGCAGATCCAGACCCTCAGGAAGGTCTTCTCCCGGCAGGGCTTCACTGACGGATACTATAAAGGAAAGATCGGCGCGGATATGTTCGGTACCCGGCAAGACGAGGAGCAGGACCGGAAGCTCTTCGCCGCCGCCAGAGCCACCTATGAACACTCCGAAGCTCAGCGCGTCACCGTAGCCATGGAGATGTCCGTCCGGTACGGATATCCCACCACCCTCACCGCCATAGACAAGGACGGCAACTGGGCGCAGGTCCAGGGCGATATGCCGGAGCTTGCCGTGTCCCGTCCGCTGGATCAGGCCGCTCTGGCCCAGCGGCTGAGCAAAAGCGGCGGGACGCCCTACGCGGTCTCCGACGTTTCGCTGGAGCTGGAGGAGGGACTAATCCTCTCCGCAGCCTCTGTCAACGCCATGCGGCGGGAGGTGCTGGACCGGCTGTCCGCCCTGCGCGGGCAGGTTCCGGAGACCCGCACCGGGGTGTTCGCGCAGCCCCCGGTCTATACCTCCGTTTCCGGCCAGCCGGTATTTACCGTCAGCGTCCAGACCACGGAGCAGCTGACCCGCCAACTCCGCGGGTTCTGCCCTGCTCTTCTGTATATGCCCCTGAGCATGGCCGTCTCCCGGGACCCTGCCGTTACGGCCGCCCTCCAATCTCTTAGAGTCGCGGTGGTACTGCCCCGGGTGGTGCTGCCCGGCCAGTGGGACGCCATCCTGCAGCAGCTCAATCAGGCCTGGACCCTGGGCATCCGGGACGCGCTGGTGGGCAACATCGGCATGATCGATCCGGTCCGCCGGGTTGGCTTTGCGCTGCACGGGGACTTCGGACTGAACGTGTTCAACTCCGGAAGCGCCAACACCTACGCCGGCATGGGTCTTTCCTCCCTGACGGCATCCTTTGAGCTGACACTGCCCCAGATCCGGGATCTTTCCAAGCCGGTTCCCACGGAGCTCATCGCCTTCGGACGGGTTCCCATGATGATCACGGAAAACTGCGTGATCCACAGCCGGACCGGCTCCTGCACCTGCGGCAGCGGCAGCACGAATCTGGTGGACCGCACCGGCAGCCGGTTCCCGGTGATGCGGGACGGCGACACCTGCCGCAGCGTCATCTACAACAGCCGGAAGCTCTACTGGGCCGACCGCCTGGGCGAGCTTCAGAATCTGGGCCTGTGGGCCCTGCGGCTGAACTTCACCACGGAAAACGACCAGCAGGTCAACACCATCCTGCAGGACTACGCCCGGGGCGGCACCTTTGATCCCGGCGTATCCACCCGGGGACTCTACCTGCGCGGCGTCGAATAAGCGATCAGAAACGGAGATCTCAGCAAGATGCAAACAAAACCCTTTATTCTGGCCTCCGCTTCCCCCAGACGGCGGGAGCTTCTGGAGCGGATCGGTCTGCACTTTACCATAGAGGCAGCGGATACGGACGAAACGCTGGTCCCGGGACTGAGTCCCGACGAGCAGGTCATGCGTCTGAGCCGGAACAAAGCCGGCGCCATCGCCGCCCTTCATCCGGAGGATCCCGTCATTCTGTCGGCGGACACAGTAGTCGTTCTGGAGGATAAGATCCTCGGAAAGCCGGCGGACGCTGACGATGCCCGGCGGATGCTGCGTGCGCTCTCCGGCCGGACGCACCGTGTTCTCACCGGCGTCACCGTCATGCAGGGCAGCCATTGTCAGACCCGGTGCGAGGTCACTGAGGTCCACTTCGCTGCGCTGAGCGACGTGGAGATCGACGCCTATGTTGCCACCGGCGAACCGCTGGACAAGGCCGGAGCCTACGGCATTCAGGGCTACGCGGCGGTCTTTGCCACAGGTATTTCGGGAGATTACTACAACGTCATGGGTTTGCCCCTGCACACCGCTGCAAAGATGCTGCGGCAGGCGGGCATCCCCGTGCTGGAGGCATTATGAGAAACTTTTTTACCACAAGAATCCGCGTAGTGATCGTCATTGCCGCGCTTTGCGCGCTGGTCACCATGGGCTTTATCATTCTGCGGCCGGGAAAGGCGTCCCCCATGAACAACGCCGTCTCCGTGGTCATGACCCCTGTCAAGAGCGCCACCAGTCTTCTGGTGCGCCGGGCGGAGAACCTCTACAACTATATCTTCGGCTACGAGCTGCTGGAGGCGGAAAATGAACAGCTTCGGGTGGTCATGTCCCAGCAGAATCAGGACATCCGCAATTCCCAGAGCTACAAGCAGGAAAACGAGCATCTCAGAGCCCTGCTTTCCCTCCAGGACAAGCATACGGATTTTGTCTTTGAGATCGCCAACGTGGTCTCCTGGGACTCCTCCAGCTACGGCAGCGTCATGACCATCTCCAAGGGCTCCTCCTCGGGTCTGGAGGCGGGCATGTGCGCCATCACCGCCGACGGCCAGGTGCTGGGCCTGATCACAGAGACCGGCTCCAGCTGGGCCACTGTCACAACCATCCTCGACACCACCTCCGAGATCGGATCCTATATTTTCGGCAGTGGCTACAGCTGTATTGCCCAGGGCAACTTTGAGCTGATGCGTCAGGGAACCCTCCGGGCCAGCTATATCAGCTCCTCCGCGACAATCCGCAACGGCGACCAGCTCCTGACCTCCGGAGACGGCGACATCTATCCCGCCGGTCTGGTGGTGGGAACCGTCACCGACGTGGGCAATGACGAGGTCAACGTGGCAAAATACGCCATCATCACCCCCACGGTGAACATCAACACCGTGGAGCAGGTGTTCATCATCAAATCCTTCGACATCAACGACTGACGCGGAAAGGATGTCATCATGTCCTCAAAAAACCAATTTCGCATTAAGATGGCCCTCTATGCGGTGGTCCTGATTCTGGCGGAACTGCTTCAGACCTCCGTATTTGGCACCATCGGCCTTGGACTGGTCCCCAGCGTCATGCCGGTGGCCGTATCCTGCATCAGCGTCTGCGAGGGCGCCGAACGGGGCAGCATTTTCGGGCTGGCCGGCGGATGCCTCTGGGCGTGGAGTTCCCAACTCTCCTTCTACGGCGCGTGGTGCATTCTGCTCCTCACCGCAGTGGGTATTCTGGCCGGACTGATCACAGACCGGTATCTGCTCCAGGGACTTAAGACAGCCCTGAGCATCAGCGCAGGCGCTCTGCTGCTCACTGACGGCGTCTATACCGTTTACGGCATTTTCGCCGGAGACATCCCTCCCTATGCCCTGTTCACAGTCTTTGTGCCGGAGGCGATCATCGCCCTGGTCCTGTGTCTGGGGCTGTATCCCCTTACCGCGTATATCTCCCGGATTGGAGGCATTCATGGATAGACTCTATCGTTCCCGCATTACCATCGTCGCGATCCTCTCCCTGCTGATCGCGGTGGTCTTCACCTTCCGTCTCTTCGGACTTCAGCTGGTAAAAAACGACACCAACACTTACGGAAGCTCCGACGTGACCACCTACTCCCTGAAGGTCGCCGCTGCCCGGGGCGAGATCCTCGACCGACACGGAAACGTACTGGTCAGCAACCGGGCCACCTACAGCGTGACCCTCAACAGCTTTGTACTTTTCAACGCGGATGACCCGAACGGTCTGCTCCTGCGTCTGGCGGAGACCTGTAAAAAGAACGAAATCAAATATGAGGACGGCCTGCCCCTCAATGACGCTGCCCCCTATTCCTACGTCGAAGACAAGGTCGATTACACCTTCAAGCGCTATCTCCTGGGCCGGGAATGGGACGCGGACATGACGGCGGAAAACCTGGCCAAAAAGCTCCGTCAGGTCTACCACATCTCCGACGAATACACCGACCGGGAAGCCCGGCTGATCATGGGTCTTCGGTATGAACTGGATCTGCCCGCCTACGCCAACGCCGACGTGTACACGCTGGCGGAGGACGTCTCCGCGGATCAGCTTGCCATTCTCAAGGAGCTGGCCGTTCCCGGCATGGACGTGACCACCACCACCGTCCGGGAGTACAACACCACCTTTGCCGCCCAGCTTCTGGGCTACGTCCGCGCCATGGACGAGGACCAGTATGAGAACACCTACAAGGCACTGGGGTACGCCATGGACGCCAAGGTGGGCCAGGAGGGTCTGGAGCAGGGCTTTGAAGAGTACCTGCACGGCGAGGACGGCACCAAGGTGGTCACCGTGGCCGCGGACGGCACCGTTCTGGACGAATACTGGGAAGTGGAGCCCCAGAGCGGAGGCAACGTGGTCACCACCATCGACATCAACATGCAGGAGGTGGCGGAGAAAAGCCTCGCCACCCACATTCAGGAGGTCTCCGCCAACCGCACCCTCAACGGAAAATCCGACGGATGGGACGCGGACGCAGGAGCCGTGGTGGTCATGAATCCCCAGAACGGGGAGGTCTGGGCCGCCGCCAATTATCCCACCTATGACCCCAGCGACTATTTTGACAAATATAACGAGCTGCTGGATCAGGACGTGTCCCCTCTCCGGAACCGAGCGCTGCTCAACGCCTATCCCCCCGGATCCACGTTCAAGCTCCTCACCGCGACAGCGGCCATGCGTGCCGGGATTTCTCCCGCCACCACCATCGCCGGCAACGGCTATAAGGAATTCTCCGACGGCACCAGGCTGTACTGCTGGATCTACAAGCAGGGCGGCGTCCACGGCAATCTGGATATGTGCAGCGCCATCGCCCAGTCCTGCAACATCTACTTCTACAACATGGGCCTGATGATCGGCATCGACCGGCTCGACGAGGTGGCTACCTCCTTCGGCATCGGTCAGGATGCCGGATGTGAGGTCTACAACAACCCCGGCATGCTGGCCTCCAAGGCCAGCAAGGCAGAGGTCTACGGCGCTGACACTTCAGACGGCCAGTGGTGGGACGCGGATACGGCCACCGCGGCCATCGGCCAGTCCCTCAACCAGGTGACGCCGCTGCAGCTGTGCCGGTACGCCTCGGCCATGGGCAACGGAGGGACCCTGTACAACGCCACCTTCCTGCGCCGGATCATGTCTGCGGACTTCCAGTCCACCCTGAAGGTCAACGACTATGTGCCCGCAGCCACCAATCTTTTGACCGAACAGGAATACCAGACTATCTATCAGGGCACCCGGCTGTGCGTCACCGAGGGAACCGGTAAAGGTCTCCGGGACTATCCGGTGGAATGCTGCGCCAAAACCGGTACCGCCCAGCACGGCTCCCTCGGTTCGGATAACGGCGCGTTCATCTGCTGGGCGCCCGCAATCAATCCCGAGATTGCCATCGCCGTCTATGTGGAACACGGCGCGTCCGGCAGCAACTTTGCCGACGTTGCGGTGGACATTCTGGACTACTACTTCAACGCCCAGTACCCCGCACAGGAAATCGATCTGGAAAATGAAATGACGGAGGACTAATGGAACCACTGGACTATATCTCGCTGACGCCGCAGGAGACCGCAAAACTTCTGTCCGCCGGGAACGGAGACGCCGCTCTGGTCTACCTGTATATGAAAGCCACCGGAGATATCCGGCTGCTCCATGCCCAAGAGGCGCTGCATATGCAGGCCCAGTCTCTGGGCTGGGCGGAAACACTGCTCAAGCAGCTGGGCCTCATGGAAATATCCGCTGAGCGCGCGCGGTACGACAAATCCTCCGCCCCGGCCTATACTGGAGAGGCCATAGCCGCTTTCGCCGCCCAGGACAGCAGTTTTTCCCTGCTTCAGGGGGAGATCAGCCGCCGGCTGGGCCGTCCCCTGACCTCGGAGGAGCTCAAAACGCTTCTGGCCATCCGAGATTATCTGCAGCTGCCGCCGGAGGTGGTTAACATGGCCGTGACCTTCTGCATGCAGAAAAACGAATACTACAACCGCACCCATGGAAAGAGCCGTACCATCACCATGCGCGCCATCGAAAAGGAATGCTACAACTGGGCCAATCGGGGTATCACGACTCTGGAGCGCGCCTCAGACTATATTGGCAAGCGTCTCCGGTCGCTGAGTCCTGAAGGGCAGATCAAGCGGATCCTCCATCTGGACCGGCCGCTGGTGGAGGCGGAGCAGACCTACATCCATTCCTGGCTGGGCTGGGGCTTCGATCCGGAAACCATCCAGTCCGCCTACGAAAAAACACTGGTCAACAAGGGTTCCCTGGTATGGCCCTACATGAACGGGATCCTGCTGAAGTGGCATGAAAAGGGCCTGCACCGGTTGGAACAGATCCAGAGTGCAGACCAGAAAACGGCTGCGGGCCGAAATGATACCCCGTTCACGCCGGGCGAGAGCGAAATGCAGGCCATCGCCGCCATGAAGCGGAAACGGGAGGCAAAGAAGGAGGAGTGATCCATGGGATACGATAAAGACGTACTCCAGCGGGCCAGGAGCCGCTATGCAGAGGCAGTGGAATCCCACCGGGCGCTGCAGCGGTCCCAGCGGGAAGAGATCTGCGAGGAACTGCCTGAGGCGGCGGAGCTGGAGCGGAAGCTCCAGGCCACCATGGCGGAAGTGATTGCCCATTCTCTCCGGCGGGGCGAGGACCCCACTCAGGCCATCAGCGCCATCCGCCGTCGGAACAGAGATCTGCAGGAGGAGCTTCACTACCTGCTGGAGGAAAACGGATACGATGCGGACGCGCTGGACGAAAAGCCCTTGTGTTCCCGCTGCCGGGACACCGGCTATGTGGGCGCTGAGATGTGCTCCTGTCTCAAACAATACTGCTGCGAGGAACAGAAGCGGGAGCTGACCAGCCTGCTGAGTACCAACGCCACCTTTGACGACTTTTCTCTGGATTATTACCCCACCACCGTCAATCCCGCCACCGGACTTTCTCCCCGAGAGCAGATGGAATTCAACTATGAATCCTGCGTGGAGTACGCCCGTCACTTCCGGCCCGGGCCCGGGCGGAACCTGCTGATGAACGGTGCCCCCGGACTGGGAAAGACCTTCCTCTCCGCCTGCATCGCCCGGGAGGTGGTGGATCGGGGCTACAGCGTGGTCTATGACACTGCCATCCATGTGTTCTCCTGCATGGAGAAGCAGAAATTCGGCGGCGGCACGGAAGAAGAGCTTCGCATGGCGGAGCGCGTTCTGGAATGCGACCTGCTGATCCTGGACGACCTTGGCACGGAAATGAACACCAGCTTCATCTCCCCCGCCCTGTACTCCGTCATCAACAGCCGGATTCTTTCGGAAAAGCCCACCATCATCTCCACGAATTTCACCCTGCATCAGCTATCCCAGCGTTACACGCCCCAGATTGCATCCCGGCTGGATGGAGAATACCGGATCCTGGTCTTTGCCGGAAACGATATTCGAAAACTGAAAAAAGAGCAATACTGAAAAACAGCGTCATCGGAAATCCGATGACGCTGTTTCGTTTCGTTTACCGCTCCTCCCGGAAGTAGGCCACGCCCAGGCTCGCCGGGGGCTGGTTTTCCCGTTTCTGACGGATCGAGATGGAGATCAGCACGATCACCGTCACCACATAGGGCAGGATCTTGTAGATCTCTGTGGGGATGTGAAACTGGGTCACACGCATGTACATGATCATCAGCGCGCCGAATACAATAGAACCCCAAACTGCCCGCAGGGGCCGCCACAGAGCGAAGATCACCAGGGCGACCGCCAGCCATCCCTTGCCGTCCATGGCTCCGGTGGACCAGTTGCCGCCGCCGGATACCATCGTGAAATACAGGCCTCCAAGTCCGCAGATCCCGCCGCCAAGGCAGGTGGCCAGATACTTGTACCGGGTCACATTGATGCCGGCCGCATCGGCGGTGGCCGGATCCTCTCCCACGGCCCGCAGGCTCATGCCGCTCCGGGTCCGGGCAAAATACCACGCCATCACAAAGGCGATGGCCACGCACAGATAGATCATAAAGTTATAGGAAAACAGCAGCTTTCCCACCACCGGGATATCCCGCAGGAACGCAGGAAGGAGCGGCTTAGAGTAGATCGCGCCGGCAGCTTCGGAGATCTGCAGACGGCCGCCGCCCACACCCCGGAAGTACTCGCCGAAGAACTCGCCGTAACCCACGCCGAAGATCGTCAGTGCCAGACCGGTGACGTTCTGGTTGGTGCGGAGGGTGATGGTCAGGAACGCATAGAGCAGGCTGCCCAGAGCCGCTGCCAGAAATGCCGCGATAAAGGCCAGGGCCACCGATACGCCGGGCACTGCCCCCGCTCCCAGGGCGCGCTCATACAGGAACGCCGCGATCAGGCCGGAGGAGCCGCCCATGTAAATCAGGCCCTCCACGCCAAGGTTCATGTTGCCGGCCTTTTCCGTCAGGATCTCACCCAACGTGCCGTACATCAACGTGGTTCCCATCAGAACGGCGGCCACAAAGAAGTTCACAAAGAATGTCATTTTGCCGCCTCCTTTTGCCGGGTCCGGAAGATCATACGATATCGGATGAAGAATTCACTGGCGAGCATGCAGAACAGAATCAGGCCGGTGAGCATATCGCTCATGCTCTCCGGCAGGGCGTTATGGGTCAGGGTGTTGATGGTGGACGCACCCTTGGTCAGCACCGCCAGCAGCATGGAGATAAATACCATCCCGATGGGATTGAGCTGGGCCAGCCAGGCTACGGTGATCCCCGTGAAGCCCACGCCGCCGGCCACAGAATCAGAAAGCGTATAGTTGATGCCGGACACCACGATAAATCCCACCAGTCCGGCAATGGCGCCGGAGACAAACATGGTCCGCACAATGACCCGGCCCACGTTGATACCGGCATACCGCGCCGTAGCCTCGCTCTCGCCCACCACTGCGATCTGGTAGCCCTGCTTAGTAAACCGGAGATAGCAGTACATAAAGATCACCAGCGCCAGCACGATGAAGCCACCTGCGGTGACGCCCCAGACGTTGGGCATCCGGGCCGTCTGGGCAAAGCGCTCGATCATTTGGGTCCCCTTGGGCACCTTTTCCCAAGGGCCGCCCTGCAGATATTTCACCACACCGATTGCGATATAGTTGAGCATCAAGGTAAACAGTGTCTCATTGGTGCCCCATTTGGCCCGGAACACCGCCGGGAGCATCCCCCACAGGCCGCCGCCGATGGCGGCCGCCAGGCACATCACCGGGAGCAGCACTCCGGAGGGCCAACTGTTCTGGAAGGTGAGGGCAAAGTAGGTGGCGCAGATGCCGCCCACCGTGATTTGTCCCTCCACACCGATGTTCCAGAACTTCATCTTAAACGCCGGAGCGATCGCCAGCGAAGCGCCCAGCAGCGGGATCATGATCTTGATAGTCTGCTGGATATTCAGCGGTGAGCCCAGCGCGCCACCGATCATGGCGACATACACGGACACCGGGTTGTAACCTACAGAGACGATCAGTCCCGCGAACAGGATCAGCGCAGCGAAAATCGACACGATCCGAATGATCCAGGCGTTCATGGTGCCCAGATCATCCCGCTTTGCCAGACGGATCAGCGGTTCCTTTCTGTTCATGAGGCACCTCCCACTTTCGTCATCATCAGGCCCACCTGTTCCCGGGTGGCGCTGCGGCCGTTGAGAATCCCGCTGACCTGCCCGCCGCACAGGACCAGGATCCGGTCACACAGCTCCAGGAGCACGTCCAGATCCTCTCCCACATAGATCACCGCCACACCCTTCTCCTTCTGCTGGTTCAACAGATGATAGATGGTATAGGAGGTGTTGATGTCCAGTCCCCGGACCGCATAGGCGGTCATCAGGATCTTCGGCTCCGCCGCAATCTCCCGGCCCACCAGCACCTTCTGCACGTTTCCACCGGACATCCGGCGCACAGGCGTCTGGATGCTGGGCGTCACGACTTCCAAATCGTCCTTGACCTGCTCCGCCAGAACCTCCGGGCTTTTCCGGTCGGAAAGGCCGAACCGGCCCCGCTTGAAGGAACGGAGCATCATATTGCCCGCCATATCCATGTTGGCCACCAGGCCCATGCCCAGCCGGTCCTCCGGAACAAAACTCAGGCGGATGCCCTTCTCCCGGATGGCCATGGCGGATTTGCCCACCAGTTCCTCGCTGCCCTCGTCTGTGTGATAGATGATGGATCCCGTCTGGACATTCTGAAGGCCCGCAATGGACTCCAGCAGTTCCTTCTGACCGCAGCCGGAAATGCCTGCGATCCCCAGGATTTCCCCGCCGTAAACGTCAAAGCTCACGTTGCTGAGCTTCCGGACGCCGTTGCCGTCCACTACGGTCAGACCCGCCACGCTCAGCCGTTTCTGCGGGTTGACCGGCTCCGGCCGCTCGATGTTCAGGACGGTGGCCTGTCCCACCATCATGTCCGTCAGAGACTGGGCCGTGGCTTCAGCCGTGGAGACGGTGCCGATGTATTCGCCCTTCCGCAGAACGGACACCCGGTCAGACAGCTCCAGCACCTCCTGCAGCTTATGGGTGATGATGATGATGGCCTTTCCGTCGTCCCGCATGGCCCGCAGCACCGCAAAGAGCTTTTCCGTCTCCTGGGGCGTCAGGACCGCGGTGGGCTCGTCCAAAATCAGGATGTCCGCCCCCCGGTAGAGCACCTTGATGATCTCCACGGTCTGCTTCTCGCTGACGCTCATATCATAGACCTTTTTCTGGGGATCTATGGAAAAACCGTATTTCTCACTGATGGCCTGCACCCTGGCCGCCACAGCTTTTTTGTCAAACTTCCCCTTTTCGCGGAGGCCGAGCACGATATTCTCCGCGGCAGTCAGAACGTCCACCAGCTTGAAATGCTGATGGATCATGCCGATCCCCAGGTCAATGGCGTCCTTGGGGGAGCGGATCAGCACCTCTTTTTCTCCCACGAAGATATGCCCCTGATCGGGAAAATAGATTCCGGAGATCATGTTCATCAGCGTGGTCTTTCCGCTGCCGTTCTCTCCCAGCAGGGACAGGATCTCGCCCCGGTAGACCTCAAGAGAAACCGACCGGTTTGCAACCACATCTCCAAATCGTTTGGTGATCCCTTCCAGCCGAATGGCGGTTTCCTTTTCCATAAAACTCTCCTCTCTCATCGTCATTTCAGGAGTCTCTCAAGCTTGCTGCCGGATTCCGGCCGCAGGCTTCAGAGGCCCCGGAAAAGCCATGTAGGCGGGGCCGGGAAAACCCGGCTCCGCCCATGCAGAGCTTTTCAATCAGTTGCCCTTGATGTTGATGATCTCGTTGATCACGTAGCCGAAGGCAGGCGCGGAGGTCTCCGCGTTCTCGGCAAAGCCGTCGTTGAGATCGATTGTCTCGTTGCTGTAGGGGTTGGTAGCCGTATAGGGGCCCTTGAACACGTCAGTGGCCTTCAGAGAGCCGGACTTAAAGGCTTCCACGGCCTCATCGATCTTCTCCTGGGTGCCCTCCGCAGCAATGGCGGTGTTCAGCTCAGTCATGGCGACCCAGCCCTTCTCAAAGCCGGCACCCTCGTCCACGGCGATGGTGTCGCCCTTGCCGCCCAGCACAGCCTGGACTGCAGCCACCTCATAGGGGGCATAGTCCTGGCGGGAGGAGATCAGGCAGGTATTGGGAGCCACGTCGGTCATATCCTGGTTGTAGGAAACGCAGTAGACCTCGGTGCCCTTGGCCTTGGCGTCCTCGCAGGCCTCGGCAGGACCGGTGGTGTCAGAGTGCTGGGAGATGATGCAGCAGCCATCCTCGATCAGCGCGGTGGCAATGGTCTTCTCGGTGTCGTAGTCGCCCCAGCTGCCGGCGTACTGCACATCCATGGTCACGTCGGGCACAACGGAGCGGACGCCCATCAGGAATGCGGTGTAGCCGGAAATGACCTCGGCATAGTCAAAGGCAGCCACATAGCCGATCTTTGCCTGATCCGCAGCAACGGTTCCGTTGTCGATCATCTCCTGGAGCTTCAGGCCAGCCACGATGCCGGCCACATAACGGCCCTGATAGATGTGTCCCATGTAGTTGTGATAGTTGGCAACCGTCTCGTCCGCGTCGGCGCAGGTGGCCTGGCAGAACTGGATGTCGGGATACTGCTGGGCCATCTCCTTGACGGTGGCACCATAGCCAAAGCTGGTGGTGAAGATGATGCCACAGCCGGCCTCGCACAGCTCACGAACGGGATCCTCCACCGCGTCCTCCGCCACGTTGTACTTGGCGATGCACTCCACCTTGTCGCCGAACTCCGCCTTGATGGCGTCCTCAGCCATGATGAAGTTGGCGGTATACGCCTCGCTGGCGTCGCCGATGTAAACGAAGCCGACCTTCAGGGCGCCCTCTGCGGGAGCTTCTGCGGAGCCCTCTGCCGCGCTGGCAGCCGCAGCGGAACCAGCCTCAGCAGCAGGAGCAGTCTCGCCGACGCTCTGTCCGCAGGCAGCCAGACTCAGGACCATAGCCAGAGCCAGCAGCAGCGCAAACATTTTCTTCTGCATGTTTTCATTCCTCCAATTATTATTTTTGCCGTTTCCGGCACATAATGCGCGATAGCCGCTTCTTACGCAGAAAAGGGTTTCCGGAAATGAAGCAGCTAATATCAGTATTCTACAGGAAAATGCCATCTTCGGCAAGCATTATAAAGTAAAAAGTATTCGGATTTTATAAATATTTTTTGTCATTTTTCACGACAAAAGGAAAAAATGTGCAAACGCTGCCCGGCGCCGGACGATTATTGAAATTATGTAAACAAAAATCAGGAATGGAGCATGTCCATCCCTGATCCGAAACTGTTTAATCACCCAGTGCAGTTTTCTGGGGCACCTCTGTCGTTTTGTTGTAGCACGCAAATGCATTTTCCACCATCTGCGTGTCGGGCTTTCTGGTAAAGGCGCTGACCACCGGAACGATCACCAGTCCTGCCAGCATAGCCACCGCACCGCAGTTGATGGGGGACTGAAGAATTGCCGGGAAGCTGGATCGAACCGCCATGTTCAGCAGCATCAGCACGCTGCCGAACACGAAGCATACCCAGCAGGCAGCTCTGGTGGTCTTTTTCCAGTACAGGCTGTAGAGGAAGGGGGCCAGGAATGCGCCCGCCAGCGCGCCCCAGCTCACGCCCATGAGCTGGGCGATGAAATTGGATTTAGTGTTGTACTGGAACAGGGCAATCACCGCGGAAATCGCAATGAACACCACCACCAGCGCCCGAATGATCAGTACCTGCTTCTTTTCGGACATCTCCTTGATGATGTTGTCCTTGAGCAGATCAATGGTCAGCGTGGAGGAGGACGCAATTACCAGCGAGGACAGGGTGGACATGGAGGCCGACAGCACCAGGATCACTACCAGCGCCAGCATTCCCGAAGAAAGACCGGAAAGCATGGTGGGCACCACGGAGTCATATCCGTTGGCGGCAATGTCAATCTGATCGGAGAACAGCCGACCGAAACCGCCCAGGAAATAGCTGCCTCCGGCAACGACAACCGCAAAGAACGTGGAGATGATCATGCCTTTTTTGATGTCCCCTTCGGACTTGATAGCATAGAATTTCTGGACCATCTGGGGCAGTCCCCAAGTGCCCAGAGAAGTGAGGATCACCACGAACAGCAGGTTCAGCGGGTCGGGACCGAAGAAGGAATTGAACACGCCAGGCATTGCGGACACGCTCTCGTCACTGGCCCGGGCCAGGCCGTCCAGTGCCGCCATGAAGCCTCCCTTGCTGATCAGGACCGCGGCGATCACAGCCACAATTCCGAAGAGCATGATGATGCCCTGGATGAAGTCGTTGATGGCGGTGGCCATGTAGCCGCCGGCAATCACATAGATCGCGGTAAGAATGCTCATCAGCAGAATACAGACGGAGTAATCAATATGGAACGCCATGCCGAACAGCCGGCTCAGGCCGTTGTACAGCGAAGCGGTATAGGGGATCAGGAAGATGAAAACGATGACCGATGCGCCGATCTTCAGGGCAGTGCTGTCAAACCGCTGGCCGAAGAACTGGGGCATGGTGGCGGAGTTCAGGTGCTGGGTCATGATCCGGGTGCGGCGGCCCAGGATCGCCCAGGCCAGAAGGGATCCGATCACAGCGTTCCCGATGCCGATCCAGGTGGAGGCAATGCCGAAGCGCCATCCGAACTGACCGGCATATCCCACAAAGACCACCGCGGAAAAATAGGATGTACCATAGGCAAAGGCCGTCAGCCACGGTCCCACGGACCGGCCGCCCAACACGAAGCCATTGACGTCTGTTGCGTGAGAACGGCAGTAAAAGCCGATTCCGATCATCACACCGAAAAATACAACGAGCATCAGGATTTTCAATACCATAACTATCGCTCCGTTCTTTTCTGCGTTAGCGCATTTATGTGTTAACACTTTAGCACAAGAAATCAGAAAAGTCAATAAATAATTTAAATTGTAAAAGTTCATAGTTTTGTCATAATTTCCACACGAAACCCACAAACACTTTACTTATACTTCCAGTAGAATCGAAAGTATTCGATTCGTTTTCATTTTTCTCTCTCTTTTTGGAATGCGCCGCAGACGGGATTGGTCCCCCGCCTGCGGCGTCTTCTCTTTATTCCGGCAGATAGTCCAGCGGGTCTACCGCCGATCCGTTTTCATAGACCTCAAAGTGCAGATGCGCGGGCTCCGCCGTCTCCAGCAGAGCGCTGCTGCCCACCCGGCCCAGCATCTGTCCGGCATAGACTGGATCTCCTGCGGCAACTTCAGGCAGATCCGCCAGGTTGGCATAGAGCGTTGCCAGATCCCCGCTGTGGGAGACCACTACCACATTCCCGAGGAAATCATCCTCATACACCGCCGTCACGGTCCCGTCCTGCGCCGCGCAGACCGGAGTGTCCGCTTCCGCGGCAATGTCCAGTCCCTCGTGGGTCCGCCAGTCCGCCATGGTCCGGCTGTAGCTCAAGGTATCCTGGCTAAACACAGCCGCCACCTCTCCCTGAACAGGCCACAGCACCACCGGCTCCAGCTCCTCCGCGTCGGCCATGGTCTCCTCATAGGCGTCCTCCATGCGGTCCGCCGCGGATTCTGTTTCCGTCGACGGGGCGGCAGACGGCGCCGGGGTAGAACCAGTTCCTGCTTTCCCCTGCCCGGTTTTCCGGTCCTGCGACGGTCTGGCCGATTCCGCAGGCGCTGTGGAAATCACTGCCGGCGCCGAGGTTTCCACAGCTGAGTTCCTGGCTGTTCTCACAAATACATAGCCTGAGATTCCGACTGCTGCGATGCAGGCAATCAGGGCTATGTAGTAGCCCTTGCCTGCAAAGCGTCTTTTTCTTTTATCATTTTGCATGATTTGCACCTCCGACCCTATTGTGGCCGGAGTTTTTCCATTATATACCTGCAAAGTTTAAAATTTATTCTCTTTTTTCCTGGATTTATGTAGTATAATACGCACAAGACATTCAGTACAGGAAAGAAGGAATCCAAATGAAACTTGGATTGGCTCTGGAGGGCGGCGCCAACCGCACCATATTCTCCAGCGGCGTCTGTGACGGACTGCTGGATCTGGATATCCTGCCGGATTTCACAGTGGGCGTCTCTGCGGGCATTGCCTACGGCGTGAGCTATCTTGCCCGGCAGCGGGGACGAAATCTCTCCATTCTGACCAATTATATCAATGACGACCGGTATATGGGCGCCAGCCATCTGGTGAACCCGCTCAACAACAGCTACTTCAATATGGACTTCATCTACGACGAGATCCCCAATCGGCTGATCCCCTTTGACTATGAGGCCTTTGCCGCCTATCCCGGCCAGGCGGAGGCTGTCGTCACAGACGTGAATACCGGCAAGGCCGCCTATCTGACCGTTCCCCGGGAGGATGACAAATTCATGGCGCTCCGTGCCACCTGCGCCCTGCCCATGCTTTTCCCCATTTTGGAGGTGGACGGCGTTGCCTGCATGGATGGCGGCGTCGCGGACCCCATCCCCTTCCGGCGGGCCATGGACATGGGCTGTGACAAGGTGATCGTGGTCGCCACGCGGGAACGGGCCTACGAGAAGAAGCAGGAGAAGGTACTCACCGCCGCTGCCCGCCACTATCGGAAATACCCCAACTTTGTGGACGCTCTCAAGCGCCGGGCCGAGGTGTACAATCAGCAGCGGGAGGAGCTGTTCCGGCTGGAACAGCAGGGTGACATTTTCCTGTTCCTGCCCTATAATACCGAGGGTTTTTCCCGTACGGAGAAAAACGTGGAAAAAATCCGGGCCCTGTGGCAGTCCGGCGTGGACCAGGTTCACGCCCGCGCCGGGGAACTGCAGACCTATCTGCAGGCTTAAACCGCATAGCAAGAGGCCGCCGGCAGTGCCGGCGGCCCCATTTTATATGTCAGTCGCTGAAGTCGCTGTCGAGGATCACATCAAACCGGTAGTCGGGATACTGCGAGGAAACCCGTTCCAGGATGGAGGTCCGGATCCCCTCGGCGTCGTTTCCGAAGTCCACGATCAGATCGAAGCTGACCCGTTTCTCCTGCTCCTCCACATAGAATCCGTGCAGCTCCAACACCTCCGGATACTCCTGTACCATCGCCTCCACGGTCTCCCGGATGGCCTTCGCAGTTTCATCCTCCGTATTGGAGGCATAGATCCCCACCGTCAGGATGATCCCGAATTCCATGTATACCTCTTCCGTGATCCGCCGGGTAAGCCGGTGGATCTCCCGGGCAGTCATGGAATCCGGCACCTCGATATGGACTGAACCGATGGTCTTCTCCGGCCCGTAGCGGTGCAGGATCAGGTCATAGGCGCCCTTTACCTCCGGATAAGACGTGACCTTGTCCTTCAGTTTGACGGAAAGCTCGCTGTCCACCCGGGCGCCGATGATGCTGCCCAGGCTCTCCAGCAGGATCTCCAGACCCGCTTTCAGGATCACCACGGAGATCACCACGCCGAGATATCCCTCGATGCTCAGGCCCCAGAGGAGGCTCACCCCGGCTGCCACCAGCGTGGACAGAGAGATGATCGCGTCAAAGGAGGCATCCGTCCCGGAGGCCACCAGGGACTCTGAGCTGAGCTTTTCCCCCTTGGCCTTGACATACCGGCCCAGGAAGAATTTGACCAGGACGGCAGCTGCGATGATGACCAGTGATACCGCCGAATAGCTGGCTGCCTCCGGGTGAAAAATCTTGTCCAGTGACTCCCGGAAGGAGGTCACGCCGGCCAGCAGCACGATCACCGAGATGGTCACGGAGCTGATATGCTCGATCCGTCCGTAGCCGTAGGGATGCTTTTTGTCCGGCGCCTTGTTGGCCAGCTTGGTGCCGAGGATCGTGATCACCGAGGACAGGGCGTCACTTAAATTGTTGACCGCGTCCAGGATGACAGCGATGGAACCAGTGATCAGTCCCACCGCGCTTTTAAACGCCACAAGCACCAGATTGGCCAGGATCCCGATGACGCTGACCCGTACGATCTGTTTACTACGTTCCATAGTCTTCCTCCTCTACTTCATGCCTGCGAGCATCTTGTGGAGCAGCGCATGCAGGGCGCCGGCCTCCTCCACCGTCAGGTGTACGCCGGATCCCACCTGGGCCGGCACATCCGCCGCCCGTGTCCGCAGATCCCAGCCTTTGGGCGTCACGGTCAGCAGCACGGTGCGCTCGTCGGTCTCGGAACGGCTTCTGACGATATATCCCTTGGCCTCCAACTTCTTGAGGACCGGCGTCAGTGTTCCGGAATCCAGCCACAGGCACTCGCCCAGTTCCTTCACGCTGACCTGCTCCCGCTCCCAGAGCACCATCATGGCAATATACTGGGTATAGGTCAGATCCAGCGGATCCAGAAACGGTTTATATCGGCGAACGATCTCCTTGGCGCAGGCATAGAGCGGAAAACAGAGCTGGTTTTCCAGTTTTAACTGTTCATACATGACAAAACCTCCCAAAAGCGCACCCGAGGGTGCGCTTTTCTTAGCAAGGAATCAGATGAGGGCCGCCACGCATTCAGCGACTTTTTCCATCTTGGCGGTGGGCTCAAACCGGGCCACCACATTGCCCTCCCGGTCCACCACGAACTTGGTGAAGTTCCACTTGATGTCGGGGTTATTCTTGTAGTCCTTGTCGATCTTTTTGAGCATGGCGCTCATGGCAAGGGCGGCAGGCCCGTGTCCGAATCCTTCAAAGCCCTTCTGGCTCTTGAGATACTGGAACAGGGGCAGCGCATTCTCCCCGTTCACGTCAGATTTCTTCATCTGGGGGAACTGGGTGTTGTAGTGCAGCGTGCAGAACTCGTGGATCTCGTCATCGGTCCCGGGCGTCTGGCCGGCAAACTGGTTGCAGGGCACGTCGATGACCTCCAGTCCTTGTTCATGATACTTCTCATACATGGCCTCGATGTCCTTGTAGTGGGGCGTAAAGCCGCATCCGGTGGCGGTGTTGACGATCAGCAGGACCTTGCCGCGATACTGCTCCATTGAGACCTCGCTGCCGTCCCGGGCGGTGAGCTTATAATCATAAATTGACATATCTGACATCCTTTCTTTCTTATTTGTTGTTTTGATTGTACACAATTTAATTGTGTTTGTCAAGTATTATTTCTCTCTTTGTGCTCATTTCGTTGCATTTGTCCCCCCTGCCTTGACACTTTTCCCGGCAGACTCTATAGTTTAAAGTGAGATATTATGATATCGAAATCCAGCGAGTTCGCTGAAAGGAGAGATTCCATGAACGAAAAAGTATTCAACGGACAGACCGTCCTGGCCGAGAGCCTCCTGCTGGACAGTCTGACCATCGCCGACGGCGCCGCCCTGACCGCGCCCGCAGGCAAATGCCTGACCCTGACGGTGGACGGCGTCACCCGTGAACTGGAACCCGGAACCTATACCGGAAACGTCGCTCTGACGGTCAGCGACGCCGTGCAGGTGGACTACGAAAACCACGGCAGAGTGGACCATTTTGAGATGGCCAATGCCGTCGTGATCTCCAATGGCAAGTACCTGCCGGAGAAATCCGTCTCCGCCGCTGTATGCGCCGGCACCGTCTCTGATACCTCCGTGGACGGTCTCACCATCGATTCCCGGTCCGACAACTTCGGCGGTGTGTATGTGGACGGCGACAGTGTCGTCACCATCAACGACGCCACCATGAACCTTGTCGGCAACGGCGGCAACGATTTCGTCGGCCACGGCGCCGGCATCACCGCCGCAGGCAAATCCAAGGTCACAGTCAACCGGGCGAAGATCCACACCGTGGGCTCCATCCGCGTCACCGTAGTGGGCCGGGAAGAGGCCACGCTGGAGGTCAACGACTCCGAGCTGTTCGTCAAGGACGGCACCAAGCCAAACAATGTGTCCGGCATGACGAAGGTGCCGTGGATGCTGGGCCTCACCGGCCGGGTCCGGGCCACCAACCTGGTGGACTCCGCCACCGCCACCTATAACCGCTGCCATATCAAGTGCGAGAACTGGGGCTGCATGTCCACCGATGCCACCAAGGTGGCCCGGCTGTACCTCAACGACTGCACGCTCGAATCCGAGAACTGCGGCTACGGTGCCTACTCCATCGGCGACTGCCTGGATCAGTTCACCCGCTGCACCCTGAACATGGGCAACTATCCCGTGATCATGTGCATGGAGGGCTGCGCCACCTTCACCGGCTGCACCATAAACTCCGGCAAAGTGGGCATCATGTGCCACGGCGGCAACGGCCAGGGCGTTCTGACCGTCAACGAGGGCACCGTGTTCAACACCGAACGGGCCGTGTTCCAGGTCAAGGGCCGGGGCGTCACCATGAACATCGACAACGCCTCCCTCAACAGCAAGGAGGGCATCATCCTCCAGGCCATGCCCAACGATGATCCCAATATGGCCGGTCCTGGACCCGGCGGTCCCGGAGGCCCGGGTGGTCCGGGAGGTCCGGGAGGCCCGGGTGGTCCGGGAGGTCCTGGTGGCCCCGGCGGTCCCGGTGGTCCGGGAGGCCCGGGTGGTCCTGGTGGTCCTGGTGGTCCGGGAGGTCCTGGTGGCCCCGGCGGAGGGATGCCCGCTATGCCGGATATGGGTCCCGCCCACAATGAGGTGGAGGCCAATTTCTCGAACTGCACCATTTCCGGTGACTTCCTCAACGCCCAGGCGGAGGACCACGAGATGGTTCTGACCTTCAAAGACTGCACCGTCACCGGCGCCATCTCCACCGGCACCACCACCCACGCCAAGGGCGAGCCCAGCGCGGAACAGTGGTGGCTCATCGGCGATGTGGCGAGCACCTTCGCCCCTGTGGCGGAGGACAAGGGAACCACCGCTTCCTTCGACGCATCTTCCCGCTGGATCGTTCCCAAGACCTGCTACCTCAGCGGCCTGACCCTGGCCGATGGAGCATCTGTGGAGGCGCCCGCCGGCAAAACGGTCACTATGACTGTAGACGGCAGGGAAACACCCTTCACCGCCGGTACCTATTCCGGAAAAATCGTCATCACCGTGGCGTAACACTGCAAGGGGCGCCGGATTTCGGCGCCCCTTTATTCTATACGAAAGAAGGTCATTCTATGAGCTATCGCTATGACGCGTTGCTGAGCCCCATCAAGATCGGCGACACCGTCATCAAAAACCGCACCATGTACCCCAACGCCTCTCCCCACTTTCTGCAGGGACCGGAGACCTACCCGGCCGACAGCTTTACCACCTTCATGGGCGGTCTGGCTCGGAACGGCGCCGCCATCATTACTCTGGCTGAGTGGTCCAACCCCAACCAGCGCAAGTCCCCTGTGGAGGACGCAAAGCGTATGCAGAACTTCGACTACACTGATCCCGGCACCTACAACTATTTCACCCAGATGGCGGATGACGTGCATTTTTACGGCTCCAAGCTGCTGGTATGTACGGACCTGAGCTACCCCGACGGTTACAGCTTCGACGGCCGCGCCTTCGGCCCTCCGGGCATGATGCGGGGAGAGCCTCCCAAGGCCCTGCCCAAGGAGATGATGCCGGAGGTCATCGAGACCTTCCTCCGCAAGATCCAGCTCTTCGCGGACTTCGGCTACGACGGCATCGCCATGCGGGTGGAAATGCTCCTCAATCCCAACGGCCGGGACGACGAGTACAACGGCCCCATGAAGAACCGGGTCCGGTTCCTTCATGAGACGCTGGAGGCCGTCAAGAAGCGCTTTGGCCGGAACTTCATCGTGGAGCTCTGTGTGGCCGGTGAGCAGCCCAATGGTTATACCGGCGGCCAGAAAGGCTACACGCTGGAGGACACCATTGAGTTTGCCAAATGCATGGAGGATGTGGCAGATATTCTCCAGCTCCGGGAGAGCGATATGTGCAAATCCCATCCCACCGGCTTCACCTTCCAGAAGGGTGAGCATGAGACCATCCGCTACTCCATGGCCATCAAGGCCGCTGGCTGCAAGATCCTCACGGAGCCCGTAGGCGGCTTCCAGGACCCGGAGGAGATCAACGCCTACATCGCCGAGGGCAAGTGCGATATGATCGGCATGGCCCGGGCCTTTATGGCGGATCCCGAGTATGGAAAAAAGCTCTATGAGGGACGCGGCGAAGACGTGGTTCCCTGCCTGTGGTGCAACAAGTGTCACGGCACCATGTCCGCGCCCTATATGACCTTCTGCTCTGTCAATCCCATTCAGGGCATCGCCCATAAGGTGGGAAAGATGCTCGACACGGAGACAACTCCCAGAAAGGTTGCCGTCATCGGCGGAGGCCCCGTGGGCATGAAGGCCGCCATCACCGCCGCGGAACGGGGCCATGACGTGACCCTGTTTGAGAAGACGGACTATCTGGGCGGACAGCTGATCCACAGTGAATTCTCCAGCTTCAAATGGCCCATCCGGGACTTCAAGAACTGGCTGGTCCGGCGGATGGATCAGGTGGGCGTGAAGGTCCGCATGAACACTGAGGCCACCCCTGCGCTCATTGCGGAGGAGGGCTTTGAAGCGGTACTGGCCGCCACCGGCGCCACCCCCAATGTTCCCAATATTGATGGACTCAAGGATGCAAACGGTATCCTGAAGCCGGAATACAAGGTCTGCCTGGACGTCTACGGCCACGAGAGCGAGCTGGGGCACCACGTGGTCTGCATCGGCGGCAGCGAGACCGCCATCGAGACCGCCATGTATCTGGCGGAGCACGGCCACGACGTGACCCTGCTGACCCGGCAGGACGAGCTGGCCAAGGACGCCAGCCACCTCCATTACATCACCATGGCCTTTGTGAAGATCGGGCCGGACGGCCGGGGCCGCATGGCGCCCGCCTGGGAGAAATATGAGGGCATCCGGGGCATTCTGAACGCCACCACCGTAAAGGTGGAGGGAAACACCGTGACCTACGTCCAGGACGGCGAAACGAAAACCGTCTCCGGCGACAGCGTGATCCTCTCCGGCGGCATGAATCCCAACGTGGACGAGGCGCTCGCCTTCTCCGGCATCGTACCGAAGTTCTTTGTCATCGGCGACGCCAACCGGGGCGGAAACATCCAGCGAGGCATGCGGGACGCCTTCTCCAAGGCTTCCCTGATCTGAGATACCGATTCCGGAGCGGGCGGGACTTGTTCCCGCCCGCTCTGTGTGGTATCATATCCCCGAGAAACACCCAGGAGGCACATTATGGAACTCAAATACCCCCATCTCTTCTCCCCCATCACCATCGGCGGCGTGACCTTTAAAAACCGGATCTGGTCTGCCCCGGCCGGCACCCATCTGCTGGCGGGACTGGAGGAGTATCCGAACGAGGCTGTCGTCGCCTACTATGCAAACAAGGCAAAGGGCGGCTCTGCAAACATCACCTTCTCTGCCCAGAATATGGACATCCACCGGCCCCAGGACGACGTCCACGCCCACGAGAACATCTTCCCTCAGAAAAATCACAGGATGTGGCGGCAGCTGACCGACGCGGTCCACTATTACGGAGCGAAAATCTCCCTGGAGCTGCTGGCCTTTGAATACCACGGGACGGACGAAAACGGCAATTTGGTGTCCTATACCGTCAACGGCCACGGAAAGCGCTATCCAAAGCTGACCCGTCCCGTCATGGAGGAGATAGCCGGGACCTATGCCGACGCGGCGGAGGCAGCCCTGGACTGCGGCTTCGACATGATCCTGATCCATGGCGGTCACGGTCTGGTCCTCTCCCAGATGCTCTCCCCGAAGTTCAACACCCGGCGGGACGAGTTCGGCGGCTCTCTGGAAAACCGCGCCAGATTCCCCATGATGATCCTGGACGCCATCCGGGCACGGGTAGGCCGGAAACTGCTGATCGAGTACCGCATCTCCGGCAGCGAACTCACTGAGGGCGGCTTCACCCCGGAGGACTGCGTAGCATACCTGAAGCTGATCCAGGACAAGATCGACATTGCCCACATCTCCTGCGGCAGCTTCTACAGTGAGACTGAACACATCATGCATCCCACCGGATTCCTGCCCGCAGGGTGCAACGCGTATCTCGCTCGGGCAGTGAAGGAGAGCGGTGAGATCCATATTCCCGTGCTGACCCTGGGTGCCTTCCAGCACCCGGACCTCATGGAGCAGACCATCGCCACCGGCGGCGCGGATCTTGTGGCCATGGCCAGAGGCACCATCGCAGACGCCTTCGTGCCGGACAAGGCCCTTCACGGAAAGGCTGACGAGATCATCCCCTGCATCCGCTGCTTCCACTGCCTGGACTATGGCAGGAACACTGCCTTTGCCTGCTCGGTCAACCCTACCGTGGGCCGGGAATACCGGCTGAAGCTTCTGGAGGAGCCGCCCAAAACGGCAAAAAAGGTCGCCGTCATCGGCGGCGGCCCGGCGGGCATGCAGGCTGCCATCGAAGCGGCGAAGCGGGGCCATCAGGTGACACTGTTTGAGAAGCAGGACCATCTTGGCGGCAAGCTGGTGTTCTCCCGTCAGACGGAGTTTAAAGCCGACCTGCGGAAATTCCTGGACTATCAGATCCACATGGTGGAAAAGCTGGGGGTCCACGTGCGTCTGGGTACGGAGGCAACGCCGGAGCTGGTGGCGGCAATGGAACCGGATGCGGTTCTGGCTGCGGTGGGCGCTGATCCGGTGATTCCTCCTATCCCCGGCGTGGACGGATCCAACGTCATCACCGCGGAGCAGTGCTATGAGCTGGGTCTCCGGGGCGAACTGCCCGGCAGCCGCATCGCTGTGATTGGCGGCGGACTGGTGGGCTGCGAGACAGCGCTTTATCTGAGCATGAACCTCGGAAAACAGGTGACACTGGTGGAGATGACCCGCGCCGTGGCCCAGGAGGACTACGCCATTCCCCGGCAGGCGCTGGTGGAGCATCTTCAGGAGTATGTAACCTGCTACTGCGGCGTCCGATGCACGGCCATCACCGGGGAAGGAATTGAAGTCGCCGATTCCTACGGGAATCAGGCGCTGCTGGAGGCGGATACGGTGGTTCTGGCGGCAGGCATGCAGGCCAGAAGTCAGGATGCGGAACGGTTCCGGGGCCTGAGCCTGTTCTTTGAGTCCATCGGAGACTGTGTTGTCGCGAAGAACGTCCGGGGCGCCACTCGGAGCGCATACGACGCCGCGTCAAGGATCTGACAAAAGCAGCACCCCCCTGCGGGAAACCGCAGGGGGGTGCATTTTATCGGATCTGTCCGGTGCCCCGGACCACGTACTTGTAGGTGCAGAGTTCCTCCAGACCCATGGGGCCGCGGGCGTGGAGCTTCTGGGTGGAGATCCCCATTTCGCATCCCAGACCGAACTCTCCGCCGTCGGTGAAACGGGTAGAGGCATTGTGATATACCGCCGCGCTGTCCACACATGCGAGGAACAGGTCGGCAGCAGCCTGATCGGCGGTGACGATACAATCGGAGTGGCCGGTGTGATGCTCGGAGATGTGGCCGATGGCCTCCTCCACACCGCTAACCAGCTTCACAGCCAGGATGTAGTCCAGAAACTCCGTATCAAAGTCCGTCTCCCCGGCAGGAACCGCGTTCAGAATGGCGTTGGCCTCCCGATCTGCCCGAAGCTCCACCGGCGGAAGGCCCCGCTCCCTGTGGCCGTCGCAGAGCCGCGCCTTCAGCTTCGGCAGAAATTCCGCAGCGATGTCCCGATGCACCAGCAGCGCCTCCTCGGCGTTGCACACGGAGGGCCGGCTGGTCTTTGCATTTTCGATGATGTTCAGCGCCATCTCCTGATCTGCCGCCCGGTCTACATACACGTGGCAGATGCCGGTGCCGGTCTGGATGCAGGGCACCTTGGCATTCTCCGTCACCGCCCGGATCAGTCCGGCGCCGCCCCGGGGAATCAGCAGGTCCACATAGCCTACCGCTTCCATCAGATCGTTTGCACTCTGCCTGGAGGTATCCTGAATCAGATTCACCGCCGCCTCCGGCAGTCCTGCTGACAGGAGGCCCTTCCGGAGGGCTTCCACAATGGCATTGGCGGACCGGAATGCCTCCTTGCCGCCCCGCAGGATGCACACGTTGCCGCTCTTGAGCGCCAGCGCCGCCGCGTCAGAGGTGACGTTGGGCCGGGATTCATAGATGATCGCCACCACGCCCATGGGAACGGCTGTCTTTTCGATCCGCAGTCCGTTGGGCCGTTCGACGCTTCTCAGGACCTGTCCCACCGGGTTCGGCAGAGCCGCCACCTGGCGGATGCCCTCCGCCATATCCGCGATACGCCCTTCGCTCAGGGCCAGCCGGTCCATCATCACGGTCGAAATGTTCCCCTTTGCAGCCTCCAGATCTTCTCTATTTGCCGCAAGGATCGAATCCTGATGTGCTGTCAGGGCGGCGGCCATGGCCAGAAGCGCCCGGTTCTTTGTGTCGGAATCCGCCCGTGCCAGGCTCGGAACTGCCCCTTTGGCAGATTTCAGGATCTCCAGTGTGGTCATTGCATTTCCTCCTTTTTGAGAAACCGGGTTCCCACCTGCTCTCCATCCAGAATGGCATACAGGGCGGCAGGCTTTTTCCCGTTGGTAATGATCATGTCGCAGCCGTTTGTGGTGGCGATCTCTGCGGCCTTTAATTTGGTAGCCATGCCGCCGGAGGCCAGGGCCGATCCCTTTCCGTCCGCCAGCGCCCAAACCTCCGGCGTCAGTTCAGGCACCACCTGCACCAGCTCCGCATTGGGATCCTTGTGGGGATCTGCGGTGTAGAGACCGTCGATGTCACTCAGGAGGATCAGCAGCTCCGCCCGGATCAGCCGGGCCACGATGGCCGAAAGGGTATCGTTCTCCCCGATGGTGGTGGTCACACCGATCTCATCGGTGGACACCGCGTCGTTCTCATTGATCACCGGAAGAACACCCAGTTCCAGCAGCCGGGTCAGCGTGGTGCGCAGGTTAGCGCTGCGATGGGGATCATTGACATCGTCGGCCGTCAACAGCACCTGCGCCACGTTGTGGTTGAACTCGGAAAACAGCTTGTCATAAATATACATCAGCTCGCATTGGCCCACGGCGGCGGCAGCCTGCTTGGTGGGCATATCCTTCGGTCTGCCGTCCAGGCCCAACTTGCCCACGCCCATTCCGATGGCCCCGGAGGAGATCAGAATGATCTCGTTGCCAGCGTTTTTCAGGTCGGAAAGCACCTTGCACAGCTGCTCCACCTGCCGGATATTCAGATGTCCCGAGGGATGGGTCAGCGTGGACGTCCCGACTTTGATACAGATTCTCATAGTAAACGGCTCCCAACTCAATTGCATTGTTTCTGAATATTATACAGTCTTTTATGGAAAACCGCAAGCCTTGACAGGCCTGCGGTTTCGTTTCTTTTATGAATTCCGGTCCATGTTGTCCAAATGCTCCTGGATGGCCTGCCGGATGGCGGGGAATGCCTGGCCCAGACGGCGGGTCATAAAGCTCCGGCGGCTCCGGTATTCCGCCAGAAGCTGCTTCTGCTTGTCCTCCAGCTGCGCGCGTCTTGCCTGAAGCTCCTCCAGGGTACCTGAGACCTTTGTCTCCAGCTTCTGCCGCCCTCTTGCCATCTTCTCCTGACCAGAGCCGATGACGGCGGCAACTTTTTCTTTTCCTTCCGCCACTTTCTCCTGGCCGCTCTCCTTCATCTCGTCCAGCCTGGCGTCTGCCGCCAGGGCGGTATTCCCAAGCCGGTCCGAGATGGTGTCGCCCACAGCGTGCAGCGCGGCTGCAACCCGTTCCATCTCCCGGATCCGGCGTTTGATGCCGATGATCGTCACGAGCGTCATGACCAGATCCGTCAGGAACAGCCCGTAGAGCAGGCACTCCAGCACCACGCCAAGCATGTGCGGCATCATGTTCACCATTCCCAGCAGCGCCGGATGCACCAGCTTCACTACAAACGTCACTGCCAGCCCCCACAGGATGGAAAACCGCAGGCATATATAACCGCCGAGATTGAACGGTTCATCCGTATAGTCCCACCATCGGGTATCAAAGACCTGCTTGAGGATCCATCCGCCGACGAGCTCCACCAGCGTACACAGCACCATGCCTCCCAGAAACAGCGTCAGCACATGGTCCGAAAGCGGCGTCAGAAGCAGCAGAACCCCAATCATCCCCACGCCGTAAATGGGGCAGACCGGTCCGTTCAGAAATCCCCGGTTGACCACGACTCCCCTGCTCAGGGCCGCAAAGCTCACCTCCGTACACCACCCCAGGAAGGAATAGATCAGAAATAGGCCCAGCAGTTGATATATTGTATAGGTCACTGTTTCGCTCCTTTCGCCCGCATCGCAGACAGGCCGCCGCGGATCCCGCGGCGGCCTGCGGTCAATTGAATTTGAAAACCTTGTTGGCAAACCGGTACATCACGATCTCAGTCCGGCGGCCCGCCCGTCCGGGCAGGTTGCTCACTGCGGCCAGTGAGAACCGCTTGAGCCGCCGTTTCAGTTCCGGATGCTCCCGGACAATGTCCTTCCAGAGCTGTTTCTTCTTGTCCAGCGCCTCGGGAGAGCCATCGAGGTTCAGCAGTGTCCCGCAAATGGTCAGCATCATCGACAGATACCGGAACATATAGCGGGCCAGGCTGGGCTGCTCTTTTTTCAGTTCCTCCAGGTTATAATAGCCAAACATAAGCCGGGTCACCAGGATCTGCTGATCCACCCGTTTGACCATGATTTGTTCCGAGACGGACTGATCCTCCCGGCCGATGAAATAGCGGTACAGATCCACATCCATGTAGTAGATGCTTTTGACCGAGGGAAGCGGATAGTAAACAAAGATGTTGTCCACGTAGAAGGTATGCTTTGGAAGCTCGATCCCGATTTCCCGCAGCAGCTCCGTCCGGTAGATTACCGAATGCATCAGCAGATACTGTCCCGTATGGAACCTGCCGCACTCTTCCCAAGTGAATCTCTGCTCCACCGGAAACACGCCCCGGTAGCCTACCGCATGGCTGGTGTTGTCCACCGAGTGCTCATAAACATAGTTACAGACCATCAGATCCAGCGGGTCAGGGCCCTTCGACAGCGCCTCCAGCCGGTCCAGCACCCGGGGCAGCTCCTCCACATCCAGCCAGTCATCGGAGTCCACCACCTTGTAGTACATACCTGTGGCATTCCGGAGGCCCTGATTGACGCCCTCTCCATGCCCGCCGTTGGGCTGATGGATCACCCGGATGATCCCCGGATGCTCCGCCGCCAGCCGGTCACAGATGGCCGGCGTCTCATCCTTGGAGCCGTCGTCGATCAGAATGATCTCGACCCGGTCGCCGCCGGGAAGCAGAGTCGATACACATTTTTCCATATAAGCGGCGCTGTTGTAACAGGGAACCGCAAATGTAATCAGTTTCATGTTAACCTTTCCTTTCTCTTTTCGCTCTGTTATCCTACTGTATAAATGTGAATAAAGTATGAACAAACAAGCAAAATGACTGGAGCGCAAAAACAGCCCTCGGGAACATCTGTTCCCGAGGGCTGTGGTCCGAGTGGCGAGACTCGAACTCGCGGCGTCCTGGTCCCAAACCAGGTGCCCTACCAACTGGGCCACACCCGGATCTCCGGCATATTATATCACACTTTTCCAGTCGGAGCAAGCCTTTTCCGAAGCACCGGTTTCCCTGAAAAGCAGGAAACCCACCTGACAGCAAACGGATAAAAACACATAATCTACAAAATCATTCGCTTTACCTTCTCTTTTGAATTTGATATAATACGTCTAATAATGAGGAAACGAGGCATGACGCTATGCGAATGCGTAAAAAACCGAATCTGATCCCCCGGATGGAGGCCTGCAGCGACATTTGGATCCGGGAACCGGAAGCCCTGCGAGGACGCTGGAAAGAGCTGTATCCGGAGGCCAGGGAGGTTCGGCTGGAAGTTGGCTGCGGCAAGGGGAAATTCACTGCGGAGACCGCAGCCGCAGAGCCGGACATCCTGCTTCTGGCCATGGAGCGGGTCCCGGAGGCCATGGTCATGGCCATGGAAAAGGTGAAGGCAGCCGGACTGACCAACGTATTTTTCATCGGCGAGGACGTGGCCAAAGCGGCGGAATTCTTTGCCCCGGGCGAGATCGATCTTCTGTACATCAATTTCTGTGATCCCTGGCCCCACAAGAAACACGCGCCCCGGCGGCTGACTCACGCCGGTTTTCTGAAGCTGTATCAGCAGATCATGCGGCCGGGCAGCGAGATCCATTTCAAAACCGACAACGCGGGGCTGTTTGAGTTTTCTCTGGAGCAGTTCACCGCATGCGGATTCCCGCTCCGGAATGTGACGCGGGATCTTCATAAGGACGGTCCGGTGGGTATCATGACCGGATACGAGGAAAAGTTTTATCAGCTCGGCACCCCCATCTGCCGGCTGGAGGCCATCTGTCCTGAGACACAGGAGGTATCCCCATGAACAACAACGTAAAAATCCTCATTGCAGACGATGAAGAGCGCTGGAGACGCCTGGTCGGCGACTTTCTCCGCAACGAAGGCTATCAGATCATTGAAGCCGCCAACGGCCAGGAGGCGGTCGACTTGATCCGCAGCGACAGCGACATCAGCCTGGCGATCCTGGATATCATGATGCCCGTAATGGACGGGATCCGTGCCTGCCAGATCATCCGGGAATTCTCCCAGCTGCCGATCATCATGCTCACTGCCAAGAACGACGAGGACAGCGAGGTCATGGGATTCGTCTGCGGCGCCGACGAGTACATTGCCAAGCCCATCAAGTTCCCCGTGTTCATGGCCAGAGTCCGGGCGCTGCTGAAGCGTTCCGTCTCCGTCCGCAGCACCGTGGAGGTCGCCGGTATCTGCATCGACCCGGACGCCCACACCGTCACCGTGGACGGGAAGGAAATCGCCCTGACCCCCCGGGAATTCGAGCTGCTGCTGTATGTGGCCCAGAACAAGAACATCGCGCTCTCCCGTCAGCAGATCCTTTCTGCCGTCTGGAATTTTGACTACTACGGGGACGCCCGGACGGTGGATACCCACGTCAAGAATCTGCGGATGAAACTGGGTGAGCATGGTTCCGCGCTGAAAACTGTCCGCGGAAGAGGCTACAAGCTGGAGGGTTGATCATGGCTGTTCGAAGCAGTCTCCGGCGCAGTCTGATCATGCTGTCGGTGGGCGTGCTCGTGCTGTATTATGTTCTGGTGTTTCTGTTCAGCGCCCTGTTCATGGAGCCCTACTACCTGCACAAGGTGGAACAGACCCTGATCCACGCCTATGAGACGATCACCCGGGAGCCGGAATACGACCTCACCTCCATCAGTGAGCTGGAAGAACACAATCTGGAGATCATCATCGCAGATCTGGACACCTGCAGCATCCTGTATAGCAGCCGGAGCGGCCGGCCCGCCCCGCCGGAATTTGAGACCCGGATTCTCCCTGCGATCCGGGACCAGGCCTCGACTTCCGATACCGGTTACAACATCATGACCGACGACCGGCAGGAGCACACCACCGCCGGCGCCAGCTACTCCTCCGGAAAGCGGGTGGTGCTGGGCGGCGTATCTGACCGGTATATTCTGGACATCAGCACCTCCTATGCATCCATCTCTGAATCCACTGCCATCTCCATGCAGTTTTCCCTGATCGTGGGCCTGATGGTGATGATCCTGGCCATTCTGGCCTTTTCCCGCATGAGCACGATGGTGGTGGAACCCATCACCCAGATCACCTCTATCGCCAACCAGATTGCCCATTTGGACTTTTCCCAGAAGTGCAGCGTGAACATGGGCGGCGAGATCGGAGATATGGCCCGCAGCGTCAACACCATGTCGGACTTTATGCAGACCTACACCCAGCAGCTGCAGAATGCCAACCGGCAGCTCATGGCCGACATCCAACAGAAAAAGGAACAGGAGGAGGCCCGCAAGAATCTGGTGGCTAACCTGTCCCACGATCTGAAAACGCCCATCGGTCTGATCGCCGGATATGCCGACGGCCTGCGAAGCGGCATGGCCAAGACGGATGCGGAAATCCGGGATTATTGCGACGTGATCCATGACGAATCCGACCGGATGATGTCCATGATCCTCAAAATGATGGAGTTGTTCCGTTTGGAAAGCGGCACCGTAGAGCTGGAGCATGAAGAATTTGACCTGTATGATCTTTTGAGCTACGAGATCGAGATCTTCTCTGTGGAGATCGAGCGGGCCGGCATCCATTTCACCTCTGAATTCACCGATTCGCTCTATGTGACCACGGATTACCACGCTGCGGAACAGGTCATCACAAACTATATGCAAAATGCCATTTCCCACATGGGCCCGAATCGGAAGATGTCCCTTCGCGTTGAGGATGCCGGAGATTATTACCGGGTCTCGATTTTCAATTCCGCCGACAAGATCCCCGAGGAGGAGCTCCCCCGCCTGTGGGAAAGCTTCTACCGGCTGGACCAGTCCCGGGGCAGGGACCGGCAGCACTCCGGCCTCGGTCTTTCCATCGTCAAGAGCAATATGGACCTGTTGGGCAGCGATTACGGCGTCCGAAACACAGAGGGCGGCGTAGTCTTCTGGGCGGAGTTTTCCAAGAGTCCTGCTCCCGAAATCGAAGAACAACCCGAATAACAAGGGACCGCGAAGAATTCACTTTCTCCGCGGTCCTTGTCTTTGCATCCCCGCTGTGATACCCTCTAAGCGAGAAATATGAAGGAATGATGTAGCATGAAGCGCAGGCTCTTTGCGATTGTTGTCCTGGTTTTGTTCTCTCTGGGGGTGTTGCTGTTCCCATGGGGTGGCTTTTACCGCAGTCCCCTGATGTGGATCCACTACGGTTCCGCGCCGGACAAACCCGTGGACGTCTTTCTGATCGGCGCCACGGCCGATCTCGGCAAGGACGGCTCCTGGAACACCACCTGTTATCTGCCGGTGGACCGGAGCTTCCAGCACGACCTGCTGAGTATGCAGGAGGGGCTGTATCGGGGTGAATGCAACGCATATGCGCCCTATTACCGGCAGGCCTGTCTGAGCGTATACTATCTGCCCGATCCGGACCGGGGGCCCTATCTCGGCGCAGCCTACCGGGAGATCAGGGATGCTTTTACCTGGTATCTGCAGCGGGAAAACCAGGGCCGGCCGTTTATCCTGGCGGGATACTCCCAGGGTGCGGATCTGGCGCTCCGCCTGCTGGAGGAGTTTTTTGACGACCCGCAGCTCCAGTCTCAGCTGGTGGCGGCGTACCTGATCGGCTGGCGGGTCACTGCGGAGGATCTCCGGGACTTTCCCCATCTCCAGATGGCCCAGGGCGAAGACGACACCGGCGTGATCGTCTCCTACAACTCGGAGGCTCCCGGCGTCACCGGTTCCATCATTGTACCGGAGGGCGGCTATACCTACGGCATCAATCCCCTGAACTGGCGCGCGGACGGGACCCCTGCTCCGAAGGAGCTGAATCCCGGAACGGTTTCCCTGCACATGAACGGCACCGCGGACAACGACCAGCCGGGACTTCTGGGATGCTATCAGAGTCCCGAACGGGGCACCATGATCGTGCCGGATATTTCTCCTGCAGACTACCCGCCGGGAGAGCCGCTGTTTGTGGAGGGCTGTTACCACAACTTCGAGCTGCAGTTCTATTACCGCAGCGTCCAGGAAAACGTCCGCACCCGGATCGCTGCTTATCTGGCGGAATGCTGACGGGATACTGAACACGCAAAAACACAGGCGCACGATTGTGCGCCTGTGTTTCATCTTCTCTTTCTGGCCCGCAGCCGTTCGATCTGGAAGTGGGCCACCTGGTCCTCCCGCGCGTTGTACTGCCGGGCCGCCAGGAAGGCAATGCCGGCCGAGACCGCCACAGTGATCAGGTCCTTTGCATAGGAACTGGTCAGGACCTCCGCCTGATACAGCCCGTCCGGCAGGAAGGCCGCAAGGCTCATCAGCGGAACCAACAGATAATACTGTTTCTGCTCCCGGGTCAGCGCGTACCAGATCAGCACGCACAGGGCGATCTCCCGTACCAGGAACATGACCCGGTTCACGCCGGTAAAGACAAACTGCCATCCGCTCTGGGCTGCAATACTCTTAAGCAACGTCAGGGCCTCCTCCGCGTCGCTTCCGGTATTGGCCACAAAGGCGTCCATCCCGGTCTTGACGTACTCCGTCGCGGTGGTATAGCAGTTGAAGTAGTACGCCCCGCAGATCAGCAGATACATTCCGGCAAACCCCAGGGCAAATCCGACGGAGGCGTCTGTATTGCTGAAGTTGGCTTTTACGCCGAACACCATGGCCAGAAACCGAATGACCTCCCGGGCAACCACCATGGACAGCGTGATGTAGATTGCATAGACGAATCCGGTCTCAGGAACCGTCGGCGCCGCCAGACTCAGCACGTTCTCCAGCAGCATCACCAGCACATAGGAAAACGCCCCCAGTATGATCTGGGAAAACTTCACCCGGCTTCGCACCGTATACCATGCCACCAGCACTGCCACGATGCAGATGATCGACGTGATCAGCAGACAGGTGACGGTAAACCCGGGAATATAGATCTCTGATGTCATATAAAATGCTCCTTGCGTAAAAAAGCGCCGCCCCAAAATACATGGGTATTTCGAGGCGGCACAGATCGCTTGAAATTACTTCCGGTTGAAGATCCGGAAAATATCATCGATATCGGCAACACTGGGCGCCGCAGGCGCGGCAGGCTCAGCCGCCTTCTCGCCGGCAGTGCTGAACACGCCGCCGGTGGCAGACCCGTCAAACCCGGTGGCAATGACCGTCACACGAAGGGCGTCCTCCATGCTGGGATCAAAGGTGGCGCCGAAGATGATGTTGGCGTCGGGATTCACGGCCTCCTGCACGATGCTGGCGGCAGTCTCCACATCCTCCAGTTCCATCTCGGGGGAACCGGTGACGTTGATGAGCACGCCCGTGGCGCCGTCGATGGAGGTCTCCAGCAGCGGAGAGGTCACAGCCGCGTTGGCCGCAGCTTCCGCCTTTTCCTTGCCGGAGGCGATGCCTACGCCCATGTGGGCCCGGCCGGCATCCCGCATGATGGCGGAAACATCGGCGAAGTCCTGGTTGATCATCACGTTCTCGGAATAACCCACCAGCTCGGAGATCGAGGTCACAGCCTGCTTGAGCACGTCGTCGGCAATACCGAAAGCGTTGGCAAAGGTGATCTTCTGCTCAGAGACATACTTCAGCCGGTCGTTGGGGATGATGATCAGAGAATCGACCTTGTCAGAGAGATTGGCAATGCCCTGCTCCGCCTGAGACATCCGACGGTTGCCCTCAAACTTAAAGGGCTTGGTCACCACGCCGACGGTCAGCGCGCCGGTCTCCCGGGCGATATCGGCAATGATGGGAGCCGCGCCGGTGCCGGTGCCGCCGCCCATACCGGCGGTGATGAAAACCATGTCGGTGTTCTCCAGCATCTTGGCAATGGCCGCGCGGCTTTCCTCCGCAGACTTCTTGCCGATCTCCGGCTTGGATCCTGCGCCCATGCCGCCGGTGAGCTTCTCACCGATCTGGACCTTCTCCTCGGCCTTGGACTTGTTCAGGTCCTGCTTGTCTGTGTTCACGGCGATAAAATCAACGCCCTTGACACCGGCTTCGATCATGCGGTTGACAACATTGTTGCCGGCGCCGCCAACACCGATGACCTTAATGGCGACAACTCTCTCGGGATAGGATTCACTCATAAGTTTTTCCTCCTAAGTACATGATTGATACGCTTTGTAAGCGTAAAGACTCTATTTTGTTATATTTTATCGCACTGGGGCCACTTGGTCAATAGTAAAATTGGTTTTTTCCCAAAATTATGCGGCCAAAGGATGGAAAAATGCCTGTTTTCCTTCCGTAAAGCTCAAATCGAGCATTCCCTTGGAATCCGGGCCCAGTTTTTCCAGCGCCATGATCATATACTGGATCTTATAAGCGATGTCCGTAATGTCCCCCATGCGGATCTCCACCCGGTCGTCATAGCTCAAAGTAATCTGGTTCGGATCCGTCACGTCGATGAGCCGGATCTGATCCTGTACGCCCGCATTCCGTAGTTCCTGCAGAGTCTCTGTGGCGATAGCGCCCAGATCCGGGTCGGAATACACCGCCTGATCTCCTGCGTTGGGCAGATCCAAAACAGCTCCCTGAATCAAAGGATATGCAATTTTCTCGTCATTATCCAACGCTTCCAAAAGTTTTCCGTCCCCGTTCATGAGCCATCTTGTTCCGAATTCAGATTCCGCAGCGGCCACCGCCTTGCATTCCACAAGTGTGAACCGAACCGTTCCGGGGAGAATCTTGGACACCACCACCTGCTCCACATAGGGCAGCTTCACCAGGATGCGGCTGGCCGCTCTGGTTTTGTTGACGCCCATCAGCACATCGCCCAGGGTCACGCCGCTGGCGTCCGCGACTTCCTCTTGAGTGTAGCGGACGTTTCCGGTGACTTCGATCTGATCCACCCGGAAAAACACCAGGATCAGCAATAGCACCACGCCGACCGCGATCAGGGTTCTGGCCCACATGGGAAGGCCCTTCTTTTCCCAGCGTTCGCTCCCCTCCTGCTGAGCCTGCTGCTGTTCCCGCAGCCGCCGAATCTGCGCCCGCTGGCTTCTCTCCCGCTGGGCAGTGGAGCGGACCGTTTTCCTGCGCCGCCTGGCCTGATTCTGTTTGGGGTCCATAGGCCCTCGCTCCTTCCGTTTATCTGCCGGCCAGCTCCAGAATGATCCCGTAGATCTTTTCCGCGGAATCAGGTACCGCCATGGACTGCACAGCTTTTTCCATTCCGCTTAGCCGTTCCCGGTCCCCCAGCAGCTCCTTTACCGCTTCGTAGAGCCGGTCGCCGTCACATTCCGTCTCCCGCAGGACCACCGCTGCACCATGCTCCTCGAGAATTCGGGCGTTTTTTTCCTGATGATTATCCGTGACGTTGGGCGACGGCACGAAAATAGCCGGTTTGCCCGCCGCGGCGGTCTCCGCTATGGTGGACGCTCCCGCCCGGCAGATCACCAGATCCGCAGCCGCCATCACCGTCGGCATATCGTAGATGTACTCCCGCATATCGATGGCGGGATACTGCGCCAGCTCCACGCCCTGTTCCAGCACGTAGTCCGGCATCCATTTCCATCCGAAGCTGCCGGTGGCATGGATGTGTTGGAACGGCGTTCCGTCCCGTGCCTCCAGCGCCATGAACCGTGCGATCTTCTTGTTCATCTCCCGGGCGCCAAGAGACCCCCAGTAACTGACCACCAGCGGACGGTCGTCCAGGCCAAGAGCCGCCTTGGCGCCCGCCTTGTCCGCGAAGAAGAATTCGCTCTTGACCGGCATGCCTACGACCCGGACCTTGTCCGGATGGGGATAGGCGTTCCGGCTCTCCTCAAAGGAGACCATGACCCGGTCCACCTGATTCATCACCAGACGGGTCGTCAGGCCGGGGACCGCGTTGGCTTCGTGGAGCGCCGTGGGGATCCCCCGCTTTGCTCCCTGCCGCAGCATCGGATAGCTGGCGTATCCGCCGGTCCCCACGATCACGTCCGGCCGGAACTCCCGAATGATCCGGTCCGCCGTCCTGCGGCTGGAGAACATATACCCCAGGGACCGGAAATTATAGATGATATTGGAGGGGGTCAGCTTCCGCTGGAAATTGGAGATCTCCACGGTTTCCAGCCGGTATCCTGCTCTGGGGACCAGATCCGCCTCCATGCCGTCGCTGGCGCCCACGAAGAGGATCTCCGTATCCGGACGCTTTTCCCGGAGCAGATTCGCCACGGCAATAGCCGGACTGATATGGCCGCCGGTGCCGCCGCAGGTAAAGATTACGTTCACACGATCACAACCTAACTTACAAAAATCCGGCACTGCAGCGCCGGGACGCACTCAGAATGATTCCCATCTCCCCCAGCTGGATCAGCAGCGCTGTGCCGCCATAGCTGAAAAACGGCAGGGAGATTCCGGTGGAGGGCAGGAGATTCGTCACTACCCCGATATTGAAGAATACCTGCAGGGCGGTCAGGGTGGTGATTCCCGCCACAGTCAGAGACAGGAACCGGTCCCGTACATGCATGGCGATCCAGTATCCCCGCAGGATCAGCAGCGCATAGAGCAGCAGAATCGCCAACGCGCCCGCAAGTCCCAGCTCTTCGCAGACAATGGCAAAAATATAGTCATTGTGTTCCTCCGGCAGGTACAGATACTTCTGCCTGCCCTGACCGAATCCCAGTCCCAGCAGTCCCCCGCTGCCGATAGCATAGAGGGACTGAATGATCTGGTATCCGCTGTCAGCCGGGTCGGAAAAGGGATCCCGCCAGGCTGAGATACGGCTGGCTTCATAGCCTCCCGCGCCGAGGATCACAGCCAAACCCAGCAGCATTACGCCGCCACCCAATATGAACCACCGGTACCGGACACCGCCCAGAAAAAGCATGGCACCGGCAGTACAGGCAATGATCACGATGGCGGAATTGTGTGGCTCCAGCCGGAGCAGCACCACGATCACCGCGAGAATGGCGGCAAAGGGGGCGATCCCGTACCGGAATGTCTCCATTTTCTCCTGAAAGGCGGCGATCAAGGCGGCGTAGCTGAGAATCACGCCAAGCTTGGCGATCTCCGAAGGCTGAAAGGAGATCCCCAGCCGGATCCATCGGGTGGCGCCGTTCTCGCTCTGCCCGATGCCGGGAACAAATACCAGCATCAGAAATACGATCGAGATCCCAAGCACCGGGAAAGCCAGCTTCTTCAGCAGTTCCGGTCTGACCCGGGAGACCGCCAGCAGTTCCGCCGCTCCGATCAGGGAAAATACCAGCTGACGCTTGAAGTAATAGGCGCTGTCTCCGGTCTCGTACAGGGCCCGGGCAAAGCTGGAGGAATAGATCATCACCAGTCCCAGCGCCGTCAGCAGCAGCGTCAAAAGCAGAAATGGAAGATCCACCAGATTCTCCCGCTCCGAAGTTTCCACGTCCGGCAGCCGAAGAAAACCCATGGCGCCTCCCTCTCTGAATCAGAATCGGTTCATGACCCCAAGATAGGCCAGAATACAGAAAACCACTGTAATGGAAGTGAACACCACGACGATCTTGACCTCACTCCAGCCGCCCTTTTCAAAGTGATGGTGCAGCGGGGCCATGCGGAAGATTCGCTTGCCGTGGGTAAGTTTGAAATAGGCCACCTGAATGATATCGCTCATGGTCTCCGCGATATAGATGATCCCCACCAGAATCAGGATAAGCGGCATATCCAGCGCATAGGCCAGTCCGCAGACTGCGCCGCCCAGGAACAACGACCCGGTATCCCCCATGAACACCTTGGCGGGATGCCAGTTGTAAATCAGAAAGCCCAGCAGAGCGCCCGCAACCGCAGCGGCAAACAGGGACGCGCCGGTCAGATGCCATTTCCAGGCGGCAATGGCGTAGAACACCATCACCGGAATGGTCACAGAGGTGTTGAGTCCGTCGATCCCGTCGGTGATGTTGACCGCATTGACCGTTCCCACAATGATGAATACGCTGAGGATTAGATAGAGGATCCACGGGATCGTTACGCTGACGTTGGCAAAGGGAATGTACAAATCGCCGGTGAGATGTCCCGTCCGCCGCAGCAGGATCAGAAACAGCGCTGCCGCTGCCAGCTGCAGCACCAGCTTCTGGATCTCCGTCAGGCCCAGGTTCCGCTTGTTTTTCACCTTGACAAAATCGTCAAGGAACCCGATCACGCCGCACACCAGCGCCAGGCCAAACACCATCAGGTGGGTAATGTCCCCGCCGAGCATGGTCCGCCATCCCGTAATAACGCAGACTGCGATCCCCAGCATGAAGATCAGTCCGCCCATGGTGGGCGTTCCCTGCTTGGAGTTGTGCCAAGTGGGGCCGATCTCCCGAATGGACTGGCCCACCTTCAGGGCCCGAAGCGCCGGAACGATAAACCGTCCGGCAATGGCGCTGACCAGAAATGCCAGCGCACAGGTGATGATACTTTGCATATCCCGATTCCTCCGAATGTTGTTACTGCGTTGCCGCGCAGGCGGTCAGTCCTCCTGCATAAACGCCTGAAGCGCCCGCTCCATGTGCATACCGTGGCTGCCCTTGAACAGCAGCACGTCCCCGGGCTTGGCCCGGTTTTTCAGGGTATTGACCAGTTCCTCCATGGTCAGGAAGTTCATAGCGTTGCGCTGGCTCATACCGCCTGTGAGGGCGCCCCGCACCGTATGGACGGACAGGGGACCGTAGGTCAGCAGCAGATCCGCCTTATAGGCCGCCACCCGGCCGATCCGGTGATGCTCGCCGCTGGCGTGGTTTCCAAGCTCCAGCATATCGCCCAGCACGGCAATGTGACGGGCTTTTCCGCCCATTCCGGTAGTGTCCTTCAGCACGCGGAGCGCCGCTTCCATGGACTCCGGACCGGCATTGTAGGTGTCGTCGATGATGGTATACGTCTTATAGTAGATCGTCTGCTGGCGCTGGCTGGTGTTGACGAACTGCGACAGGGCCGCCTGAATCTCCTCCACCGGCACCTGATAATGCAGCGCCACCGAGATTGCCGCCAGCGCATTATATACGTTGTGCAGGCCGCTCAGAGACAGCTCCACCGGGAAATCATAGTCTTTCCACTGTACCCGGAACCTACTCTTCCCCTCCAGCAGCCGGACCTCCGTGGCCCGGATGTCACATTCCGCGTTCTCAATGCCGAAGTAGAAGGTGGGATTCTGATTCTTGTGCCGAAGCTCCCAAAGCAGCGGCTCATCGCCGTTAAAGAAGCAGCTTCCGCCGGGATGCAGCCCCTCCAGAATCTCCAGCTTGGCCCTGAGGATCCCCTCCCGGCTGCCGAGATTCTCGATGTGCATGCTGCCGATATTGGTGATGACCACCGTATCCGGCCGGCCGATGGCGGTGAGCTGACGCATCTCTCCAAAATGGTTCATTCCCATTTCCAGCACCAGCATCTCTGCGTCCGAATCCACCTTCCCGATGGTCACCGGCAGGCCGATATCGTTATTGTAGTTTTTTACTGTGCCGTAGGTGCGGTATGTCCGCTCCAGAAGCGCCATTGTCATGGTCCGAGTGGTGGTCTTTCCCACGCTTCCGGTGATAGCCACCGTCCTGCAGCCCAGGCTCTCCTTGTACGCCCGGGCGATATCCGCCAGGGCCTTTTTGGTGTCCTCCACCATCACCAGAGGGAGATCCGACTCCACCGGACGGCTCACCACTGCAGCGGCAGCGCCGGCGGCCTTTGCGGCCTCCAGATAATCATGCCCGTCATGGGTCCCGGTCAAGGCGAAAAACAGCGCCCCGGCGTCCAGTTCCCGGGTATCATGGCACAGTCCGTTGACCATCACCTGTTCCTGCTCCGGCGCGACAGAGCCGCCGCACCACTGGGCGATCTGACGGAGTGAAGTCAGCTTCATTTACAATTCCTCCTGTTCCCGGAGCGCGGCCGCGACCTCTTCCCGCTCGTCCAGATGGGTTTTCTCGGTCCCGAGGATCTGGTAGGTCTCATGGCCTTTTCCACACAACACGATGATGTCGTCCTTCTTCGCCATGGCCATGGCCTCCCGGATCGCTCTGCGCCGGTTTTCCACCACGACGCAGTTTGACCGGTCGGAGATCCCCGCCAGGATCTGTTCGATGATCTGGTTCGGATCCTCCGTCCTGGGATTGTCGGAGGTAATGACCGCAATATCGCTGAGTTGGGCGCCGATTCTTCCCATGATGGGACGCTTGGTGTTGTCCCGGTCTCCGCCGCATCCGAACACCGAAATCAGGCGGCCTTTGCAGTAACCCCGCACGGAGGTCAGCACGTTCTCCAGCGAATCGGGCGTGTGGGCGTAGTCGATCAGGACCGTATAGTCCCGGCCAGGGGTGGGAACCACCTCGACCCGGCCCTTGACCCCGTGGGCGCCGGCCAAAGCAGCGGCGGCATCCGAAAGGGAAATTCCCAGCGCCATGGCAGCTCCCAGGACACACAGAGCGTTATACACGGTAAATCCGCCGGGAATCCCCAGCGTCACCGGCACCCGCTCCCCGCCATGGACCGCGGTAAACTCCACGCTGTCCGCATGCAGCACCACGTTTTCCGCCTGAAGGTCGGCCTCATGATGCTCCGCGTAGGTAAAGGCTCTGCAGGTGGCCTCCGCCATGATTTTTTCGCTTGCGGGATCATCTGCGTTGTAGACGCCCACATCGCACATCCGGAACAGAATGGCTTTGGCTTTCCGGTATTCCTCCATGGTCTTGTGGAAATCCAGGTGATCCTGGGTCAGGTTGGAGAACATGCCCACGTCAAACCGGACGCCCGCCACCCGGTCCAGCACCAGCGCATGGGAGGAGACCTCCATCACCACATGGGTGCATCCGGCCTCCGCCATGTCCGCGAAGAGCTTCTGCAGTTCGTAGGACTCCGGTGTGGTGCGCTCCGTTTCCAGCACCTGGTCTCCGATCATGTTCTGAATGGTGCCCACCAGGCCCACCTTGGCCCCGACCGTCTTTTCCAGGATCTCCTTCAAAAGATAGGTGGAGGTGGTCTTTCCATTGGTACCGGTGATGCCGATGAACTTCATCTTTTCCGCCGGACGGCCAAAGAAATTGGCCGAGGCCAGCGCCAGCGCACTTCTGGTGTTCTCCACCTGTACGTAGGGGATCTCCCCCTCCGGCGGGGTCTGGCAAAGTACCGCTGCGGCGCCCTTTTCCACTGCCATGGGAATGAACCGGTGTCCGTCGGCAGCAAATCCGGTCACGGCCACAAAGAGCTGCCCCGGTTCCACCGCGCGGGAATCATAGGCGATTCCCGCGATCTCCATCTCCGGATCCGCATGGATCGAACGGATCCCGATTCCCTCCAGAATATCTCGAAGTTTCATAACGTCCTCCTTAGTCCTGCGCGCTCAGGTCGGAAAACTCCACCGCCACCACCGTTCCCTGTTCCACGGCCATTCCGGCAGCCGGGGTCTGGCGAACCGCGACGATGGTCTGCTCCGCGCCTTCCGCGCCAACAATTTTCATATAGAGTCCCTGTGCCGTCAGGATCTCATTGGCCTCCTGGGCGTTCTTGCCGGTCACATCCGGGACAAGCACCGTTTCCTCAGGCTGTATATCGCCAAAATAGGCAAGGATCTCACTGTTTCCGGGGATGACCGCCCCCGCCGCCGGAATCTGATCTGTGATCCGCTCCCGGCTGCCCTCCCGGCGAAAGGTCAGATTGAGTTCCGAGAGTGCTGTCTCCGCCTCCTGCTCTGTCATCCCGGTCAGGTCCGGCACGGAGACCTCTGCCCGATTCGCAGCTTCCTCGCTGTAATCCGGTTCGATCCCCAGATAGGGAAGCACGCCGGACAGCACGTCCCGTACCGTGGGCGCGCCCATCTGCCCGCCGGAGATGTAATAGCCTGTCTCCGTGGAGGGTGTGTCCAGGGCCACCAGCGCGACGATCTTCGGATCGTCCATGGGTGCAATCCCGATGAAGGATACGATTTTGTCCTCCACCATGTTGCCATTCTCGTCAAACACGTCGATTTTTTCCGAGGTGCCTGTTTTGCCGCCGATGCGGTATCCGGCGATCTGCGCATTTTTCGCGGTACCCTGAGAAACCACCGATTCCAGCAGGCCGCACATGGTCCGGGAGGTTTGCTGGCTGATCACCTGACGGATCACGGTTCTGTCATGCTGCTCCAGGACGTTTCCGTCGTCGTCGAGCACCTGATATACCACATGGGGTTCCAGCAGATACCCACCGTTGACCACCGCCGCCACCGCACGGATCAGCTGCAGCGGCGTGATTTTAAAGGTCTGTCCGAAGGCAGCCGAGGCCAGAGAGGCATAGCTGTCCGGATTCGCCAGAGTCGCCTCATCAAAGAAGATGCCGCTGGCTTCCCCGTACAGCTCGATCCCCGTTTTCTCCGTCAGGCCGAACTTCTGAACATATTCGTATAGCTTTTCGCCGCCCAGCCGGATCCCGATATTGGCAAAGGCCACATTACAGGAGTTCTGCAGGGCTTCCGCTGTGGTCTGCTGGCCGTGTCCGGCGCTTTTCCAGCAGTGAAGCGGTTTGGACCGGCCCTTGATGGAGGTGCTGCCGCTGCAGTAGAATCCGTCGGAAAGGCTCACAGCGCCCTCCTCCAGCGCAGCCGCCAGCGTAATGCTTTTAAATGTGGAGCCGGGCTCATATCCGTCGGCAATCACCCGATTGCGCCACTGGGCCAGCCGGGCCTCCGCCAGAGCGGTGCTGTACTCCGCCATCAGCCGTTCCCGCTCCTCCCCGTCCGCTAAAATGGCATGCCGGTGTTGCTCCTCCAGCGTCTGCCGGGTCCCGAGGTCCAGAATCTCCGCATAGCGGTTGGGATCGTAGGCGCCCAGCGTTGCCATGGCCAGGATCTCTCCGGTGTTCACATCCATGATCACGCCGAAGGCTCCGTTCCGGACATCATACTGGACAATGGCCTCCTGCATCTCTTTCTCCAGCATCTGCTGCACCGTCTCGTCGATCGTCAGCACCAGGGAGCTGCCGCGCACCGGGTCATAGTATGTCTCATGATGGTACGGCATGGAGGATCCGTAGTTTCCTTTGGCGCTGACGATCCGACCAGCGGCGCCGGTGAGCGTCTCATCCCAGGCCGCCTCCACTCCGTCCAGGCCCGTATTGTCGCTGCCCACAAAGCCCAGCAGCTGGGCCGCCAGTGTCCCCGCGGGATAATACCGCTTGGTGTCCGGCTCCAGGTAGACGCCGGTGACGTTCTGTCTGGCGATATAGGCGCGGACTGCGGAGGCCTCCTCCTGTTCCACCTTGCGCTTGACGATCTGATACCGGTAGCCGGTGTCCTCCATGAGCTTCAGGATCCAGGCTTTGTCCACATCCAAAAGGCTGCTCAGACTCCCGGCAATGGCGTCAGTATCCTGCCCGGACAGTGCCAGCTCATTGGGATCAATGCAGACGTTCTCCACGTCCGCGCTCACCGCCAGCACATTCATATTGCGGTCGTAAATGGTCCCCCGGGCAGGGGTGATACTGCTGGTTCTGGTTTGATTTTCCGCCGCCATCCGGCCCAGCTCCTCATGTCGGAGGATCTGGAGCTGAATCAGCTTTCCAGCCAGCGGAACGAACACCAGTACGCCGAACAGCACCATCAATACAGCGGTACGGCGCAGAATGATCCGATTGGCGCCGCCGGGCATCCGCGGCTTTGGAATGTGAGACTTCAAGGGAACGTCGCTCCTTCCGCAAAATGAGGTTTCCCGCAGCATTCTATGCCGCGCGTACGTCCCTTATGTCTGTTACGATCCCCGGATGTGCAGGATCACCGTCTGCTCCGCAGCAGGAAACCGAAGGCCCAGCGACTCCGCCCGGGCATACAGATCTGGCTCGTCCGCCTGCTGAAGCCGGAGCCGGGCCAGCACATCTTCCTGCCGGGCCAGTTCCTCAGCCATGCGGAGATTGTCCCGCTGAAGCTCATAGGTCTTTACCTTGCCCCAGAGCAGGACTGCCATCAGAGCAAATACCGCCAAGCCGATGGCCAATAGGTCCGGCCCGGTACGTCTTTTATGTTCCACCTCCCGAATGGGAGTTCTTCGCAAGCTGTTCCCTCCTACAGTTTCTCACAGACCCGCAGCTTGGCGCTGCGGGCGCGGGGATTCTCGTCCAGTTCCTCCTGTCCGGATACCACCGGCTTTCTGGTAAGGATCTTCACCTGAGGCTTTTTCCCGCAGACACATACCGGAAATTCCGGCGGACAGGTGCAGCCCTTTGCAGCAGCGTTCATGGCAACTTTGACGATACGGTCCTCCAGAGAGTGGAAGGTGATCACCGCCAGACGGCCGCCCGGCGCAAGGTTGGGGATCGCGGCTTCCATCATATCCCGCACCGCCCCCAGCTCGTCGTTTACCGCGATTCGGATCGCCTGGAAAGTTCGCTTGGCCGGGTGCTGCTTTTCCCGGAGTGCCTGGGGCGGCATGGCGCTGCGGATCACATCCACAAGCTCCAGCGTCGTCCCGACGGGCTTTTCCTGCCGCCGGCGGTCGATGGCCGCGGCGATCTGCGGAGCATAGCGCTCCTCCCCGTATTCGTAAAGGATCCGCCGGAGCTCCTCCCGGGGCCACTGGTTCACCACCTCATAGGCCGTGAGCCGGTCCTCCCGGTTCATCCGCATATCCAGCGGCGCGTCGGCCATATAGGAAAACCCCCTGGCCCCATCATCCAGCTGGGGCGAGGAGACCCCCAGATCAAAGAGCATTCCATCCACTGCAGGGATCTCCAGATCCCGCAGGATCCGATCCAGATCCCGGAAGTTCCCATGGACCAGCGTCACCCGGTCCCGATACGGAGCAAGACGATCTCCGGCAGCCTCCAGCGCAGCGGTATCCCGGTCCACGCCGATCAGCCGCCCTGTGGTCAGGCGGCGGGCGATTTCCATGGAATGGCCGGCGCCGCCCAGCGTCCCGTCCAGATAGATCCCCTCGGGGCGGATGTTCAGCGCCTGGATACACTCCTCCAGCAGTACTGATTTATGCGAAAACTCCATGGCAGCCTCCCCGTCCCTGTCGGATAGATTCGATAGAAATTATACCGCACCGGCCATGTAAAAGCAAGTAGAATCCGGACGGCAGACGAAAACGGCCCGCCGCAAAAGCGGCGAGCCGTCTGAAATTCGTTTCCTCCGGCCGAAGCCGTGGGACAGGATACCTTAGCCCTTCAGAGAGCCGACCATCATGCCCTTGGTGAAATACTTCAGGATGAAGGGGTAGAAGCAGAAAATGGGGAGAATCGCAACTACGATGGTGCAGTACTCGACCAGGTCGGAGTACTTGGCAAGCTCCGGATCGTAGGTCAGAGAAGAGGAATCGGATTCTGTCAGGATTTCTTTCAGGATAACCTGGAGGGGATACAGCGCACGGGTCTGCAGATAGATCATCGCTTCGAAGTAGGAGTTCCACTTCATCAGGATGTACTGCAGCGCCAGCACGGCCACGGTAGCCTTTACCAGAGGAATCACGATCCGGAACAGAATGACAAAGTTTCCGGCGCCGTCGAGACGGGCGGATTCCTCCAGGGAGTCGGGCATACCCTGGATCGCTGTACGGATGATAACCAGGGACATGACGTTGACAGCCATGGGAATGATCATAACCCAGCGGGTGTCAAGCATATGCAGACCCTTGATGACCATGTAGGTCGGGATCATACCACCATTGAAGAACATGGTGATGGTGATCAGGATCATAATGTACTTCTTCAGGATCAGGCCCTTCCGGGACAGCACGAAGCCGCCCATGGTGCAGACGATGGTGGAGAACGCACCGCCCACGGCGCAGTAGAAGATGGTGTTGGCGTAGCCCATGAGCAGGGAGTTGTTGCCGAAGACCATCTTGTAGCCGTACCAGGTGATGGGATGGGCATCATCGAAGAGAGGATACAGAATAATGCCGGAGTGCTGCGCCATCAGCGTAGGATCGGACACGGAGGCCCAGATACAGTGCAGCACAGGGAGCAGACAGATAATACCAAAGCAGCCGAGGATGATATAGTTGATGACCTCGAACACACGTCTGCTGGGAGTTTTAATCACGAAATTAAGATTCATACTTCAACTTCCTCCCATCAGAACAGGCTGGTCTCGGAATACTTTCTGGACACGCCGTTGGCGATGAACAGAAGAATCACGTTGACAGCGGAGTTGAAAAGACCAACGGCCGTGGAATAGCCGTAGTCCGCTTCCAGCAGGCCCTTGCGGTAAACGAAGGTTCCGATGACGTCGGAGGTTTCGTAAATCAAGGGGTTGTACAGAAGCAGGATCTTTTCCTGGTTGGCGTTCATCAGGCCGCCGATACGCATGATCAGCATGATGACCACGGTGGGCATAATGCCGGGGATGGTCACGTGCATGGTCTGCTTCCAGCGGTTGGCACCGTCGATGACCGCGGCCTCGTAGAGCTCCTGATCGATACCGGTGAGGGCTGCCAGGAACAGGATGGAGCCGAAGCCGACCTGCTGCCACAGATCAGTCAGGACCATAATGGACCGGAAGTACTCAGGTACCGACAGCAGGTTCTTGGCTTCCCTCAGGAAACCGATGCCGACCAGCAGATCGGTGATAACACCATCGCTCGCGACGAAGTCGATGATGATACCGGAGATAACGACGGTAGAGATGAAGTTGGGCATGTAGCTGACGACCTGGATGACTTTCTTATAATACTCGTTATCCAGCTCATTGAGCAGCAGAGCAAACAGAATCGGTGCAGGGAATCCGAAAATGATGCTGTAGAGGCTCAGGATCAGCGTGTTCTTCAGGACTCGGATGAAGAACACAGAGCTGAAGAAGGTCACGAAATGCTTCAGACCGACCCACTCGCTCATAAAGACACCGTTCTTCGGCGTAAAGCGTTCGAAGCCGAGAACGATACCTGCCATAGGCACATAGTTGAAGATGATGAGGTAGATCACGACGGGAATGATCAGGAGGTAAAGGCCCTTGTTCATTCGCCAGTCGCGCTTTAACTCAAGCAATCGCATGCCAATTCTCCTTTACTTAATTGGTTTGCATTTCTGCATTTTTCACGTTCCCCATTCGCCGCGGAGCGCGGCGTCGCACGAAGTCAAAAATGCCACGTTACGGTTCGCTTTGGCACCGTGCAAGAGGGTTTGGGCCTCAGGCCCATGTGCGTTTCGCGAACAGAACCCGCCGCATCTGCCTAATCGGCCCTCAACCTGCACAAAGAGAACCGAGATGCTGCGATTCCATCCTTCGTGGCATTCTCTCCTTTCTGAAGTGAAATCAACGCGCGCCCGCCAGGAAAGACCGATAATTGGATGGCACGGTCTTTTGCCTTACCCATTGGGCACAGTGACGGCTTTCGCCTATCAAAGAAGATTATAGCATAATTTGCACGTTTTACAAGTCATAATTCATAATTTTTGTCAAAAAATTTGTCTATTTCTCCGTGGACCATAGCATTATCCACAAATTAAGCACACAAAACCTGTCAATTCCGTGCGTATTTTTGAGTGTTCAAACCTTTTGCTGTCTCACTTTTTCAAAAGTGATTTACTCGGTTTTTGTGAAAATCTATCACTTTTTTTACTATTTTTCTTTTTTTCGTCAGAATGCACACAGGGCTTTCCTGTTGGATCTTATGCGCCAGATCTGCCCAAAAGAACGGGAGCCGGCCCCCTGTTCGGGAGAACCGGCTCCTGTCTATACGGTCATGTGCAGTCCATCGGCTCCGGGACTGACCCGGGCCTTTCCCATCCATCGTCCCTCCGCCATCAGCCGTGCCAGCGGCTCCGCCAGTTCCCGATCCAGGGTCCGGCGGAAGCTTCTGACGCCGTAGCCGTCCGACTTCCATCTGCTGCAGAGAAACTCTGCCACGCCGGGTTCCAGTTCCAGTGTCCGTCCTTCCCGCTCCACCTGCCGGCAGAAATCCAGGAGCATTTTCCGGGCAATAGCCCTTCTCGCCTCCTCATTTGGCCGCACGAAGGGCACCACTGCGTCCAGGCGTCCGAGAAACTCCTTGGAAAAGGCAGCGCTCAATTCCCGGTGCAGTCCCGCATCCCGGTCCGGTTCTCCTGCGGCAAACCCCAGCGGGGCGCCCTCCCGGTTGATGGTTTCAGCTCCCAGGTTGCAGGTCATGACCACGACGGTATTCCGAAAGTCCACCGCGGTTCCCTCCGCATCCGTCAGCTGTCCCTCCTCCATGATTTGCAGCAGCAGCGCTCGCACGTCTTCATGGGCCTTCTCCATCTCATCGAACAGCACCAGCGACCAGGGCTGCCGCCGCACCTTTTCCGTGAGCACGCCGCCCTCCCCGTAGCCGGCATATCCGGGCGGTGCACCGATGAGGCCGGCGGCGCCGCTCTTTTCACTGTACTCGGTCATATCCAGACGGATCATGGCTTCCCTCCGCCCAAAGAGTTCCTCCGCCAATGCCCGGCAGAGCTCCGTTTTGCCCACGCCGCTGGGCCCGGCAAGCAGGAAGCATCCCCTCGGTCGGTTCTCACCGCCCAGTCCCATCTGTCCCCGCAGCAGGGCGCTCACAACGGTCCGGATCGCCGGCTCCTGTCCCAGCACTCTTTGCCGCAGCCGCTGTTCCAGCCCCCTGAACCGTTCCCCGGGCAGACCTCTTATCGTCTCTGCCGGGATCCCTGTCCGCCGGGACACCGCCGCTGCCATGTGCCGGGCTTCCACCTGTCTGCTGTGCCCGATCTCCAGATAACGTCTGGTTCGGGATGCCCGGGTCATCATTCCCGATTCCGCCTGCAGACGCACCATGGACGCCGCTTCGTCCATCAGGTCCACGGCACGATCCGGCCAGGACCGCTCCTGAAAGTACCTTCCGGAAAGTCCCACCGCCGCCTCCAGCGCCCGGTCTGTGTACCGGACTCCGTGATACGCTTCAAATTCCGGCTGCAGACCCTTGAGGATTCCCAGCGTCTCCGCCGCCGTTGGCTCCGGCACCTCCACCCGGGTAAACCGCCGGGACAGGGCCGCGTCTTTTTCGATATGCTTTCTGTACTCCTTATCCGTGGTGGCGCCGATCATCTGGATCTCGCCTCGGCCCAGGGCCGGTTTGAGGATGTTCGCCGCGTCGATGGCCCCCTCTGCCGAGCCCGCCCCTACAATGGTATGCATCTCGTCCACAAACAGGATCACGTTCCCCGCCCGGATCACCTCATCGAGAATGTCCCGGAGCCGCTCTTCAAACTCTCCACGGTATTTTGTCCCCGCCACCAGCGAGGACATATACATGGCCACGATCCGCTTTTCCCGGAGCTGCTCCGGCACCTGGTCCCGGGCGATCAGCTGCGCCAGCTTTTCCGCCAGCGCCGTCTTTCCCACCCCCGGCTTACCCACCAGCGCGGGGTTGTTTTTTGTCTTGCGGCACAGGATCTCCATCACCTGCTCCAGTTCCCGGTTCCTGCCGATCACTGTTGGGAGCAGTCCCTGCGCCGCCTGCTCCGTCAGATCCATGCTGAACCGGTCCAGCAGTTTTGTCGTCTCTCCGCCGGGTTGTCTGGGTTTTGGGGCGGTCTCCAGCCCGCGGCTTCCTCCGAATCTGCCCATGGGTCACCATCCTTTCCCGTTCATGATTTCCATTTCCATCCATTTCAATTCCGGTCCGGAGGGTTTTTTGCGCAAAAAGAATTGCAATTTCAAAAATCCGTGATACAATGGGGGCAAAGGACCCCCAAAGGTCTGGATTTGTGTATTTGGAGGTGTACATAATGGCATACGTAATCGGTGATGACTGCATTTCCTGCGGTCTGTGCGCCAGCAACTGTCCTGTGGAGGCCATCGCTCCCGGCGATGAGCACTATGTGATCGATCCTGACACCTGCATTGAGTGCGGCACCTGCGCGGACAACTGTCCCGTGGAGACCATCTCTCAGGGTTGATAACGACCGGAATCTGAGCGCCGTTCTTGGAGCGGCGCTCCTTTTCCTGCCCGCAACGGGAAAGGAGTCATCATGTCACAATCTCTCTGGGATGGCGGTCCCGTGCTCCATCAGGCGCCGGACGTGTTCCCCCTCGGGACGGATTCCATCCTGCTGGCGGACTTTGCGCGGCCGGGCAAGGCCGAACGGATTCTCGACCTGGGCACCGGCGGCGGAACGCTGCCTGTGCTGATGGGCTTCGGCCGTCCCGACCTTCGTTTTACCGCTGTGGAAAACGATCCCGCCGCCTGCCGTCTGGCCCGAAAAAACCTTGCAGAGAACGGCATCGCCGCGGAGCTTCTGGAGACGGATCTCAGGAATTACCGGGAGATCCTCCCGGCGGGAGCTTTTGATCTGACCGTTTCCAACCCGCCTTATTTCGACCAATCCGGCGGACTGGTGTCCAAAAAACTGGGCCTTGCCCGCTCTGACCGGGGCTGCACTCTCGCCGAGCTGTGCGCCGCTGCCGCCTGGGCCACCCGCTGGGGCGGGCGTCTCTGTCTGGTCTTCCGTCCGGAACGTATCCCTGCGCTGTTTGCCGCCCTGGAGGACGCCGGGTTCGCGGTCAAGCGCCTTCGTCCCGTACACCACAGTCCGGATAAGTCTGCCAATCTGCTTCTGATTGAGGCCAGACGGGGCGGAAATCCGGGCCTGCGCTGGGAGGAGGATCTCTTTCTGCACACGGCGGACGGTCTTGACTCCCCGGAAGTCCTTCGCATTTATCACCGTACAAAGGAGTGACACTATGGCCGGAACACTGATCCTGGTCCCCACCCCCATTGGAAATCTGGGCGATATCTCCCCCCGGGCGGCCGAAGCTCTGGCCAGGGCCGATTTCATCGCGGCGGAGGACACCCGGGTCTCCATCAAGCTGCTGAACCATCTGGGGCTGAAGAAGCCGCTGGTCAGCTACTATGAACACAATAAGGTCACAAGCGGCGCCGCAATTGTGGAACGGCTGAAGGCCGGAGAGAACTGCGCGTTGGTCACCGACGCCGGAACGCCCGCCATTTCCGATCCCGGCGAGGACCTGGTCCGGCTGTGCGCCGAGGCAGGTCTCACCGTGACAGCGATCCCCGGTCCCTGCGCCGCCATTACCGCGCTGGCTATCTCCGGACTCCCCACGGGGCGCTTCACCTTTGAAGGGTTTCTGTCCATCAACAAAAAATCCCGCCGGGAGCATCTGGACTCCCTGCGGAACGAAACCAGGACGATGATCTTTTACGAGGCGCCCCATAAGCTCATTGCCACATTGGGGGATTTTCAGAAAACCTTCGGCCCGGACCGGCAGATCACCCTTTGCCGGGAACTGACCAAACTCCACGAGGAAGCGCTGCGGATGACGCTGTCTCAAGCTGTGGAGTATTACCGCTCCACGGAGCCCCGGGGCGAATATGTACTGATCCTGCGGGGGGCGGAAAAGCCGGCGGAGGAAGGCCCCTCCCTGGAGGAGGGACTTCAGCAGGTCCGGCTGCTCCGGCAGGAGGGTCTGAGCCTCAAGGACGCGGTAAAACAGGTCAGCAAAGCCTGCGGCATCCCGAAAAACACATTATATGAGGCTGCGCTGTCACAGCAGCCATAAAAAAACACCGTGGTTCCTTCCACGGTGTTTTTTTCTCACATTTTTTTCATTTCCTCGAGGCAGGAGCGGCAGATGTTCCGGCCCTTATAGCTCAGGACGTCCTTGGCATCCCCGCAGAACACACAGGCTGGCTCGTATTTTTTGAGAATAATCGTAGAGCCATCCACATAGATTTCCAGAGAATCACGTTCTGCGATCTCCAGTGTCCGACGGAGCTCGATAGGCAAGACAATGCGCCCGAGCTCGTCAACTTTTCTGACGATTCCGGTAGATTTCATATTCTGATCTCCTTTTCCATAACCAATAACATAAAGCCGAATGCTTCTGTCTCATTATAACACAAGGGAGTGCTTTGTCAATGCGTTTTGAGCCAAAAATGGGCAGATCTGGTCAAAAAATGTGCATAAACGACGAAGGAGTGCGTTCTCATTGATTTCTGTAGTGTGGACAATTATGGTAATCCTGTCCATAATTGGCGGACTCCTCTTCTCTACCGCCGGGAGAATCGGTCCCGCCGCCATGGAGGGCGCCGCTTCCGCGCTGGAGTTGGGCCTATCCCTGGCGGGGCCGCTGTGTCTCTGGTGCGGCGTAGGGGAGCTGATGGCCCGCGGCGGCCTGCGGAAAAAGCTGTCCCAGGCGCTGGATCCTCTGCTGGGACGGCTGTTCCCGGAACTTCGGCACAAACCGGACGGTTTCTCTGCCCTCTGCGCCAACGTCACCGCCAATCTGCTGGGTCTGGGGAACGCCGCCACGCCCATGGGGGTCGAGGCCTGCCGCGCCATGGCCGACGGCTCCGGCACAGCCACGGCTGAACAGTGCCGTCTGGTGGTACTGAATACAGCTTCCATTCAGCTGCTGCCCTCCACGGTGGCGTCGGTCCGGGCAGGACTCGGCTGCGCCGCTCCGCTGGATATACTCCCCTGCGTTTTCTTGACCAGTCTCTGTTCCGTCACCGCAGGACTGCTGATGTGCCGCTGCCTGGAGCATCTGTTCCATGATCGCTGATCTGCTGATCCCTCTGATCCTGGCAGCGTGTGCCTGCACCGCGCTCCGGCGGAGAGAAAATGTCTACGATGCCCTGACGGACGGAGCAGCGGAAGGTCTCCGGCTGCTCGTAACGATCCTCCCCTCGCTGATCATTCTGCTGACCGCCATCAATATGCTGCGGGCAAGCGGCATGCTGGACAGGCTTTCCGGGATCCTCGGTCCCCTCTGCCGGCGGATCGGTCTGCCGCCGGAGACGCTGCCCCTGATTCTGGTCCGTCCCTTCAGCGGAAGCGCCGCTCTGGCGGTGGGAGCGGATCTCATGCGGCAATACGGGGTGGACTCCCGGATCGGCCGAACCGCAGCGGTGATGCTGGGTTCCACAGAGACCACCTTCTATACCGTCAGCGTCTATTTCAGCGCTGCCGGGATTTCCCGTTCCCGATATGTAATTCCCGCAGCCCTGTTTGCCGACCTGACAGGATTTGCCGCAGCCGCCCTGTTCAGCAGACTTTGGTTCGGATAAAAAAGCAGGAGGACGATGGTCCTCCTGCTTTTCCTTACGCCTTTATCATCTTCAGCTTGCCGCCGGAGGCAAGGGTGATGCTTCCCTCCTGCCCGCAGACAGCCTCGATCACAATACCCGCGGGAGCGTCGATCTGTGCCGGATCCACGTCGCCGGCGATGGTGACCCTGGACTGGTTGGTGGCGGTCCAGGCGCTTTCCCCGTCGAAATGGAGAATGGCGCCCTGGATCGCGCCCGTCAGGTTCGCGTTCTCCAGATAGACGTTCATCTCCCGATCCGGGTCCTCATGGAGGACGGCGCCCTCCAGGTCGGAATCCTTCACATACACATGGATGCCGTAGACCCGCTTGCCGCCGGTCTTGGTGGCATTGGGATCGGTATTCACGATGGAGCGGACCAGCACTCCGTTGTCCGGGATAATCTCGCTGGCCTCAATGTTCACGATGGCGTTCTGGGAACGGATGGAAATGGCATCCTTGGCGGTATTGATGACGCTGTCCTTCACCGTCAGAGTACCCACCTCTTCCGGCATGCCCATGACGCAGTGGATGTGTGCGAAATAACTGCCGCAGACCGCAGTGCAGTCGTTGAAGGTCATGTCGCACTCGCCGGCCATGATGCCCGCCTGATCTGCCACATCAAAGTCGCAGCCGTTGAAGAAGTCATGGCACATGCCGTCGGCATAGGCGCCGTAGCCGGAGAGGATGGTCTGCACCTTGCAGTTGTTGGCCTCCAGCTTCACATAGCCTTCAGAGCCGTCGGTGGACAGCGCCGCCCAGCCGTCTCCAATGATGGTGGAATCATAGAAGTAGGTTTCAGAATTGGACTGGGTGCAATGGGTCCGGCAATTGCCGGAGATCTCCAGCGCCGCGGGGGGATGTCCCGCATCCTCCAGATTGGCGGCGGCAGGACCGAAGGGCGCGCCATGGCCATGGAGGTAGGAGTTGTACACATACATTTTGGAGTACTGCTCTGTGGCCGTACAGCAGCGGGACTTGCCCACCGTCAGGACCTTGCAGTTTCTGACCGTCATTTCCGAATGGTCGTTGGCAAACAGGCCGGAGCCCTTGCCGCCCAGACCGTTGGAATTGGAGTGCAGGAAAATCGTTGTGTCCTCCACCGTATACTTCTGTCCTTCACCGGAAACGGTGATACCGCCGGCATCCGGATCGTCCGATTCGATGTAGACCGCTTTGGCCTCCTCCGGACCGATCGTTCCGGCAATGACCGGCGCCTTTTCAAAGCTGCCCATGGTGAACGTGCCGTTTTCCAGCATGGCCACCGGGTATTTGGGCGTATTCATGCCGCCGGGAGGGCCTCCGGGACCTCCCGGTCCACCCGGGCCTCCGGGACCTCCCGGTCCACCCGGACCGCCGGGGCCTCCAGGACCGCCAGGACCTCCGGGGGGAGGTCCCATGATCGCCATCATCTCCTCCAGGGTAGGCATTTTGAAGGGCTGCCGTACCGGAGGATCGTATTCGATTCCCTTGATCTTGGTCATAGAGATCGCCTTCTTTCGTAGAATCAGTTCCCATTTCAGGGTCGGTATCATTATACTATATCTGTTCCGGACCGCGAATGTTCACTTTGCGCCCTTATCATCCATTTCACCTTGACGAATGGATGAAATTGTCGTAGAATGAAACTATCCAAACGTTACATACCACCTGCAAGGGAGGATTTTCAATGTACTATCTCGGTGTCGACCTCGGCGGGACCAATATTGCCAGTGCAGTCGTCACGGAAAAGGGTGAGCTTTTGGGCCGTTCCTCTATCCCGACGGGCCTGCCGGATTCTCCGGAGCACATTGCCGAACGCATCACCGAAAGCTGCCGTCAGGCCGTTTCCGCCACGGGATGTTCCATGGAGGATATCGAATCCATCGGAATCGGCACCCCCGGCATCACCAATATTGAGGAAGGCGTTGTGGAATACAGCTGCAATCTGGATTTCAACGACACGCCGCTCTCCGCGCTGGTGGAAAATCTGATGCACCGTCCGGTCCTGCTGGAAAACGACGCCAACGCCGCTGCGCTGGGAGAATATATCGCCGGCTCCGGAAAAGACGCCGATTCCCTGGTCGCCATTACGCTGGGCACCGGCGTGGGCGGCGGCGTGGTCATCAACAACCGGCTGCTCACTGGCTTCAACTTCGCCGGCGGCGAGATCGGCCATTTTGTCATTGTGGAGGACGGTGAACCCTGCAACTGCGGCCGGAAGGGCTGCTTTGAGGCGTACTGTTCCGCCACGGCGCTGATCCGCCAGACCCGCCGGGCCATGGAAGCTAACCCGGATTCCATGATGTGGCAGATAGCCCGGGCTCTCGATCAGGTGGACGGCCGGACTGTCTTTGACGCCATGCTGCTGGGCGACAAGACTGCCACAGAAGTGTTCCAGACCTATGTCAAGCATCTGTCCTGCGGTCTGGCCTCCGTCATCAATATCTTCCAACCGGAGGTGCTGTGCGTGGGCGGCGGCATCTGCAATCAGGGCGAAACCCTTCTGGGACCGGTCCGGGAACTGGTCGAGCAGGAGGACTACGCTCGCCATTCCCGCCACCGCACCCGGATCGTCCGGGCTGCCCTCGGCAACGACGCCGGCATCATCGGCGCCGCGCTGCTGCCGCTGTATCGCTGAACCGATCCACTGACGCATCAGAACCGGAGGTCTTTTCATGTTTATTTCCACTGCTCAATCTTCCGATCTGGAGCCGGTAAACGCGCTGCTTCGCGACGTTCTGGATCTTCACGCGCGTCTGCGCCCGGATCTGTTTATCTCCGGCACGAAAAAATACACCGACGCGGAACTGCTGGCCATTTTCTCCAACCCAAATACGCCGGTGTTTGTCGCGAAGGACGATCAAGGCTCCCTGCTGGGCTATTGCTTCTGTGCGCTGCAGGAACGCGCCGGATCCAATAATATGCACGACATGAAGACCCTGTATATCGACGATCTGTGTGTGGATCCCCAATTCCGGGGCACGCCGGTTGCCCGCAGCCTGTATGAACGCGCCCTCGACTTTGCCCGGGAGCGTGGCTGTTACAATGTCACGCTGAATGTCTGGGAGGGCAACGACCGGGCCAGAGCCTTCTACGAAAAAATGGGCTTCGGGATCCAGAAAACCCTGATGGAGAAAATACTCTGACCAAATCTTCCCTGCGCATCGGCCCTGTGGCCGGTGCGTTTCTTTCTTTATTCATATAATTTTCATAATTATATTATGCAGTTATTGTATTGACTTTGTGTGATTTCAGCAGTATACTAAAACCGTAAACCGTAACATACTATCGTAGAGGAGGGATCCCCAGTGAAAGAAAAATACAGTGAACAAGGCCGCAATCCCTATGACGGGATTCGCTTCTACTCCGCACTGACCCACGGCGTCGGCATCGTGCTCGCGCTGCTGGCTTTGGCCGTCCTGCTCACCATCACCGTACACCGGAGCGCACTGACTGTGACCGCCGTATCCATCTACGCGGTCAGCATGCTCTGCCTGTACACCGCCAGTACCGTTTATCACTCTCTGAATACTTCCATCCGGGGAAGGCTCCTGCTTCGAAAGCTGGATCATCTGATGATCTATTTCCTGATCGCCGGAACCTATACACCCGTTTGCCTGATTTCCATGAGCGGGATGCTCTCCGGACGGATCATGCTGATCGTGGTCTGGTCTATGGCCCTGCTGGGCAGTGCCTTTACCCTGTTCTGGATCCGGATGCCCCGGGCGCTGACCGCTGTGATTTACCTGGTGATGGGCTGGACCGCCATTTTCGCCATCTATCCCCTGCACACGGTCATGACGCCCATCTGCTTCGCCATGCTGCTCGCAGGCGGGATCCTGTATTCCATCGGCGGAGTACTGTATGCGCTGAAGTGGCCGGGCCGCAACAACAAGTATTTCGGATGCCACGAAATCTTCCATGTATTTATCGTGCTGGGCAGCATCGCCCACTTTGTCATGATCTATCAAATGGTTCGATAACGAGACAGAAAAGCGGATGGCGCAGGCCATCCGCTCTTTTGTTTTCCTACAGATCGATTCCTCTGGTGTCAAAGACCCGATCCGGCAGCGCGTCCGCCAGTTCCAGCAGCACGCTGTCGATCCCATTTTCGCACACCGGTGTTTTCACAGGGGTCCGCAGGATATGATCCTTTCGTTCCCGCAGATTCAGGGCGACAAACACGGATGTGCCGGTTTCCCGGGATTCGAGCATCAGCTGTCCGCCGTGGGCCTGAACGATCCGGCGGGTCAGCGGCAGTCCGAATCCAACGCCCCAGCGGGGATCCGGGATCGGGTCCCGATGCTCGCTGCGGGAAAAGATCAGGCCCATCTGATCCGGCGGGATGCCGCAGCCCTGATCCCGGACCGCGATCTCCGCCCGCTGGCCCTTCCTCCGCAGGCAGACGCGGATCTCCTTGCCCGCCTTGGAAAATTTGATGGCATTGGAGAGCAGGTTCAGAACCGCCTGCTCCATCCGTTCCCGGTCAATTTCGCAGAGGCAGTTGCCCGGTTCGATCTCCCGGACAAGGGACAATCCGGCTTCCCGGATCAGCGGCTCCGCCCGGTCCAGCAGGCTCTCAAGCCATGCCGCCAGGTCCACACGGGAGGTCTGAAGCGCCATCCCTGTGCTGGTATCCCCGTAAAGCCGCAGATTTCCCGCGGTGCGCATCATGGAATACAAATTCTTGTTTAACGACGCCGCCCAATCCATCGCCAGAGGATCCGCGGAGTCCTCCAGCAGCGGCAGCAGCTTCGGCGTCACCGCCATGACGGAAGCCATGGGCTGCCGGAGCCGGTCTGCGATTGCCTGAAGCGTCCGGAGTCCGAGCTGCTCCCGCTCCGGTTCCAGGCTGACGAGCGTATATGCGCCGCAGTCCGTCATGGTGACGTCACAGTGCAGTTCCGGTTCCGTGATGGAAAACAGCAGGCTGCTTCCGGGCACGTAGGACCGGAACTGCTCCGCCCATCTGCCGAAGATCTCATCGGCCGGCGCCCCCTCCCGGGCCAGCGGAAACAACCTGAGCGCAGCGGCAGATGCCGCCACAAGCTTCTGTCCGGAAAACAGCATTCGCGCCTCTGACGTGACCCGCAGCATTTCCCGCATCGATTCTAATATGGTATCCGCCATCCCAGTTCCCCCTGTCTGCGGTATTAGCATCTCCATTTGTCCCGGTTCCAGCCTGTACAAATTCTGGAATCCCATTTGTGCAATCATAGCGGAATTTCTCGAAAAAAACAAGTCGTATTCTGTCGAAAACTGTCGAAATCCCGGAAAGACCTGGATGGGAGGCCCGTTCCTCCACCGCTTTAGCAATCTATGACAGGGGCCAGTCCCCTGTTCCCTGCATAAAAGGATCCGGCTCCCGATGGGGAGCCGGATCTGTGTTTTCGATCACTCCAGCATGTGCTGGCCGGTATACAGTTCGTAGTATCTTCCGCCTTTGGCCAGAAGCTCTCTGTGGCTTCCGAACTCGATGATCTCGCCGGCCTCGATGACGCAGATCTTGTCGGAGTTCCGGACGGTGGAGAGCCGGTGGGCGATGACGAACACCGTCTTACCATGCATCAGGCCGTCCATGCCCTTTTCGATCTCCTTTTCTGTCCGGGTGTCGATGGAGGATGTGGCCTCGTCCATGATCAGCACCGGAGGCTTCGCCACCGCCGCCCGGGCGATGTTCAGAAGCTGCCGCTGACCCTGGGAAAGGCTGCCACCGTCACCGGTGATATAGGTATCAAACCCGTCCGGCAGCGACATGATGAAGTTGTAGGCGTTCGCCCGCTTTGCCGCCTGGATACACTCCTCGTCTGTGGCGTTGAGCCGGCCGTATCGGATGTTTTCCATGATGGTGCCGCTGAACAGATGGGTGTCCTGCAGGATCACCACCAGGGAACGCCGCAGATCGTCCTTTTTGATGTCCTTGACGTCGATGCCGTCGTAGAGGATCCGGCCCTCCTGAACGTCGTAGAAGCGGTTGATCAGGTTGGTGATGGTGGTCTTTCCCGCACCGGTGGAGCCTACAAAAGCGATCTTCTGTCCGGGCAGCGCCTCCACGGAAACATGCTTCAGAACCGGCTTGCCCTCCACATAGTGGAAGGAGATATCCTGGATCTGCACATGGCCCTTCAGGGGAACCAGACCGTTTTCCGTCTTCCACGCCTCGCCCTTGTTGGTGAGCCAAGAATCCATCTCCCGCCCGTTTTCATCCACGGGCACCATGGTGACTTTACCCTCGTCCACTTCAGGCTGGGAATCCATGACCGCGAAGATCCGTTCCGCACCGGCTACGGCGGAGAGCAGCGTGACCATCTGCTGTGACACCTGGTTGATGGGCATGGCCACACGCTTGGTGTAGTTGAGGTAGGTTCCCAGAGAGCCCACCGTGAATACCACGCCTCCCACGGCGGCGCCGGTGCTGATGGTGGAAATCACGAACAGTCCGCCGATCACCGCTGTGACGGCATAGCAGATACCCATGACCTGGTTCAGGACCGGCATGATGATCATTCCCACATAGGTCGCATCCATGGCCGCATCCCGATAGGCCCGGTCCTTTCCGGTGAATTCGGATTTGATCTCTTCTTCGTAGTTGAAGGCCTTGACGACCTTGATGCCCTCCACCATCTCCTCCACGTAGGCGTTGACACGGCCCAGATTCCGCTGCTGGGCCTTATAGAGGATCTTGGAGCGCTTGGAGATCTTCCGGACGATGATGTAGTCCACCACCATGAAGGCCACCACGATCAGGAACAGAATCCAGTTCAGGTAGATCATCAGGGCCACCGTGCCCACAAAGTTGATGACGGAGGAGATCATCATGGTGACGGTCTGCTCCATGGCCATCTGCACGTTGTCGGCGTCGTTGGTGAACCGGGACATGATCTCGCCGTTTCCGTTGGCATCATAGTAGGAGATGGGCATCTCCTGAAGTTTGTCAAACAGATCGCCCCGGAGCTTGTTGATGGCCCTCTGGGACAGGAAGCTCATCAGCAGGCCCTGTCCATAGGAGGCCGCCGCACCGAAAATATACAGGCCAAGCAGCTTCAGCAGCTGGTGCGCCAGCGGGCTCCAGCCGATGGAGGGATCCTTGATGACCGGGATAATGCAGTCGTCGATCAGCGGCTTGAGGTAATAACCGGCCCGCAGATCCACGATGGACGCCACCAGCATCATCAGCAGCACAAACACCAAAAGAAGCTTATTGTGCACCACATAGGTCAGCAGCCGCCGGATGGTGCCGCGGGTGTCCTTGGGCTTGCGGAAGTCCTTGGCGCCGCCGGGCCCCCGCTGTCCGCGCATAGAACCCTTGTAGCTGCCCTCCTCGTCGTCCTCTTCCTCGGTCTTGCCCTTGGTGTCCACGGCGGGAGCTGTGTCTTTCTTCTCAGCCATCCAGGCCACCCCCTTCCTGCTGGGACGCATAGATTTCCTGATACACGCGGCACCTGGCCATCAGCTCGTCGTGAGAGCCCATATCCTCAATGGTGCCGTGCTCCAGAACGATGATCTGATCGGCGTACTGCACCGAGGAGATCCGCTGGGCCACCAGCAGCACCGTGGTATCCTTGTACTTGTTGTAGAAGGTCTCCCGGATCTTTCCTTCCGTCGCGGAGTCCACCGCAGAGGTGGAATCGTCCAGGATCAGGATCGACGGTTTTTTCAACATGGCCCGTGCGATGCACAGCCGCTGCTTCTGGCCGCCGGAGACATTGACGCCGCCCTGGTCGATCTGGGTGTCCAGTCCCTCCGGGAACCGGGAGATGAATTCGTAGGCCTGAGAATCCTTGGTGGCGGCGAGCAGTTCCTCGTCATCCGCCTGGGGATTGCCCCACTGGAGATTGGAACGGATGGTGCCGGTGAAGAGCACATTATTCTGGAGCACCATGCCGATGTGCTTTCTCAGATGCCGCAGGTTGTAGTCTTTGACGTTTTTCCCGTCCACGTAGACCGCGCCGGAGGTGGCGTCATAAAACCGGGGGATCAGGTTCACCAGGGAGGTCTTGCCCTCGCCGGTGGCGCCCACGATGGCCACAAAGGAGCCGGCCGGGATTTTGAAGCTCACATCCTGCAGCACCATGCCCTTTCGATCGGACTGGGGATACTTGAAGGCCACATGGTCGAAGACAATCTCGCCCCGGATGGGCGTCTCATCCCCCTCGTCGGTCTCGCTGTCGCGGATATCCGGCTCGTGATTGAGGACCTCCGTCACACGGCGGCCGCAGGCACGGGCCCGGGTCAGTCCCATCAGCACCATGGAAAACATCATGACGCTCATGAGGATCTGGTTTACATAAGTCACGAAGCTCAGGAGCTGTCCGTCCTGCATGGAGCCGTTGCCCACCATGTGTCCGCCGAACCAGTAGATGGCCAGTGTGGTGCCGTAGAGCACCATCATGGTGGCCGGCTGCATGATGGAAAGCCGGATGGTGGCCATGATGGAGGTCTTCATCAGATCGTCGTTGGCCTTTTTGAACTTCAGCTTCTCATGGGTCATCCGCACAAAGCTCTTGACCACCCGGATGGCGATCAGGTTCTCCTGCACAGAGGCGTTGAGGTTGTCGATCTTGGTCTGCATGACCTCAAACAGATATGTGGTAAAGTGTACGATAATCAGCACCACCGCCAGGAGCGTGGGGATCGCCACAAGGAACGTGATGCTGAGCCGGAAGTTCATGCGGAAACAGAAAAACAGCGACACGAACAGCAGCGAGGGCGCCCGGATCAGCACACGGGTCAGCTCCATAGCCGTCTGCTGGAGCTGCTTGACGTCCGTGGTGCAGCGGGTCACCAGAGAAGCCGTGGAAAATTTGTCCACGTCCGCAAATGAGAAGGTCTGAACCTTCCGGAACAGGGCCTCCCGCAGATTATAGCCAAATCCCTGGGACGCCTTGGCGGAGAATTTCGCGGCATAGATACCGTCGACAATGCCCAGCGCCGCGACAACAATCATAATGGCACCGATCCGGTACATATACGGAATGTTGTTTCCGCCTACGCCGTTGCCGACCAGCAGTCCCATCAGATAGGGCAGGATCAGCTCCGCCACAGATTCGCCGACCACCAGGACCGGCGCCAGGATGAAGTACTTTTTATATTCGCCTATGTACCCCATCAGTTGTTTGAACATAGATGGTTTCCTCCTAACTTACATATCTCCGGCTGACACTGCATCCAGATTGTTCAGGATCCTCTGGTAAAAGCCGGAGATCATCTGCTTCTCCCCGTCGGAAAAGCCGCGATACATTCCGTGATCCAAGGTCTCAAACACGTCGTCAATGAGTTCGACCGCCTGTCTGCCCTTCTCCGTGATGGCGATGGGTTTGCAGCGCAGATCCTCCTGACGCACCAGTTTCTTCACGTAGCCGTCCCGTTCCATGGACTTCAGGGATACTGTCACCGTAGCCGGGGAAACACGAAGCAGTCTGGCAAGTTCCTTTTGAGAGGCGATGATCCCTCCCTCCTGCTGGGAAAGGATCGACAGGATCAGCGGTTGTCCGATATTTCCGATTCCTCGTTGGGCCAGCATTTTGTCCACGGCGATCCGCCGTTTGCGGTGAACCGCATGAAACAGCCGTTCCGGACTGCCGTCGTTGAACCGAGTGGCCAAGATATTGCCCTCCTTCTCCTTGAAATTGCCCACAAATTGTTTTGTATGCAAATTAATTGCCTATGAAATGATACATGGGGCACTAACAAAAGTCAAGAGGAAACGCTGGTTTTGTACAGAATTTTCTATTCTAACTATTTGTGTGCTAATAATTTGTGCAACTTGCGGGCGCGCTCCTATTGTAAACCCTATTTCTTTGCGGTTTGGTTGACATTTCATCTGTTTTTGCTATAATGTCCCGGAAAGGATGATGTACGATGAATTCTGATTTGAAAAAGCCGCTACTCTCTGTACGGGAACTGTGCTATACCGCGCTGGGTGCCGCTCTCACCGCCATCTGCGCCTGGATCTCGATACCGGCAACAGTCCCCTTCACGCTGCAGACCTTTGCGGTGTTCCTCGTGACCGGACTGCTGGGCATCAAATGCGGCACACTGTCCGTCCTGGTCTACCTGCTGCTGGGCGCCGTCGGCCTTCCTGTCTTCGCCGGATTCAAGGGCGGGGTCGGCGTGCTCTTTGGCGTCACCTGCGGGTATCTGATCGGCTTTATCTTCACCGCACTGGCCGTCGGGATCCTCACGAAGCACTTCGGCCGCAGTATTCCTGTCCTGATCGCCGCCATGGTCCTGGGACTGATCCTCTGCTACGCCTTCGGATCCCTCTGGTTCCTGACGCTGTATACGAAAAACACCGGACCCATCACGGTGGGAGGCGTACTGGGTATGTGCGTGCTTCCTTTCCTGCCGGTGGACGGCGTAAAGATCCTGCTGGCTGCTTTTCTGACCCGCAGGCTGGAACGATTTGTGAAACTGACCTGAAACAGAACAAACAGGACTGCCTCCGCGGAGGCAGTCCTGTTTGTTATCTTGATGTGCGCCCGGCGAGCGCACGTTCTATAGGGTGAAAGTCCCGAACGCGCCCGGCAGTGGGAAGCGTTAGCCAAAGGCAAAGGTGTCCATCGCGAGGTGGAATCTGAAGGAAGCCGGATTTGGAGAGTTGTAAGGTCTCTCCATAGGCAAAGCTCTGGCCCGACGAACAGAAACCTTGTCAGGCCGTAAGCGAGGGTAAGGCTGCATCACAAGTCAAAGC
>JAFUFT010000068.1 GCA_017469795.1 Oscillospiraceae bacterium
AACTAATGGGTGACCTCCTACCCGATTAGATTATTTGCTGATGTTGAAGAAGGCGTCCCGGCCCAGATACAGGGCGGAATCCTCCAGCTCCTCCTCGATGCGGAGCAGCTGGTTGTACTTGGCGACACGGTCGGTGCGGGAGGGCGCGCCGGTCTTGATCTGTCCGGCGTTGGTGGCGACCACCAGGTCGGCGATGGTGGTGTCCTCGGACTCGCCGGAGCGGTGGGAGACCACGGCGGTGTAGCCGGCCCGGTTGGCCATCTGGATGGCGTCCAGGGTCTCGGTCAGGGTGCCGATCTGGTTGACCTTGATCAGGATGGCGTTGGCCACGCCCAGATCAATGCCGTTCTTCAGACGCTGGGTGTTGGTGACGAACAGATCGTCGCCCACCAGCTGGACCTTGTCGCCCAGGGCCTCGGTGAGCATCTTCCAGCCTTCCCAGTCGTTCTCGCCCATGCCGTCCTCGATGGAGATGATGGGATACTTCTCCACGAAGTCCTTCCACATGGCCACCATTTCCTCCTTGGTCATGGTGACGCCCTTCTTGGGCAGGTCATAGTTGCCGGTCTCCTCGTTGTACCACTCGGAAACGGCGGCGTCCATGGCGATCATGAAGTCCTCGCCGGGTTTGTAGCCGGCCTCGGTCACGGCCTGCACGATGGCGGCCAGAGCGTCCTCGTCCTTGGCGAGGTTGGGGGCGTAGCCGCCCTCGTCGCCCACGCCGGCGGCGGGAGTGCCGTTTTCCTTCAGGACGGTTTTGAGCTTGTGGAAGACCTCGGTGCACATCTGCAGGGCCTCGGACCAGGAGGAAGCGCCCACAGGCATGATCATGAATTCCTGAATGTCCACGTTGTTGGTGGCGTGAGCGCCGCCGTTGAGAATGTTCATCATGGGAACGGGAAGGGTCTTGCCGTTGACGCCGCCCAGATAGCGGTACAGGGGCACGCACAGAGCCTCGGAAGCGGCACGGGCCACGGCCATGGACACCGCCAGGATGGCGTTGGCGCCCAGGCGGGACTTGTTGGGGGTGCCGTCCAGATCGATCATGGCCTGGTCGATCTCAGTCTGGTTCAGGGCGTTCATGCCGATGATGGCGTCGGCGATCTCGGTGTTGACGTTGGTGACCGCTTTGGTCACGGCCTTGCCGCCGTAGGCCTCGCCGCCGTCCCGCAGCTCGCAGGCCTCATAGATGCCGGTGGAAGCGCCGGAGGGCACGATGGCCCGGCCCATGACGCCGTCGTCCAGGTAGACCTCCGCCTCCACGGTGGGGTTGCCCCGGGAATCGAGGACCTGACGGGCATGAACATCCAGGATTTCAAGATACTGTTTCATAATGAATTACCTCCTGATAGTATGAGTGGTAAATGATAGGCAGATTGGAGTTTGATGAATGCTTGTTATTCCCCGAAAGGACCCCGATCACTCCGCGTCCTGGTTGGCCGCGTTGATGATCTTCACAAACTTCTCCGGATCCAGGGAGGCGCCGCCGATGAGGCCGCCGTCGATGTCCGGCTGAGCCAGGAGCTGGGCGGCGTTGTCGCCGTTCATGGAGCCGCCGTAGAGGATGGAGGTGGCACGGGCGGTCTTGGCGGAGGACAGCTTCCGGATCACGGTCCGGATGTGCTGGCAGACCTCCTCGGCCTCCTCGGGGGTGGCGGTCAGACCGGTGCCGATGGCCCAGATGGGCTCATAGGCCACCACGATGCGGCGGAGCTGCTCGGGCTGGATGTTCTGGAAATCCAGCTTCAGCTGCATGGTGATATGCTCAAAGGTCACGCCGGATTTCCGCTGCTCCAGGCTCTCGCCCACGCAGAGGATGGGGGTCAGGCCGGCCTCCAGAGCGGCGATCAGCTTTTTGTTGATATCCGCGTCGGTCTCGCCCATGGCCCGGCGCTCGCTGTGGCCCAGGATCACGTACTTGACGCCCGCATCCACCAGCATGGGGGCGCTGATCTCGCCGGTAAAGGCGCCGAAGGTCTCGTGGTACATATTCTCCGCGCCGATGTTCACCCGGGTGTCCCGCATGGCCTTGACGCCGGCAGGAATGCAGATGGCGGGCATGCACAGCACGATCTCGCACCAGCGGCCCCGGGGCAGGATCCGCCGGAACTCGGCGCCGAAGGTCCGGGTCTCGGTGGGGGTCTTGTTCATCTTCCAGTTGGCCGCGATGACGGTTTTTCTGTATTTATGGTTCATAGTGATTCTCCTTTACATTACGCGTCCAGCAGAGCCGCCACACCGGGCAGCTCCTCGCCGGCGAAGAACTCCAGAGAAGCGCCGCCGCCGGTAGAGACGTGGGTCATCTTTTCCGCGTAGCCGAACTGCTCCACAGCCGCCGCGCTGTCGCCGCCGCCGATGATGGTGACGGCTTCGCTCTCCGCCATGGCCTTGGCCACGGCCTTGGTTCCCTCGGCAAAGGCCGGGAACTCAAACACGCCCATGGGACCGTTCCAGATGACGGTGCCGGCATTCTTTACCACGTCGGCATAGGCCGCCGCAGTTTTGGGGCCGATGTCCATGCCCATCATGTTGTCGGGGATCTCCCCGTCCGCATAGACCACAGGCTCCGCGTCCGCCGCAAAGTGGTCGCCGCAGACCGCGTCCACGGGCAGATGGATCCGGACGCCCTTTTCCTCGGCCTTCTTCAGCAGTTCCCGGCAGTACTCGAAGGATTCGTTCTCGCACAGGGAGGTGCCGATCTTTCCGCCCTTGGCGGCGGTGAAGGTGTAACTCATGCCGCCGCCGATGATGATGTCGTCGGCCAGGGTCAGCATGTGGTCGATGACGCCGATCTTGTCGGAGACCTTGCTGCCGCCCATGATCAGCACCAGGGGCCGGTTGGGATCGGACAGGGCCTTGCCCATCACGTCCAGCTCCTTCTTCACCAGCAGGCCGGAGTAGGCGGGCAGGTAGGAGGCCACGCCCACCGTGGAGGAGTGGGCCCGGTGGCAGGAACCGAAGGCGTCGTTCACAAAGACCTCCGCCAGGTCCGCATAGGCCTTGGCGATGTCCATGTCGTTCTTGGTCTCGCCCTTGAGGAAGCGGACGTTCTCCAGCAGCAGCACCTGGCCGGGCTGGAGGGCCTTCGCCTTCTCCTGGGCCTCGGGTCCGATGATGTCGGACGCCAGATCTACGGGAACGCCCAGCAGCTCCTGAAGCCGGGCCTGAACCACCTTCAGGGAGAATTTCTCCTCATAGCCGTTCTTCGGGCGGCCCTTGTGGGAGCAGAGGATCACGGCTGCGCCCTGATCCAGTACTGCCTGGATGGTGGGCAGGGTCTTCCGGATGCGGCTGTCGTCGGTGATGACGCCCTCGCCGTTGGTGGGGACGTTGAAGTCACAGCGCATCAGGACCTTCTTGTCCTTCAGGTCCACATCCTGGATGGTCTTTTTCTTGTAATTCATCTTGAAACCTCCTTCAGAAATCTCGGAAACAAAATGCTATTTCATTTTACCAAACATCCGCATCTGGGGGAAATCCAGCTGGCGGAGTGCTTCGTACACAGTGATGGCGGCGGCGTTGGACAGGTTCAGGCTCCGGGCGTCGGGCACCATGGGGATCTTCAGGCACTGGTCCCGATGGGCCTCCAGAAAGGGTTCCGGCAGACCTTTGGATTCCGGCCCGAAGAGCAGGTAGTCCCCGTCCCGGAATTCCGCCTCGGTATAGCTCCTGGGGGCCTTGGTGGAAAGCATCCAGAGCCGGTCCTGCCCATGGCGGGCCATGAAGTCCTCCAGGGAATCGTAGATCTGCACGTCCAGCAGATACCAGTAGTCCAGACCTGCCCGCCGGAGGGCCCTGTCCGTGATCTCAAAGCCCAGAGGCCGGACCAGATGGAGCCGGGAACCGGTTGCCGCGCAGGTGCGGGCGATATTCCCGGTGTTCTGATGGATCTCCGGGCAGACCAGAACGATGTTGAGCATGACGCCGCCTTTCCGCGGAAGATCTTTCCTCCGCATGTTCGCCCCCATTGTAATCCTTCTGAAAATAAAATTCAAGGGAAAAATTCGAAAAAATCGATAATTTTATGTTGATTCCGCTATTTTTTTCGATTTTCGAGATTCTTCTACATTTCAAACGTCTGATACGAGTTGCCAAATGGGTTTCTCCTTGCGAAAACGGGGAAAACCGGGTACAATAGAGGGGACTGATCGAGCCAAAGGAGAATGGATTTGAAACAGCTTGCGCTTCTTTTTGATCTGGACGGGACACTGACGGATTCCGGGGAGGGCGTCATCAACTGCGTCCAGCTGGCCCTGCGGCACTTCGGGATCCCCTGCGAGGACCGGCAGGCCCTGCGGTATTTTGTGGGGCCGCCCCTGCGGGTGAGCTTTCCGCATTTCGGAGTACCCGCGGACCGGGTGGAGGAGGCGGTGGCCATCTACCGCAGCCGCTATATTCCCGTGGGGATCTATGAGAACGAGGTGTATCCCGGGATCCCTGGGCTGCTTTCGGCCCTCCGGGACCGGGGATTTCCCATGTATGTGGCCACCTGCAAGCCCGAGAGCATGGCGGTGGAGGTCCTCCGCAGATTTGGTCTGGAGGAGTACTTTACCCGGATCTGCGGCGCGAATCTGGAGGGAAGCCGGGACAGCAAGGAGGACGTGATCCGCTATCTGCTGGAACAGCTGCCGGAGGGGCAGTCGCCCCTGATGATCGGCGACACCATCTACGATGTGGAGGGAGCCGCAGCTTTCGGCATCCCCACGTTGGGGGTCCGGTGGGGCTACGGCGATCCGGAGGAGATGCTGCGCGCCGGCGCGGCGGCGGTGCTGGATACGCCGGCGGACCTTTTGGCCTATCTGACCGGCCAGGACGGTTCCGGAGCGGAATAATCCGCCGGGATCCCATATTTTTCATTGACTTTCCGCAGAATCCTACATATAATAATATGGTTATTTCCGCGATGAATACAACAAGGATATAGGAATGATTCTATGAAGTTATTTGGCAATTCGCACTCCAAGCGTGTGGATCCCGAAAACCTGAGTGTAGAGGAATGGGATGACAGCGAGGCCCTTGACACGGAGGAAGAGGAAGAAGAGGAAGAGGTCCGTGCGCGCAGAGGCCTTCCCAGCGGCGCCATTATGGCCATCAGCGCCTTTGCGGTGCTGCTTCTTGTGGCGGGAGCCGGCGCGCTGATCGTCAACTACTTCCTGGACCTGATCAACTATCAGGCGGCAGACAGCGAATATTTTGCCACGGTACAGACAGAAGAGGAGCTTCCGGAGGAGACGGCCATCAATGAAAAGCTGGCGGCCATCGACGAGGAGGAGGCCGGTCTGGAGGCCACGCCCGAGGAGCTGGCCCAGTGGCAGGCGCAGATCGACAGCATCGTTTCCGATGATGATACCTATGAGGTGCCCATCTCCGCCGACGTGTACAACATCCTGCTGATCGGATCCGATACCCGGGTCCAGGGCGAGGTGGGCCGGTCGGACGCCATGATCCTGGTGTCCATCAACCAGAAAACCAAGCGGATCTACCTGACTTCCTTCCTGCGGGACTGCTATGTGTATCTTCCCGGCTGGGGCCACACCCGTCTGAACCACGCCTTCGCCTATGAAGGACCGGCGCTGCTGGAGCAGACCCTGGAGGAGAACTTCAAGGTCCATGTGGACAAATACGTGGCGGTGGACTTCTTCTCCTTCATGGATGTGGTGGATACGCTGGGCGGCATCTGGATCTACGTCACAGACGAGGAGATGGAGATCACCAACGACTATATCTGGTCCATGAACCAGCTGATGGACGAGGAGGATCCGGTGGCGGACTATCTCTGGCAGTCCGGATGGCACAAGCTCAACGGAAAGCAGGCCCTCTGCTACGCCCGGAACCGCTACACCGGAAACGACTACCAGCGGACCCAGCGCCAGCGGAACCTGATCTATCAGGTGATCGAAGGCGCCAAGCAGGCGTCTCCCTCCACCCTGGTGGATCTGGCCCAGGTCATTCTGCCCCAGATCACCACGGATATGGACAAGTCCCAGATTCTCAACTACGCGGCCAACATCGCCGCCTATATGGATTATGAGATCGTCTCCCAGCAGATCCCCGCGGCGGACACCTACTACGGCGCCACCATCGACGGCATGAGCGTCATCAGTCTGGATCTGGATGACAACATCGAGTATCTTCAGGGTACCATCTACGCCGGCACCGAATATGGTTTCCCCATTCAGGAGGAGCAGAGCGAGAGCGACTTCGGCACCAACGAATACACCGCCGAGACCGATGAGGAAGTCGGCTGAATTCAATAGTAAACGGCGCACCGATCTGATCGGTGCGCCATCTTTATATCCGCTTTTGACTTATGCGTCGAGCTGGATGTCCAGACCCTCAAACTGCATGTTCCAGTACCGGGCGTAGATACCGCCGAGCGCCATCAGTTCGTGGTGGCTGCCCTGCTCCATGACGCCGCCCTCGTCGATGACGATGATCTTCTCCGCCCCCCGGATGGTGGAGAGCCGGTGTGCGATGACCACGGTGGTCCGGCCCCGGCTCAGCCGGTCCAGGGCCTCCTGGATGTGTTTTTCCGATTCGTTGTCCAGGGCGGAGGTGGCCTCATCCAGGATCAGGATGGGGGGATTCATCAGGAACACCCGGGCGATGGCGATGCGCTGCTTCTGGCC
>JAFUFT010000007.1 GCA_017469795.1 Oscillospiraceae bacterium
CTCGCACAGGCCGGGCTTGTAAGCGCCCTTGACCTGTACGAGCATCTGCACTTATGCGATTGAACCGCCGTGTACCGAACGGTACGCACGGTGGTGTGGGAGGACGGTCACTCAACTAATGGGTGACCTCCTACCCGATTATCCGAGCCGTTCCATATAGGTGTCGTAGGCGATCTGCTGGATCTCGGTCATGCGGTCGAGGCCCATGCTCTCCACAGTGGACAGGAAGTCGTCGTAGGTGGAAAGGTCGCGGTCGCCCAGGATGAACTTCAGAATCTCGCCGTCGGCATAGGTGGAGATCTCAGTGGAAATCGACGCGTTCTCGGTCTGGAGTTCCAGCGGGATCTGCACGCCGCGGTCAATGATCCAGGCGCCGTCCGTCAGCTCGGACAGGGTGTCCAGAGCCTCCAGCTGGCCGGGACGGGGATCATAGAAGCCCTTCTCCATGTCAAACACACCGGGGAAGAAGGTGGTGGCCTGACCGGAGGCGTACTTATAGGTGGCGAACATATAGCTCAGACCATCGGGATTGTTGATGATCAGATCGGTCCAGTGAGGCTCGCCGTCGGGGCCGTACTCAAAGGATATGCCCTCCTCGCCCCAGTTGTACATGAACTGGCCTTCCTCGGAGTACAGCCAGTTCACCAGCTGCAGCAGCGGGATGTAGTCGTCGCAGGCGGTGGTGATGGCCCAGGTGTCAGCGTTCTTAATCAGCTGGGAATCAAAGCCCACATGGATGTCCTCCACGCCGGGAGCCTTGGGATAATGGATGGCCATCAGCTCCATGGCGGTGTTGGCGGGGTTCATGTCGTAGATGTCGCTGATGCCGGCCGCAGAGTAATCCACGAAGGAGCATAGGTCATTGGCCATGTCATAGCGGACCGTGGTGATGTCGGTGTCGTTGTAGAAGTCGTCGTTGAAGAAGCCCTTCTTGTACCAGTCGTTCATCTGAGCCAGATAGTCCTGATACTCCTGGGTGGTGTAGGCATGGACAATGGTGCCGTCCTTGACCATAAAGCCGCCGGGGTTGACGTTAAAGGCAGAGGCCCAGTCGGTGTCCTGGCCGCCGTACTGCAGATAGGCGTAGGCGCCATAGGTGTCCTTGGTGTACTGGAGATACTGCTCCATCTCCTCAAGGGTGGTGGGTTCGCCGGACATGCCGGCCTCATCCAGCCAGTCCTTCCGGATGATCATACCCATGTTCTCGGTGCCGGCTTTCTTCAGCAGCTGGGCGATGCAGCCCATCTTGCCGGAATCGGTGAGCATGTTCAGATAAGCCTTCTGATTGGACTTGAGCAGGGTCATGTAGTTGGGGGCATACTCCTCCAGATCCTCGCGGATGTCAACGATGACTTCGTCATCGATGGCGCCCTCGGTGCCGGTGGAGTAGTTGCTGGAGATACCGATGATGTCGCAGTAGTCGTTGGCGGCGATCATCAGGTTGAACTTCTCGTCTTCACCGAAGCCGCCGGCCACAGCCTGGAAGTCAATGTAGACGTTGGTGGTCTCGTTGATCAGCTTGACCATGTTGATCTGCTCAGAGAACTGATCCAGGCTCACGCCGATCAGGTCCATAAAGGGCGCCACAGGCATCCAGCAGGAATAGTGGACTTCTTCCTCGGAAACGGGAAGCTCCACAAACTCCAGAGTGGCCTCACCGGGTTCTTCGGCCTCAGGCTCCACAGCAGCCTCTTCCGCAGCGGAACCGAGATCCTCGGCCGCGGGCGCTTCTGCTGCAGGAGCGGCATCTGCCGGAGCTTCCGCGTCTGCTGCAGGCTCTTCCGCAGCAGGGGCCTCGCCGGAAGCGGCGGGGGCGGAGCCGGCGGTGCTGCCGCAGCCTGCCATCAGGCCGACCAGCAGAGCCAGCGTCAGAAGCAGTGCAAGCAGTGCATTCTTTTTCATGATACATCCTCCTTGATAATTATTGGCAGTGAAAACTACCGTACACTTAACTATATCACAGTTTGGATACGAAAAAAACTGACAGATTTTATGGATAGGGTATGAATTTTTGTACTTGTTTCCGGAAAAAACTTGATTCTCCACCACAAAGTTTGATACTATATATGGGTAAGAAATCATAGCGGGGAGGCGAGCGTGCATGCCTGATCATGATATGGAGGTCCATTTGAAGGATCTGCTGGTTTCTCACCTGACCAGCCCCCATTTTATTCGGGATGAAGAGGAACGTCTTCGGGTTTGCGCGGAAAGCGGTTTTGTGCCGAAGACGGACCGGCATGCGGTGGTGATCGTGCAGATTGAGCGCTGGAGCAGTGTTTTTGAGAACGCGGCGCAGCGCCATGAGGCCAGCAAGCATCATTTTTTCCTGCTTCAGAATATGCTCCACGAGCTGATCGGCAGGGAAAACCAGTCCATTGAGGCGGAGAAGGACTATCAGATGGTCTGCCTCGTGAACGTCCACCCCAAATGGGAGAACTTTTGCAGCGCCCTGTCCGAACAGCTTCATGAGATGATGGAGGTCCTGGAGACGGAATTTGACGTCAGCGTGACCATAGCTGTCAGCGAACAGGTCGAGGGACTGTCTGCGCTGCCGGAGGCGTATCTGCAGGCCAGAGAGGCGCTGTGGTACAATTCCTATCTGGAACTGGAGCAGCAGATCCTCTTCTATGGCGAGATGTATGACGAGAAATACCCGATGATCAAATCTGACCTGACGGTACTGGACAAGAAATTGATCACAAAGCTGCAGCTTCTGGATACGGATGGCGTCAAATATGTGCTCCACGAGATGATCGACCGGGAATTCATCCAGTCCCGTCCCACGGTGAAGATCCTCCGGACCAGGCTGGGCGGGATCTGCTGCAAGATTATGGACGCGCTGGAGGAGTATAAGGACGTTCTGGGCGATGATTTTTATTATCATCTCAATCCCGCGCCGCAGATCATTGAGGCCCGGACGCTCTCAGAGCTTACCGGCAACATGGATGAGATCTTTGACGCCATCAGCCGCAGGCGAAACGCGGCGGTGCAGGAGCCGAAGCCCCAGTGGGTGGACAAAATGGCGGCCTATATCGATCAACACTATATGGACGAGAATCTGGGCCTGACGGAGGTTTCTGCCGTGTTCGGCATCACGCCCTCCTATGCGACCCGGGTGTTCAAGCAGTATACTGGCCGGGGAATCTATGAGACGATCCAGCATGTACGGCTGGCTGCGGCCAAGGACCTGATGCGGACCGACCGGACCATGAAGCAGATCGCCCAGATGGTGGGATACACCAGTTTCCTGTCCATGAACCGGGCCTTCAAAAAATATGAAGGTACGACGCCGTCCCAGTTCCGGGAGCAGTAAAACGGTTTGAAGCTGGAATATTTATGATTTGTTCACACAATACCTGTCTAAAGGTGTTAGAATAGGGAAAACTAAAATAAGGAGCTGATATCATGGAGAAAAAATGGAGAATCGGCGGACTGGTTGCACTGGGTGTTGCGGCGGCCGCAGGCGCCACGGTTGCCGCGGTCCTGACGCTGATGAAAAAGCAGAACACGGAAGATGAGATCACAAAAGCTGCTCCCGAGGAAGACGATGCGATCCTGGTGGATCTGGACGGCGACGGCGAGGTCGACGCCATGCTGGAGGACCTGAGCGGCGACGGCAATGTGGACACCGTGACGGTGGATACCACCGGCGACGGCGAGGCGGACACGGTCTTGGCTGACCTGGACGGCGATGGGGAGCTGGACGTGGTCTATACGGAGAACCCGGAACTGCTTTCTGCGCTGGAAGAGGCGGAAGTGGCAGAGGCTGCGGAAGAGCCGGAGGCACCGGAAGCGCCGGAGACTGCGGCGGAATAACAGATTCACAGCCCCCGCGTATGCGGGGGTTGTTTTTTACGAAAAGGAATTCACATCGCAGGACTGGAGGATTCAATATGTACGATATTTGCATCATCGGAGGCGGACCAGCCGGCATGACAGCGGCGCTGTACAGCGCCAGAGCCGGAAGAAGCACGGTCATCCTGGAGGAAAAGACCTTCGGCGGACAGATGGGTGAGACCAGTATGATCGAGAATATGCCCGGATCTCCCAACACCGAAGGGTGGGAGCTGGCCATGAAGTTTTCTCAGCAGGTCATGGAGCTGCCGGTGGAGGCGGTCTATGAGAAGGCGGAGAAAATCGAATCCCTGACAGATCATGTAAAGATCACCACCTCCGGCGGTCAGGAGATCGAAGCCCGGCGGCTGATCCTTGCCATCGGCGTCAAGCGGCGCCGCCTGGGTGTTCCCGGCGAGGAACTGCTCACCGGCAAGGGGATCAGCTTCTGCGCAGTCTGTGACGGCGCGTTCTTCCGGGGAAAGGATGTGGCCGTGGTGGGCGGCGGAAACACGGCGCTGGAGGATGCGCTGTATCTGGCCGGCATCTGCAGCCGCGTGTATCTGGTGGTCCGCAAGGACTATTTCCGGGGACAGGAAGCGCTGCAGCAGCGGGTCCGGGAAAAGGAAAACATCGAGATATGCTTTGAGACCCGGATTACCGCTGTCCACGGAGAGGGCAAGGTCAGTTCCGTCACCATGGAGTCCCCCACGGGGAGCCGGGAGGTGGAACTTGCGGGCGTATTTGTGGCCATCGGTCTGAGCCCCGATACTTCACTCTATGGGCAGGTGGTGGTCACCACGCCGGAGGGATATATCCGCACCGACGAACGGATGCAGACCTCCGACCCGCTAATCTATGCGGCAGGGGACATCCGAAGCAAGGAGATCCGCCAGATCGTCACCGCCCTGGGGGACGGCGCTATCGCGGCGGAAATCGCTGGCCGCTCCCTGTAACAGAAAAAGAGCCTGGAAACAGGCTCTTTTTTGTATCTCATCGGGTCAGATCACGGACCCACTTGTATCGGTTGCACCGGATCCCGTTGGGAATGCACTTGAGAATCTGATCGGACTTCAGGGCGATAAACGTTACCACCGGCGGGAAACGAAACACGAAAGCGCTCACGCAGGCCAGCGGGATGGTATAGAGCCACATGAAGAGATTGTCTGCAATGGCTTGGTACTTCGGATCGCCTCCGCCGGCAATAATGCCCCCCTCCACGGGGAACTCATAGCAGCTGCCCACTGCGGTGACGGAGAGCACGGTCAGGAAGGAAAGAGTCAGGCGCCGGGTCTCCTCTGAGACATTGTATTGTCCCACGACAGCTTCTTTGAGCAGAAAGATCAGCAGTCCTGTGGCAAGCCCGAAACACAGAAAGACCAGCTGCAGAGTTCGGGTGTGGGGCTTTACCAGGTCTTTCCGTCCCTCCCCGATGGTCTTTCCGATGATGACGGAGGATGCGTTGGCGCAGGCCATGCCGAAGGAGGCAAAGAGCTGGAAAATCACAGAGGCGATGGAGTTCGCGGCGATGGCTTCGGCGCTGATATGGCCCAGAATCGCGGTCTGGACCGCTTGCGCAAAGCCCCACAGCAGGCCGGAGACCATGACCGGAAGGGAGATGCGCACATAGTCTCCCAGATAGCTCCAGTCAAAGCGGATCAGATCCATCGGCCGCATCCGCAGCTTTTTGTCGAATACCAGAATGTATACCAACACGGTCACCAGCTCCACGATCCGGGAGGTCAGCGTGGCGTAGGCTGCGCCCCGAATCCCCAGCTCCGGCGCGCCGAAGTGTCCAAAGATCAGGAGATAGTTCAGACAGCTGTTGATGAGAATGGTAGTGCCGGACATGATCATGCCGATAAAGGCGGTCTGAACGCTCTGCAGGGAGTACATCAGGACAGCGGAAGCGGCATAGATCAGGTAGGTCCAGCACATGATGTCCAGATAGGAGACGGCCTCCTGAATGATGGCCTGATCGTTGGTCAGCAGCCCCATGATCTCTGCGGGAAACAGCCGGGTGGCCACCAGAAAGATCAGTCCCGCCGCCAGGGCGAATTTGAGCCCCACGCCGATAATCCGCTTGATGGGCTCCGTCTTGCCCTTGCCCCAGTATTGGGCGCCGAGAACCGCCACGCCGGAACCAATGCCGGAGGTCAGCTGCTGCATCATAAACTGCAGCTGATTCACCAGCGCCGCACCGGACATGGCCTGCTCGTGGTAGGTGCCCAGCATGAAGTTGTCCACAAGATTGACGGTCAGGGCCAGAATCTGCTGGAGCGCCACGGCGGCCAGCAGCGGGAAAAACTGCCGGAGCATATATTTCCGTTCCAATCTCAAATCCATCGGGATCACCTGCCTTGGGGTGCTTACAAGAATCGGCACCAAAGGAAAGGGGTGCCGAATGTGTCTATTATAAAGAGCGAACGAAGGGCTGTAAAGTGTTTTGCGGGTTTTTGACGCCGGAAAATGAAAAAGCGGCGGCATCAGATATCTGATGCCGCCGCTGTGCGTATGAGGTTAGAAGTGCGCGGAATGTCTGCCGGAATAGGTCCGGAACTCCTGGATTACTTCCCAGGCCCAGCAGCCGAAGAAGGAAATGCCGACCGCGGCAACGCATGCCAGACCGATGACGAGAAGCGCTGTCAGAATCATTGTAAAGATCGCCATAATGATACTTCCTTTCTTTCGTTGGGGGATATCCTGTATCCTCATCATAACGAAGATCTGGCAAAAAGTAAAACGGGTAAAAATTATTGTTATGATAAGTATTTCTTTTCACAGAATCCTGTGTTATACTGAAGCCGGACCAGAAACCTGGATTGGAGGAACGACAGATGGAAAAGATCAACGCTGAGGTGTTTATGACCGTTGCGGAGACCGGAAGCTTCCGGAAAGCGGCGGAAATACTGGACTACACGCAGGCGGGTATCAGCTATATTGTCGGCGCCATGGAGGAAGAAACGGGCCTGAATCTGTTCGTGCGGGAACACGGCGGCGTGCGTCTGAGCCGGGAGGGTGAGGCGCTCCTGCCCCATATGCGGCAGCTCACCGCTTGGGAGCGGCAGTTCAGGCAGACTGTGGGAGAACTCAGCGGTCTGGAGCGGGGGACTCTGCGGGTGCAGATCTTCGACAGCATCTCCATTCACTGGATCCCAAGCATTATCCGGAAGTTCCGGGACGACTATCCCGGGATCCGCATTGAACTGATCACGGAGGAGGACAGCCTCCGGGCTGAGCAGATGGTCATGAACGGGGAGGTGGACTGCGGCTTCTTTCTGACCAAAGTGAGTTCCAGGCTGGATGTGTTTCCGCTGATCGAAGAAAACCTGCTGGCCATCGTGTCCCCGGAGCACCCCCTGGCGGAACGGGAGGAGTTTCCCATGGCGTGCCTGGGGAAATATCCGTATATCAGCATGAAATACGACGATCACACGGGGATTGGGGAGATCTTCCGGCGTCACGGCGTCACACCGGACGTAGCCTTTCAGATGGACAACGACTATGCCGCCATGGCCATGGTCAGCCAGGGGTTGGGCTATTGTATTTTCCCGGAACTGCTGCTGCAGGATATTCCTTATGCGCTGCGCTGCATTCCCTTCGACGAGCCCCAGCGCCGGACCATCCGCGTCGGCACCCGGTCCATCAGGACCTGCTCCCGGGCATGCAGGAAATTCATCGAATACACCAGATCGTGGGTGGCGGAGCACACAGGATGATTCTCCGGAAATACCGGATGGAAAACCGGGCGCAGCCGTGATATAATCGGATTATCGGAAATACAGACGGCGGGGCCGTCTTAATGGAGGAAAAAACACATGGATTGTTATGATTTGATCCTGGCAGGGGGTGGCGCGGCCGGACTCTCTGCCGCTGCTTTTGCAGCGGGACAGGGGAAGCGGGTCCTGATCTTGGAGGCGCTGCCGAAGATCGGCGGCAACGGGGTGTTTGCCGAGGAGGTGTTCGCCCTGAACACGCAGGTGCAGGAGAAGAATGGCGTGCGATGTGATGTGGACGGATGGTTCCGTCTGGCCATGGAGCATTCCCACTGGAAAAACAACGCCAGGCTGACCCGAAACCTGCTGGAGAAGTCCGGAGAGAATATGGACTGGCTCTGCGCGCATGGGCTGCAGGTGGCCGGATTGAACCCCGAGAGCGTGCCGGGACTTGGCGCGGCCACGCACTACACCGAGGGAATGCATACCGGACGGGAGATCATGAAGGTCCTGCGGACGTACTGCGAAAATGAGCCGAATATCACCATTCTCACCGGGACCCGGGTCACTGGACTGGTACAGGAGAATGACGGCCGGGTGACCGGGGTAACGGCGGAACGGGCTGGGGAGAGCAGATGCTTCTCCGGCAGCGCAGTGGTTCTGGCCAGCGGCGGCTGCGGCGGAAACCGGGACCTGATCCGCCGGATCATTCCCGGCGTGGACGACACCGCCTTTGCCCATCTGCGGGGAATTCGGATGCGGGGAGACGGGATCCTGATGGCGGAGCGCGCCGGCGCGGAGATCCTGGCGGACGGCTGCTTTGAGAATGCCGGTCCCACCTTCTCCGGAGACCTGACCGTCATGGGACTAGTGGCCAAGCGGTACGCCATCTGGCTCAACCGGCAGGGCAGACGCTTTGCCAACGAAGCGGTGGGCGACAACTTTGTCTATGGCTGCAACGCAGTGTATGCCCAGCCCGGACACTTCTGCTATGTGCTGTTGGATCAGGCCATGGTGGAAGAGGCAATGCGGGGGCCGGTGGATTTCCTGGCGGGGCCGGAGGCGGTCAAGAGCGGTATGGCCGGGATGCGGAAGGCCCTGGAACGGGAAATGGAGCAGGGCCGGGTATGCATTTCCAAGAACCTTGCGGAGATCTCCGCCTGGATGGGCATTGCCCCGGAGACGCTGGAGCGGGAGATCGAGGAATACAACGGAGGCTGCGCGTCCGGCCGGGACGTGTTCCTGAAGCCGGAGGAACTGCTGCGTCCGCTGCGGGCCGGAGAGTACGTCTGCATCCGTTGCGGCGTGGACTACATCCTGACCCACGGCGGAATCCGCGTGGATGAATGTATGCGTGTGCTGCGTGCGGACGGATCGGTGATTCCGGGACTGTATGCCGCTGGTGTGGACATCAGCGGACTGGACGCGGCGGGATATCAGGTGACCATGGGCGGTCATTCCTTTGGCTTGTCCCTGACCGGAGGCCGCTGGGCGGCGGAATGTGCGCTGAAGGATCGGTAATCAAAAAATCCCTTCCGAACGGAAGGGATTTTTTCGCGGCTATGGCTGCAGAAGCATCAGCGATTCTGCAGGAAATGACACAGTGACGGTATTCTGGGGCAGCGGCTCCAGCGAGCCCCTCGGGATCATCCAGTGGATAGGTGTTCCGGTGGCGCCGGGCATCCGGAGCAGAAGGACGTGCTCAAAAATATCCTCAATGGCACCGGTGATCTCCATCTCGAAAGCGTTGGTCTCTCCCAGTGAGGCGGAAACGATATGGTGCCCGCGGATGGCAGCGATCTGGCCGGTGTGATTGCCGGGGATCGTCAGATCCAGATTCCAGTCCTCCGCATGGAACCGGGTGACGCCGTTTTCTGTGGTGAGACCTGAGATCCGGCTGAAGTTTTTGCAGCCGGTCAGGAGGGCAGCGGTGTAGGTGCCGGGGTTTCGGAACACCTGATGCTTTTCTCCCTGTACGTCGATCCGTCCCCGGTCATAGACAGCCACGGAATCTGCCATGCGGTATACCTCGTCCCGGCTGTGGCTGACCAGGATCGTGGTGCCGCTGTAGTCCTTCAGCAGAGACAGCACCTCCCGTTCCATCCGATCCCGCAGATGGGAATCCAGCGCAGAGAACGGCTCATCAAGCATCAGGATCCTGGGCTTACCCACCAAGATCCGGGCCAATGCGGCCCGCTGCTGCTGGCCTCCGGACAGCTCCGCCGGATAACGGTCCCCCAGGCCTTCCAGTTGGTACCGGATCAGGGCGGCTTCCGCCGCCTGCCGCTTTTCCTTTTTTGTCCCGGTACGGACGCCGGTCATAATGTTTCCCAACACCGTCATGGTGGGAAACAGCGCGTAATTCTGGAACAGCATCCCCACCTGCCGCTGCTGCGGCGTCAGGTTGATGTGCTTTTCGCTGTCGAAAAACACCTGACCATCGACGGTGATCCGGCCACGGTCGGGGGTCTCCACCCCGGCGATACACCGGAGGGTCATGGATTTTCCGCTGCCGGATCCGCCCAGCAACGCCAGCACTTCGTTTCCGGCAGAGATGTCCACATCCAGACAGAAGGAACCGTAATCCTTAAAGATCTTCGCTTCAATCATTTTACCACCGCCTCCTGTTTCGGCCGCCGGTGACCAGATTCATCAGGACCACGATCCCGAAAGCGATCAGCATGACGATAATCACCCAGATTCCCGCAGTGAGGTAGTCGCCGTTCTGGGAGATGGCGGTGGCGATTTTTTGGGAGATGGTGCCGGTTTTGCCTGCGATATTCCCCGCCAGCATGGAGGTGGCGCCATATTCGCCCAGCGCCCGGGCGAAGGTCAGAATGGTGCCGGAGGCGATGCCGGGACCGGCGGTGGGAACAATGACCCGCCAGAAGATCTCCAGCTCGCTCATCCCCAGGGTCCGGCCGGCGTAGATGAGATTCACGTCCACCTGCTCGAAGGCCGCCCGGGCATTCCGGTACATCAGCGGGAAGGCGATCACGGAGGCGGCCAGAATACAGCCCAGCCAGGTCTGAACCACCTTGATCCCGGCCTGCTCATACAAAAACGCACCAAAGGGCCGCCGGAGAGAGAAGATCAGCAGCAGGAAGAAGCCCGCCACCGTGGGCGGCAGTACCATGGGCAGCGTCAGGATCCCGTCCACCACAGCCCGGGCCTTGCCGCCGAGCTTCAGGGTCTTTCTGGCGGCAAACAGTCCCAGGAAAAAGCAGAAGATGGTTGCGACGATCCCTGTTTTCAGGGAGATCAGCAGGGGAGACCAGTCCAGTGTGCGCAGAACGTTCATCGCGGCGTCCAAATCAATCACATCCCATCAAAAGAGGGGATGGCGGACACCATCCCCTGGTTTCATTCAGTTTAGCACGGTTTTATTATCCCGTCAATTACTTGTTGGGAATGAACATGTAGTTCTCGAAGATCGCCATGACCTCATCGGTCTGCAGGAAGGCAAAGAAGTCGTCCGCAGCAGCGGTGACAGCGTCCGTGGCCTCCGCGTTCTGGATCCGCACCATGGGGTAGAGAATCTCACCGGTGAGATCGGTGGAGACGCTCTCAATGATCTCAATGTCGTCGATCCGGGAGAAGGCATCCGAGTGGTACACGGTGCCAATCTCGTTAGATCCCTCCGCCACGGCCTCCAGAGTCTTGGAGACGTTGGAGGTCTCATTGATTTCCAGACCGCCCAGTGCCTCGGAGACCTCCTGGGTGGTGATGTCGGCGGGTTCCACAGAGTCGTCCAGGATCCCCAGAGCCTGAAGCGCGGCGCGGGTGTACTTGCCTGCAGGCACAGAGCCGTCGGCAAGCGCCATGGAGGCGGCGTCACCCAGGTTCTCCATACCGGTCACGGCAGTGCCGGAACCCTTATAGGTGATCAGATCCAGCGTGTTCTTCAGCAGATCTACCCGGGTGCCCTCGATGGAAAGACCTTCTTCCTCCACGGATTTGATCTGCTTGACTGCGGCGGAGAAGAAAATGTCGCAGGTAAAGCCCTCTTCGATCTGGGTCAGCAGGGTGCCGGAGGAATCGGCGTTTAGGGTCACGGTCACATTGGGCTGGGATTCGTTGTACAGCGCAACGATCTCCTCAAAGGCGTTGCCCAGAGAAGCGGCGATGAATACGTTGATCTCAGCGGCCTCCAGGGTACTGTCGGCTTCCTCAGCGGGGGCAGCTTCCTCGGCAGGAGCGGCTTCCTCAGCAGGAGCGGCTTCCTCAGCAGGAGCGGCTTCCTCAGCGGGGGCAGCTTCCTCGGCAGGAGCGGCCTCTTCAGCGGGGGCGGCGGCCTCTTCGACGGGGGCAGACGGCGCGGAAGCGGCGGAGCTGCCGCAGGCAGCCAGGGAAAGCACCATGGCCAGTGTGAGCAGCAGAGCTAAAATCTTTTTCATGTCTTACGGTCCTTTCTGTTTTGTTGTGTTTTGATAGGTTTAGACCAATTATAATCCAGTTAAAGCGAAAATACAATAGATAAAACACAATAAAACAGGACATAAAAACAACTGATGGGTTGTGACAAATCGTTGAAAGAAACCTTGTGCCGGTCTGTGCCGATGTGGTAAAATAAACAAAAGGGGGGATTTCCGTGGCGCAGGATCTGTTGACGGCCCAGGAAGCCGCTGAACTGTTAAAGGTGAAGAAAGCCACCGTATATGAGATGATCAAACGGGGGGAGATCCCGGCGGTGAAGATCGGCAAGCAGCTGCGAATCGACCGTTCGGACCTGCAGAAAAAGCTGCGGGGGCAGGAGGACCGGGAACAGAGTGGTCCATCCGCAGACGGAAGTATCGTTCTATGCGGTCAGGACAACTGTCTGAACATCATTGCCAACCATGTGACCATGATGCCGGGGGCGGTTCCGGTCCTGCGGAGCTACGCGGGCTCTTACAACAGTCTGCACCAGCTCTATCAGGGAACGGCGGATATCGCCACTTCCCATCTCTGGGATGAGGAAACGGGGACTTACAATTTTCCCTTCATTACGCGGCTGCTGCCGGGCATGCCGGTGATGGTGATCCGGCTGCTGGGCCGGAAGATGGGGATCTACACCGGAAAAGGGAATCCCCGAAAGATCGACGGGATCGGGAGCCTTGCCTCCGGCACGGTCCGCATGATCAACCGGGAAAGGGGCAGCGGGACCCGGATCCTGCTGGATCAGAAGCTCAAGGCACTGGGAATCGACCACCGTCTGATTCCAGGGTATGAAAAGGAATACAGCAATCATCTGTCCATTGCCGGGGCGGTGGCCCGGGGAGAAGCGGATTTCGGTATGGGGGCGGAATCTGCTGCCCGGCAGGTGGACGGGGTGGATTTCATCCCGATCCAGACGGAGTGGTATGATCTGGTCTTTCCCAGAGAACGGCGGGAGGAGCCCACGTTCCGGCTCTTGACTGAGTATCTGACCGGACCGGGGTTCCGGGAGGAGATCGCTGCCACCGGCCCTTATGACATGAGCCAGACAGGGCAGGTATTCTATCTATAAAAGCGATAAAGAAACGAACCGGTCCGTATGGACCGGTTCGTTTGTGTTCGGGATTATTTGGACTGGGCAAACAGCCAGTTCCGAAGTACGTCGATCTTATAGGCGCAGTCAAAGGAGCTCATATGCTCCATGCCGCGGGGGTTGGCTTCCGTAACGGTGCCGGCGGCAAACTGGCCGAAGTTCATGGCATTGCCCTCCGCGATCTCGGCCCGAAGCGCTTCCTCCAGACCCGCGTCGTCCAGATTGGCGTCCCAGTCATAGGAGACGCTGTAGCTCAGGCCCTTGCTGTCCAGATCCGCCATCACGTCCGTCTGCCCGGCAGAGGCTTTGGGGTCGCCGCCAGCGGCCACATAGAAGAACGTCTGGGTTTCCAGACCCTGCAGCTCGTCGATCTGCCATTGACCGGAGACGAACAGCTCCGCCGCGAACAGATCGGGATGATGGGCGGCCAGATACAGGCTGGTCATGCAGCCCATGGACTGGCCGGTGGTGTAGATCCGGTTGGTGTCTACGTTGTTTTCCTCTGCTACGGCCTCCACCATTCTGCCGGCGGCATCCATGTACTCTGAGATATAGGGTGGGTTGACGTTGTCCTCAATGATGACCTCCGGGAACACCGGAACCATCACATAGCAGGGATGCTTGGCCTGCTCGGATTCGGTGGCCCAGATGATGCCGCCGTAACCCTGCGCCAGGGAATAGTCCGTGTTGGTTCCGGTGCAGGTGGCGTCGCCGATGAACATGATCATGGGGCAGGGCTCCGTCTCAGCCTGCGCGGGCGTAAAGAGATGATAGGGAATGGTCAGGCCTGTGTCCGGATCGGTGTATTCCAGAAGCTCGAATTTGTCCGCCACCTCCGTGTACATATCAGAAACGGCGGGCTCGTCCAGATAGTCTGTGAAAAGGGCCTCCGGGTCAAAGACCTCCGGCGCCTCCTCCGGTTCCTCCGCCTCAGGAGCTTCCACGGCGGAAGCCTCCTGAACGGGTTCCTGTACGGATTCCTGTACGGATTCCTCCGCTGCGGGAGATTCCGCCTCCGCGGGGATATCCGGCTCGGCAGAGGTCTCGGCTTCAGCGGCAGGGATAGCGGAAGCTTCGGCGGCTTCTGCCACTGATCCGGTTTCCGGGGTGGACTGGGCGGGCGCCTGACCGCAGGCGGCCAGCAGGCCGAATACAAGGATCAGGGCAAGCATGGAAATCAGCTTGTTTTTCATGTTCTCTCCTCCATTTTTGTTTCAATTGATTGTAGTATAGTGCAAAACACTAAAATGAACTTAAAATCTGTGCTCAGGTCCGGTCCCGTCGGAAGGAAGCGCGGAACAGGATGTGTCCCAGCTCATTCTCCTCCGCGGTCAGCTGCGCATGGTTTTTTTCAGCAATGGCCTTAGCAATGGAAAGTCCCAGCCCATAGCCGGTTTTCCCACCTTCCCCGCTCCGGGACGCGTCGCCGCGGTAGAAACGGTCAAAGAGCATGGAAAGCTCCTCCGGCGGGAGCCGGTGGTCCCAGTCGTTTTCCGTCTCGAAAATGACCCGCCGTCCGCTCGCGTACAGACGGACCTGAATATCTCCGGTGGAATACTTAACTGCGTTGTCGCAGAGTATGGTCAGAAGCTGCCCGGCGGTCATCACGTCGCCGAGGGCGGTCAGATGCTCTTCCAGCTCTGCCGAAAGGGTTTTTCCGGCGAGCTCGGCGGGACCCGAAAAGGCGTCCACGCACTCTGCCGCCGCTCCGGACAGATCGAAGGGCTCCAGCTCCAGCTTTTCCTGCATCTCCTCCAGCTTGGACAGGGAGATCAGATTGGCCACTAGCTTCCGCAGCCTGGAGAGCTGTTTTTTGGTCCCGTCCACCCATTCGTTCTTTCCGAGATCCATCTCCAGAATGTCCATGTTGGTGCCGATCACGGCCAGGGGCGTTTTCAGTTCGTGACCGGCATCGGTGATAAAGCGCTTTTGCCGTTCCACACTCTCCCGCAGGGGCGCCATGGCCTTCCTGGACATGAAGTAGACAAACAGGCCCATCACAAGCAGACCGCCCAGACCGACCAGAATGGATACCATCAGGAGCGATCGGGCCGCCTGGTGCTCGGTGGAGCAGTCCAGAAAATAGACCCATGTGCCGGCGGGATTGATCTTTACCTGATACCGGTAGGAGTCCAGATCCCCCTCAGTGCCGGAGGCGATCATCCGTTCCGCAAGAGAGATGGCCTCGGGCTCCGTCAGGGCGTTGCTGTCGCTCATGCCCACCACCGGCGGGGCACCCTCCGAGAAGGACACCACGCAGAGCCGCCCGGCATACTGGTTCATGGCGGAACTGCGGAGATCCAGTTCAGAATCGGTCTCGGCAGGATAATAATAGTAGTAGTGATTGATGATGGTTTCCTGAGGCTCCGGCGTGGGTGTGGATTCCGTTTGTTCGGTTTCAGTATATTCAGGCAGGAAATCCTCATACCACCAGGGCCGTTTCTTGCCCCAGCCGTCCATGCCTCGGGGATTTCCGTCCTTGCCGGTAAAATAAGGATCGGAGGCTGCGGTGACTTCGGGGGACGGCTCCGCCGACGCCTCCGGCGTCTGGGTGGGAGGGGCCTCCTCCACATAGCTTTCCACACGCCATTCCGGCTCCTCCTCCACTGCGGCGGTTTCGGCGGCCTGAACGGATTCCACGGTCTCCACCATCTCTGCCAAAGCCCGGGTGATCTCCCGGTCCACCTGGGCGGCGTTGAGCAGATTGATCACGGCAACCAGCGCTATGACGCAAAAGCCCATGGCGGCCATGGCGATCAGCCAGAAACGAAGCTGTACCCGTTTAACCATTTCGGCCTCCCAGCGTATAGCCGGCGCCCCGGACCACCTTGATCTCCACGGCAGAGCCCAGCTTTTGGAGCTGCTTCCTCAGCTGGGAGATGTTGACCCAGACCACGTTGACCTCGACCTCCGTATCCCAGCCCCAGATGTGCTCCATGAACTGCTCCACGGAGATCACGCTGCCGGGATTGCGCATGAGCATTTCCATCATCTGAAAACCCTTGCTGCCCAAATTTACGGATTGATTGCCGCAGGAGAGCCGGTAGCTGTTCCGGTCCAGCGTGATGTCCTCAAAGACCATCTGATCCGGCGTGAAGCTCTCCGTTCGGCGCAGCAGCGCCCGGACCCTGGCCAGCAGTTCACCGCCCGCAAAGGGCTTGGGCAGATAATCGTCCGCGCCGGCGTCCAGACCGTTGATGCGGTCATCCACTTCGTCCATGGCGGTCAGCATCATGATCGGGATACGCACACCGCTGCGGCGGGCCTCCCGGACCACCTCCAGGCCAGACCTCCCGGGCATCATCACATCCAGGACCGCAGCATCGTAGTCGCCGCTCACCAGATAGTCCAGGGCGTCGGTGCCGTTGTAGACCGGATCCACGGTATAATTGCTCCGCTCCAGCAGGGTCACCACTGCTCTGGAAACGTCGCGGTCGTCCTCTGCAAACAACAGCTTCATGGCCTCACCTCCGTTTTAAATCAGTATAACACAGATCCTGTTGTTTTGGGAGAAAAACACGATCTGTTTCAAATTGTGATTCCAATATACGCCGAAAACCTAAAGAGAACTTAAAAGAAAAAACCGGAGGCATGTTCACAAATAATTCATGTTGGTTTTAGGTTCGCCTTAGGTTCGGCTGATATACTCGACCCGAAAAGAACCACAGGCACAGCCTGAATGGAGGTACAACGATGAAACATTCCATCCTTTTTAAAGTAATGACCCTGACGCTGATCCTCAGCCTGTCCGTGATGCTGTTTGCCGGATGCGGCACCGCTCCGGAGGCAGCGGAGGAAACCCAGGCTGCATCCTTCGGGGTGAGCGACATTGCCTCGGAGACCGCGCAGGCCGCTTCTGTGCTCCCGGCGGAGGAAGCTGACGTTCCGGAAGTGACTGCCGCAGATACTGCTGAGGCAGCCGAGCCCGCGGCGGAGCCGGAACCCGAGCAGAGCGCCGCGGAAGAAGCCTCCGCGGTGGAGACGGAGGAAGCGGAGGAGATCTCCGGCCCTGTGACGGAACTAAACTGCGCGGAGAACGGCGTCCTGAACGGAAGCGAGCTGTTCACAGACCGCGACCTGGAACAGACGGCCGACCTCAGCGACGCGGTCCACTACGCGCTCTCTGACGGAGAGGATATCGAGATCACTGCGGAAGGCGTGTACGTGCTCTCCGGCTCTGCCTCCAATGTTACGGTCTATGTGGACGCGGACGATCAGGCCAAAGTGCAGATCGTGCTGGACGGCGCATCTATTGAAAATGAAGACTTCCCCTGCATCTATGTCAAAGAGGCCGATAAGGTCTTTGTGACCACGACCGATACGGATAACACGCTTTCTGTCACCGGCACCTTCACAGCGGACGGCGACACCAACACCGACGGTGTGATCTTCTCCCGGTCCGACCTGGTCATGAACGGAACCGGCACCCTGAATATCTCCTCCACGGACAACGGCGTTGTCTGCAAAGACGACCTCAAGATCACCGGAGGTGCTTACAACATCACGGCTTCTTCCAAAACCCTGGAGGCCAACGACTCCATCCGGATTGCCGGCGGCGTGTTCAGTCTGACCGCTGGAACGGATACCCTGCACGCGGAGAACGATGACGACGACAGCTTGGGATATATCTACATCTGCGGCGGAGACTTCACCCTTGACGCAGGTGACGACGCCATCCACGCGGTCTCTGTAACGGAGATCGACGGCGGAACCTTCACCATTACGGCTGCGGAAGGAATCGAGGGCACCTATATCCAGATTAACGGCGGCGTCATCGATATCCAGGCTTCCGACGACGGAATGAATGCGGCCCAGAAGTCCTCGGCATACTGGCCCACGCTGGAGATCAACGACGGTGAGATCACGGTGGTCATGGGTTCCGGCGACACGGACGGCATTGACTCCAACGGCGACCTGTACATCAATGGCGGCTATATCGATGTGACAGGCGGTTCCACCTTTGACTACGATGGCACCGGAGAATTCAACGGCGGTACGCTGATCGTCAACGGTCAGGAAGTGGATTCCCTCCCAAACCAGATGATGGGCGGACGGGGCCGCTGGTGAGAAACAGCATACAGACCCGGGACCGGCACGACAGTGCCGGTCCCTTTTGCGTTGTGAAATGATGCTGTTCCACGCTCATGCGCCGAGCACACTGTTGTAATAAAGGGCCGCGGCCTCCGTCAGGAGCGTCACGCCCTTCGGCGACTTTCGGTATCGGGGACAGCCGATGGAAAGCTGCCAGATTTCCCCGTTCATCTGGAGGGGGCAGAGCACGATGGAATCATTGTGGACCAGCGTATCCGGCAGGATCAGATTTGCCCTGGCTACAGGCTCAGGGAGAAACACCGCCGCATGGCCCAGCAGCACCAGACGCACGGTCAGTTCCATGTCCCCGGTCTGTACGTTGCTTATGGGCGTCACACCGGACTGCCGGAAGAGCCGATCCTCAATCTCCCGGACGATGGAACCGCTGCGTTTGAGCACAAAGGGGCAGTCCCGAAACCGGGAGAGCGGCAGCGGCCTGCCGGCAGCGGCGGCAGATTCCACTTCTGCGGCCCCTTCCGGAGCGAACGTGGCGGCGAGAAGCGCCCGGTGGACCGCCACGACAAAGCGTCCGCTCTGCAGGACCGGCGTGTAGGTGAGCTTGCTGTTTTCTCCCTGAAATTCACCGATCACGGCGTCGATATGGCTGGGAATCTCCAGAAGGGCGCCGGTTCGAGTGGGAAGCTCCGTGACGGTGACGGACTGCTCGGGGTGCTTGTGGCGGAAGAATTCCAGAAAGGACACCAACAGCGGCGGCGACATTCCCGTGGGAACGCCCAGCGAGATGTGGCGGTCATTACGGACGGAAATGGAAGCCAGCTCCACCTCCAACTGCTTTTTTGCGTCCAGGCAGGTTTCCGCGCAGATCAGGAACTGGCACCCTGCTTCCGTGAGCGTCAGAGGCTTGGTGCGCTGAAACAGGGGCGTTCCGATCTCCAGTTCCAGCTTTTTCAGATGTTCGCTCAAAGCCTGGGGGGAGATGTACAGCGCCTCCGCGGCGCCGCGGATCGTGCCGACCCGGGCAATGGTGAGCATATATTCAAAATTCAGAAAATTCAAAAAGCGGCCTCCTTTCTATGGGCCTTCAGGAAAAACATAATGTAAACACTTGTGTTTGTCAAGTAAATACTTGTGATTTACGCAAGTGGTTTCGTGCTTTCCTGAGACGGAGCGGACCGATATAATGGAATCAGAACAAAAGAAAGGAAGGATTTCTCATGATTCGTCATATTTCCGTGTTCAGATTCCGGGATATACCCGAGAAACAAAAGAACATCGAGACCGTCAAAGCATATCTGGAGACGGTGCCGGAGCAGTATCCCGCCATTCGCAGACAGTTTGTGGGAGTACCCGCCGCGCCCGCGCCGGTTTTGCCGGAGGACGCTCCGGTGATGTTCGGCGACCTGATCCAGGTGGCGGACTTTGAGACCATTGAGGATGCCGCCGGATACCCGGCCTCTGAAGCGCATACAAAGCTGGCGGAGTTCTCCACGCCCATGCTGCGGAAAGTCACCGCCATGGACTATCAGGTATAAGGAGGCAGAGATGTTTAACAAGAGTCCCGACAATCTCTGGAATGCCGTGTTCAATGTGTTTCAGGGCGGCACCATGACCATTGCCGTTTCCCTTTACATCGGCCAGGCAGCGCCGGGAATTCTCCTGAAGACATTTGTATGCGCGTACTGTGCCGGCGTAATGCTGACGCTGTTCCTGCGGGTGCCCGCTTTTGGAGACAGGGTGGCGAAGCTGCTTCACTGCGACAAAAACCCTGTGGCGGCTTATCTGGTTTCCGGCGCGGCCGGCGGTGCGCTGATGGGTATTTTTATGAACTTCTTTATGACCTTTATGGCCATCGGACCGGTTCCGGAGTTTCCCATGGCGTTCCTGCGGGTGCTCCCGTTTTCCATGCTGGTTTCCGCTATCTCCTCCTGCTGCTGGGGCAAGCTGGCCGGCGTGATTGTGGGTAAGGTCTACAGCGGTTCCAAATAAGATATAGAAGAGAGAATGAAAATGAATCGTTTAACTGGTAAGGTTGCCGTTATCACCGGAGCGAACTCCGGGATCGGCAAGCGTACTGCGGAGCTGTTTGCCGAGGAGGGCGCCGATCTGGTGCTGGTTGCCCGGCGTATGGACAAGCTCAAAGAGGTGGAAGCGTACTGCAAAGGACTGGGCCGCAGTGTGATTTCCGTCTCCGCCGACGTCAGCGTTCCGGCGGACTGCCGCCGCGTCTGCGAGGATGCGGAAAAGACCTTTGGCCGGATTGACGTGCTTGTGAACAATGCCGGCATTGCCGACAAGCATCGCCCTGTGACCCGGTGCGATGCGGACTGGTGGGACCACATCATCAAGGTTGACCAGTACAGCGTGTTCTACATGATGCAGGAGGCGCTCAAATCCATGACGAAGGCCGGGCAGGGCAGTATCGTCAATATTTCCTCCATCGGAGGGACCTCCTATAATGCCGGAATTGCCTATACTGCCGCCAAGACCGCGGTGGTCGGTATGAGCAAGAACGTGGCCATACAGTTTGCGGGCCGGGGCATCCGCATCAATGTGGTCGCCCCCGGCCCCACCCCCACGTCGCTCAACACTCCGGACCAACTGGCCACCTTTGACCAGGAATTCGCGGGACAGTGCGCCCGACACTTCGACGACACAGTGCCAGAGGTGACCGCGGAGGACCAGGCCAGAGCGATCCTGTTCTTCGCCAGTGACGACTCCAAAGGCTGCAACGGCCAGGTGATCGTGGTGGACAACGGAAGAACGATCTGAAAAAAGAGGTGAAGCCATCGGCTTCACCTCTTTTTAATCTGTCAGGAACGGGAGTACGGCGTCCAGCGCAGGATAGGCGTGGGCTTCCCGGATCGCAGCGCTGTATCCGAACAGGAAACGGAGGAATGTTTCGCAGTCCGGGGAGGGGGTCATGTCCTCTGTGCGCGTATAATACACTCTCCGCCGCAGGCTGCCGTGTTCCACCGGCAGCCACCGGATGCCCGGGATACAGATCTGAGGCGTGCGGACCCACAGATTCACCACTGTTTCCGGCACAAAGCTGATGCCGAAGTTGTTGTAGACCTTCACTACGATGGAGTCGGAATCGCCCACCTGATGGATCTTTCCCATGGGAATATTGCGCATTTGGAAGTATTCCCGCATGAGCTGCCCGATCCCGTATTCATCGGAGGTGGTCACCAGAGGCGAGCCGCGGAGATCCTCCATCCGCAGCTCCGGCCGTTCGATCAGATGGGAGGTTGGCCCGGCAAGGACCAGCATGGGCTCGTCCAAAAGCAGGGTGGATACGATCCCGTCGCCGGTGTGGTCCCGAAGGGTCAGGGCAAAGCAGTAGGTCCCGTTCCGAAGGTTTTCCAATAGCTTTGCCTTCTCGGCGTTTTCCGCCTGAACGTCCATATTTCCATCCGTCTGGCGGAACAGGGTGATCAGCTCATTGCTGAAATCAATGACCTCCGACCCGAAGAAAACCGGGGGATTCCGTTCCTGAGACATGCGCCGCAGCTGGGCTTCGAGATTGGAAGTGAGCCGCAGGATCTCCACGGCCTGGGCGCAGAACAGCTCCCCGGCCTCCGTCAGCCGGAGCGTCTTGCCGGTCCGGCTGAACAGCTGGACACCCAATTCTGTTTCCAGCCGTTTGCAGGACAGACTCAGGGCGGATTGGGAAACATGCAGGACCTGAGCCGCCTTTGTCATGCTGCGCATATCGGCAATGGCGGTCACATACCGCATCTGCAGAAGATCCACAAAACCGCCCCCTTGATCTATTAGTTTTTGTAATAGGTAACATCAACATTATATATTTGACAAAGCGTGATTTCAAGTGTTAATATGAGGCTGACTTGTGAAACTGCGATTATTTTCTCCCGTATTTTGCCTTTTTTTGTGCGGATTGACAATATTTCGCGTTTCATAAAATTTATAGAAGGGATGAATCACTATGAAGAAGAAATTGTTAGCCCTGCTGCTGGCCATGGCCATGGTGCTGTCGCTGGCTGCCTGCGGTGCCGCGGAATCCTCTGCGCCTGCCGCTTCCGACGCTGCAGCTTCTGCTCCGGAGGCCGCTCCTGCTGAGGGTGCTGCCGGAGAAGAGGCCCCTGCTGAGGCGGCTCCCGCCGGCGACAACGTGCTGAAGATCGGCGCGCTGATCAACACCACCGGCTGGTTTGCCTCCATCGACTACAACAACCAGATCGAGATGGAAACCCTGTGCAAGTACTACAACGATCAGGGTGGCATCGACATCGGCGGCACCAAGTATCAGCTTGAACTGGTGGTGGAAGACGGCGGCTCCGACGCTGAGGGCATCCGCTCTGCGGCGCAGCGGCTGGTGGACCAGGGGATCCAGTATGTTGTCGAGACCAACGACTTCTGGGTGGAAGGCGCCATCGACATCTTTGAGAACGCCCATGTGATGAACATCATGGCTCAGAACAACATGAACCATGGCGTGATGAACGCGGAGACCCAGTACTCTTACTCCTTCTCCGACGCCTGCACCTCTCAGTTCCCTGCGGCTCTGGACGTGATCAAGGACAACTATCCTGAGGTCAAGAGCGTTGTCTATGCCTGCGATGACAACGGCGTCAACGCCGAGCAGGCCGCTCTGGTCAAAGAGAACGCCGAGCGCGTCGGTCTGGAGTACATCGACTCTCCCGTGATCTATGACGGCGAGTCCACCGACTTCTCCTCCATCGCTCTGAAGATCGTCAACTCCGGCGCTGACTGCTTCATCGGCAACGGCACCCCCGACAACATCGCCGCCCTCCTGAAGGAAGTTCGTTCCGCAGGCTCTGACATGGTCTGTGCTGCGGTCATCACCCTGGGCCCCGGCGTCCTCGTTGGCGGCAGCGGCATCGCTGATCTGTCCGGCGCCTTTACCTTCGGTTCCGACATTGCCACCCCCGAGCACAACACCGACACCTTCAATGAGATCTACAAGCTGTTTGTGGATACCTACGGCGCGGACAACGCCACCGCCTGGAACGGCGCTGCGCTGGACTGCCTGTACAACCTGCTTCAGCTCATGCAGGGCGCTGGCTCCACGGACGTTGAGGCTGTCCGGAGCTACTTTGACGGCGTGGATACGGTGGAGACCCTCTTCGGCACCGGCGTACGCTGCGGCCAGGAGACCTTCGGCAACACCCATCTGATCGCCCATCCCAGCCACGCCATGAAGGTGGAGAACGGCGAGATCGTCTACATGGGCACCTACGAGTGCGTTGCCCCGTAATCTGAAGATAATCTGATTTCACGGTACAAGGCGCCCCAATCCGGCGCCTTGTATCTACATCCTCCAAAATCGAGTAAGGAGAGGTGAGAACATGGGAGTTATCCCCAACATTATGGTCAATGCCCTGGTGCTGGCATCCATGTATATTCTGGCATCCCTGGGCTTCGCCTTTATTTTCAATATGCTGGGCTCAGTGAACCTGGCCCACGGCGCGTTTTATATGCTCGCGGCGTATATTACCTATTATCTCTGTGCAAAAGCCGGTCTTAACAACTGGGTCGCCATGCTTCTTGCGGCGATCGTTCTGGCGGCCATCGGTATCGTCATGGAGCGGTTTGTGTTCCGGCCTTTCCAGACGGAATTTGACCGGGTGGTTATGGTTTCGGTAGCGCTCATGACCATGCTGCAGCAGCTGGCAGTGCAGGTCTCTGGTTCCCAGACCATCTCCATTCCCGCCTATGGAAACGGCGTTCTGGATCTGGGCTTCATGACGCTCACCAACGAAAAGCTCATCACCTTCCTGGTGGGCCTGATCCTGCTGATCATCACCCTGTATATCGTCTACCGGACAAAGCTGGGCATGCAGATGGAGGCTATTTCTCAGGACCGTCTGGGCGCTGCCCTGCAGGGCATCCAGGTCAACAAGGTCGCCATGCTGGTCTGCGGCATGGGCTTTGCGCTGGCGGCGGTGGCGGGCGCTATGATGGGCGCCTATCAGCAGGTGTCCTCCAACATGGGTGACAACATCAACGTCCGCATCCTGATGCTGGTCATGCTGGCCGGCGCGGGATCTATGAATGGCATCCTGATCACCGGCTTCCTGATGGCGCTGCTGGATTCCGTGTGCCCCATCATCTGGGACAGCTACACGGCCTCCGCCATTGCCTGTTCTGCGGTTGTGGTCCTACTGCTGATCCGTCCGAAGGGCTTCTTCGGACACGAGATGTAAGGAGGTGCCCTGATGACTGAAAAACTGAATGTGAAAAAGGGCATTCCCTACGCGGTCCTGCTGCTGATCTTCCTGGTGCTGCCCATTTTTCTGCACACCAGCTACTGGATCGGCGTGCTGATCATGGTGCTGTACAAGGTGGTTGGCTCCGTCAGCCTGCGGACCATCTCCCTGTCCGGCACCCTGACCTTCGCCCACGGCACCTTTATTGCGCTGGGCGCCTACTGCGCGGGCATCCTGGCCCGGAACCTGGGCCTTCCCCCGGTGGTGACCATCATTGCCGGCGGCCTGTTCGCGGCGCTGGTCAGCGTGATCACCGGTTTCCCCTTCGTGCGGCTCAAGGGTATGTATTACTCCATGGCCTCCATGTTCCTGGGCGTGACTCTGGTTTATGTGATCAAGGCCATGAAGATCACCGGCGGCTATCACGGTCTGACCCGGATCCCCAAGCTGCTGCAGAACGACATCGCATGCTACTATGTGTTCCTGGCCATCGCCGTGGTCCTGATCCTGATCCTGTTCCGGTTTGAGTTCTCCCGGATCGGCACGACTCTGCGGGCCCTGGCCCAGAGTCAGGACGTGGCCTCCTCTATTGGCGTCAACGCCCGGTTCTACCGGCTGCTTGCCGTGGGAATGGGCAGCTTCTGTGCCGGCGTTGCCGGCGCGGCTTACGGCCTGTATTCTACCGTTCTGTCGCCCACCAACTATGACATGACGTTCTCCCTGTGGCTGCTGATGTATATGCTCATCGGCGGTGAGGATTACTTCATCGGACCCATCATCGGCGCGATTATCTTTGTGCTGATCCCGGAACTGGGCCGCGGTCTGAGCGCCTATGCCCCGTTCCTGACGGGCGCCTGTACGCTGATCGTCGCCTATCTGCTCCCCGGCGGTCTGGCCGGTATTCCCGACCTGATCCGGAAGAAGAAAGAACAGAAAGCGATCGAAGCATCGGAAGGGAGGGACGACCGTGCATCTGCTTGAAACATCCGGTCTGACCAAACGCTTTGGCGGCTTGACCGTCATGAACGATCTGGACTTTTCCATGGAAGAAGGGGAGATCAAGGGTTTCCTCGGCCCCAACGGCGCAGGTAAATCCACGTTCTTCAACCTGATCACCGGTGTGCTGACGCCCTCCTCGGGCCATATCTTCTACGCCGGGAAGGAGATCACTAAATCCAAGCCCCATCAGGTGGCGAAAATGGGTATCGGACGGACCTTCCAGCTCAATCCGCTCTTCGGTGAGTTTACGGTCTTTGAAAATGTGACGGCCGCCTATCATCTCCGGCCCCACTCCACGGTGCCGCAGGTGTTCTTTAATACCAAGACCTACCGGCAGAACGAGGAATACATCGCCAAGTCCGCCGACGAGGTGCTGGAGTTCCTGGGACTGCAGCATGTCCGCAACGAGCTGGCCAAGAACCTGCCCCACGGCTACCAGAAGATCCTGGGCGTGGCCCGGGCGCTGGCGACCAAGCCAAAGCTCCTGCTGCTCGACGAGCCTCTGGGCGGCATGAATCCGGAGGAGATCGCCTTCTCCATCGACGCCATCTCCAAGATGCGCGATAAGGGCATATCCATCCTGGTGGTGGAGCACAACATGCAGATCCTGGACATCCTGGACAGCGTCACCGTCATCAGCTTCGGACAGAAGATCTTTGAGGGGACGCCTGAGGGTATGCGGCAGGATCAGACGGTCATCGACACTTATTTCGGAGGTGCGGTATGAGTAATATTCTGGAAGTCCGCGGCCTCAAGGTCATGTACGGGAAATCTATCGCGATCCATGATATCAACATTTCCGTCCCGGAGGGCGGCATCGTGACGCTGATCGGCTCCAACGGCGCCGGCAAGTCCACCACCCTCAACGCCTGCCTGGGTACGGTTCCGGCCACCGAGGGCAAAATCCTCTTTGCCGGGGAGGACATCACGCATGCCTCCACGGCTGAGCGGGTGCGCCGGGGTCTGGTACTGGCGCCGGAGGGACGGCATCTGTTCCCCTATCTTTCCGTGCAGAAGAACCTCCTGCTGGGTGCCACCCAGCGCAGCGATAAGGAGGGGATCCAGCGGGATATGGAGTTCTGCTTTGAGCTGTTTCCGATCCTGAAGGACCGGCTGAAGCAGAAGGCGGGGACCATGTCCGGAGGACAGCAGCAGATGCTGGCCATCGCCCGGGGCATCATGGCAAACCCGAAGCTCCTGTGCCTGGACGAACCCTCCCTGGGACTTGCCCCCGCCGTCATCGACGACATCGGCAACAAGATCCGGGAGATCAACCAGAGCAAGGGCACGTCGATCCTGCTGGTGGAGCAGAACGTCCACCTGGCCTTCGGCGCTGCCAGCTACTGCTATACGCTCCAGGTGGGCGAAATGGTGGCCGAGGGCAGCGTGGAGGAGATCCGAAACAACGACGTGGTGAAAAAAGCTTATTTCGGCGGGTAACGGAGCCATCCCTTTCCGCTTGCCCGATGGATACAGGACCGCTGCCGGGATCCCGGCAGCGGTCCTGTTGTTTTCCGTCGCGCTTTGCCTGTGTCAAAAAATGATATCGCAGGGAGATTCCTGACAATTTACGAATGCCCGGATCCGTTCTATAATGAAGATGGCGGGCGGTGCCTGCCGTAAGCTGAAATTCAACGGAGGGAACGAGTATGAAAAAGACATTGTCGCTTTTGTTGGTTCTTGCCCTGGCAATGGGACTTTTGGCCGGCTGCGGCGGAGCCCAGACGCCTGCCTCGACCGGAGAGGCTCCGGCAGAGCCTGCTGCCTCAGCACAGGAAGGCGCTGCGTCGGCGCCGGAGGATATGCCCGACACCAATCCGGACGCGCTGATTCAGGGCGAGCCGGTGGAGCCGGCCTCTGCTGAGGAACCGGCGCCTGAGCCGGAGGAGGAACTGCCCCAGTTCGTGGAGGTGGAGCTTCCCATCACGGAGGAACCCACCGCCTTCTCCATCTGGTACACCTGGCCGCCTGTGCTGACCAACTTCATCGAGGGCCCCGGCGCAACGCCCTTCGCCCAGGAGCTGGAGAGCCGGACCGGCGTGCACATCGACTACCAGATCGTCAACACTGAGACCGCCAGCGCGGACTTTTCCCTGATGGTGGCGGCGGGAGACTATCCCGACATGATCCTGGGTGCGAGCTCTTACTACAATAACCCGGATCAGCTGCTGGAGGACGGTGTGGCAGTGAATGTGGAGCCCTATCTGGACGATCTAATGCCCAACCTCAAAGCAGTGCTGGCCCAGAACAAGGAATGGGAGCTGGCGGCCTATACGGACAGCGGCGCCATTGTGGAGTGCTACCGGTTTGAAATCGGCACGGAGATGAACGTGGGTCCGGTGATCCGGAAGGACTATCTGGAGAAACTGGGGAAAGACGTGCCGGTCACCTATGACGATTATTACGACGTGCTTACCGCATTCAAAAATGAAATCGGCGCCTCCGCACCGCTGCTGATGCCCTACACCGGCCTGACCAATTACTTCTCCGTCGGCTACGGCGTTCCCGCGGAGCTGCGGAACGGACTGTTTTACGTGCAGGACGGACAGGTCAAATACGCGGGCATGGAGCAGGATTACTATGACTTTGTGACCCTGATGGCAAAATGGTTTGAAGAGGGGCTCATTGACCCGGATTTCCTGTCCCGGACCACCAGCACCGATCCGGATTTCGGCCTGATCGCCGCAGGTGACGCAGGCGTCTGGACAGCCAACGTGCTGATGTTCGACATGTACAAGGACGCCGTAGACGACCCGGATTTCGCCATCACCGGCACCTCCTATCCCAGAAAGACCGCTGACGGACCGGTCATGTACGTAAACGATGCCAACCCCACCAATCCCGGCTACACCGTAACGACGGACTGCCACGATGTGGAGACCTGCCTGAAGTGGATCGACTACTGGTACAGTCAGGAGGGAACCTTCCTGGCCAACTACGGTCTGGAGGGCGTGAGCTTCGAATACGATGAAAACGGAGATCCGCACCTGAATGAGACGATCCTGCAGAGCCCCATCGGTCTGCCGTCTTCCCTGACCTGTTCGATCTACATCACCAATGGCGGGCCCTACGTCAACGACTGCGCCCGGCTCCAGTACTATTTCGGGGAGAACCAGAGAGCCGCCATGGAGATCTGGGACCGCAGCGGGATGGAGATCTGCAGTGAGGGATATCCTGCAGACGCCGGTCTGACCACCGAAGAGGCAGAGGAATACGCCGCTGTGATGAGCGATATCGAGACCTATATGGAAGAGATTGTCACCTCCGTGCTGGTCGGCAACGAGCCGGTCGCCAAGCTCGACGAGGTAGCGGGCAACCTGACCGCCATGAAGATCCAGGAGGCCATCGACCTCAAACAGGCGGCCTATGACCGCTATCTGGCCAAAGCCGAGTGATACAAAAAGCCCTGCTCACCCGGGAGCAGGGCTTTTTTCCGTCCGGCAGGATAAAATAGAGACAAAACGCAGAAACCGGTTGCTTTCCTGTGGGGATTCAGGTAGACTGGAATCAGAGAGTCAGATATCCGCTATCCGTGCAAGAAATGGAGGAATGCCGCTATGAAACCACTGGCCGAACAGAAATGCCCTGCGTGCACTGCGCCGATGCGTTTTGATCCGGGAATGGGAAAGCTCGTCTGCGACTACTGCGGTATGACCGTGGATATTTCTGCAGAACCGGAGCCCGCCCCGGTAAAAAGACCGGGACTCTATGAGGATGTCCCCGGCAAGGTTCAGGGCTTCGACTTCAAAAACATGACGCAGCAGGTCACAGATCTGGGCGCGAAGGAACTGCCGATCTATAACTGCGTCTCCTGCGGGGCGGAGGTCATCGCTCCGGCGGAGCAGATGGCCTTGACCTGCCCCTACTGCGGCAACAATATCGTTCTGACAGAAAAGGTGACCGGGGAACTGCGCCCTAACAGCGTAATCCCCTTCCGTATCCAGCCGGACAGTCTGCCTGCGGCGGCGAGCCGGTTCCACAGATGGAAGCCGCTCCTGCCCAAGGGCTACTTCTCAAAGAGCACCATGGGGAAGGTCACCGGCGTGTATGTGCCGTTCTGGGTGTTTCGGGGCAAAATGTCCGGCACCATCAGCTTCAACGGACAGAAATCCAGTTCCCAGCGCAGCGGCAACTATCTAATCACAAAGACGGATCACTATGTGCTGACCAGACGGGTTTCCATGTCCTTTGAGGACATTCCTGTGGATGCCAGCGGCAAGATCAAGGATGAGATGATGGATTCGCTGGAGCCCTTTGAGATGCAGGAGGCAAAGGATTTTGACATCCGCTATCTGGCCGGATTTACCGCGGACCGGTTCGACGTGGCCAAGAGCGATATTTCGTCCCGGGCGGAACGCCGGATGCGTTCCAGCGCGGACAGCGTGGCGATGGGACGGGCCACCTCAGGCTACAGCGGCGTGAGCCGGAAGGGCGGCACCCTGAAGGGCGATCTGGACGCGAAATATGTCCTGTTCCCGGTATATCTGTTCGACCTTACCCATGAGGGGAAGAAATACCATTACGCGGTGAACGGCCAGACCGGAAAGGTCGTGGGCCAGCTTCCCATTGACAAGAATGTCAGCCGGTGGTATTTTCTGCTGCGGTTTGGCGTGGTCAGCCTTGCGATGATCGCGCTCTTCGTAGGAAAATACCTGTTAGGGGGGTGAGGAGATGAAACGCATTCATAAGGTTCTGATCCTGTTGGCAGCGCTGGCGCTGCTCTTCGCCCCTGCGGTTCATGCCTCAGACCTGTGGAGCGAGGATTATTACCGTGCAGCCGATTCCTCCGGGGAGCTCTCCGATGCACAGCAGAAGGAGCTTGATGAGGTGTGTCTGGCGTTTATGGAGACGCACCATGTGGATCTGGCGCTGCTGGCGGTGGGGCCGGAGGATCATGAGGATCTGTCCCTGTCCGACCTGGCACGGGGATTCTATGACGACTGCGGATTCGGCTATGGGCCGGATCGGGACGGGTTCCAGATGGTCTGGGACCGGGAAACCGGGGAGGCCGTCGTGGGAGCGTACGGCGCCGCAGCGGAGCTGGTCCCGCAGGATTTTCTGGACTTTGTGGCGGAGAGCGTGCCGGACTATGCCGCTGACTACGGTGTTTTCGGACCTATGTACGCCACCACCCTGCTGCTCTCTGACTATCTGGACGGGACGGATCCGGAAACCACCGAAGAGCCTGCCCCGCAGCTGGAGATCGATCCGGAGGAGATTCCCCGGGTCGGTCCGGGCGGGGATCTGCCGCCCTGGTACCCCGTGAGTACGGAGGACTTTCCCTTCTACCACGATCCGGACGCGCCCCGGGTGGTGGACACCGCGGACATCTTCTCTGCGGAGGAGGAGGCCGCCATGGAGGCCCGTCTGGCGGAGATCCGGGGCCAGATCGACCGGGATATCGTGATCGTTACGGACGTATCCTCCTACGGCCTTGGAGAAAAGATCTACTCTGCGGACTTTTTTGATTTCAACGGCTATGGCTGCGGGGACGAGTATGAAGGCGTGTGCCTTTTCATCTGCATGGACCCGAATGACCGGGGCTGGTGGGCCAGTTGCTATGGTCCTGTCACCCGGGATCTATACACCGAGTGGGTCGCCAATGAGATCGACGACGTGCTGTATGAGTATATGGTGGCCGGCAGATACTACGAGGGTATATCCGACTGGATCGAGAATTTCCGGCGGCTTTATCAGACCGGATCGCCCTTTACCCCGGACTGGTACAGTCAGGCGGAGGAATCCTTTGTCCGCTTCCACGACGGGGAGGCGCCCCGGGTGGTGGACGACGCCAATCTGCTCACAGAGGAGGAGCGGCAGCAGCTGGAAACACGGGCCCGCGCCATTTCCAACGCCTACGGGGTGGATGTGGTCATCCATACGGCGTTTTCCTCCGGCCCATTGAGCAAGGAGGAGTTCTCCGATCTGTTCTACTACTATAACGGTTACGGGCTGGGGGAGGACTATGACGGGATCCTGCTGACGGTGTTCAAGTGGCCCGGCTACTCGTCAACGACCCGTATTACCGCCTCTGGAGTCTGCACGAGCGTGCTCAGCGAGGTCAACGAGGAACGGCTGCGGGGCCACTGTGAGAGCAAGCTGGATGAGAAAGCATACTTCAAGGCCCTGAACCAGTGGCTCAACCACACGGAGCATATGTTCCGCACCGGACGGGTGCCCCGGTCCGTCGGGTACTGGATCTTTATTGTGCTTGTGTCCCTGGCAGCGGGAGCTGCCATCGGCGGCGTATCTCTGACATGGGCAAAAAAGCGGATGGAGGTCCCTGCAATGAAAACCAATGCCGACAGCTACCTTGTGAAAAACAGCCTGATCGTCGAGCGGGTGTCGGATGAGTTTATCCGCTCCGTCACGACCCGGACCTACGATCCGGTGGAGACCAAGTCCTCTGACAGCGGTTCCTCCTCCAGCGGAAGGTCTTCCTATTCCAGTTCCTATTCGGGATCCTCTGGCCGGACACATTCCGGCTCGGGGCGGAAGTTCTGAGGGACAGGGTGACGATTTACGCCGGGGTCAGGATCTGGAGACGCAACCGCAAGTTGCTTTTCTTTATCCGAAGCCGGTGGTACAATCAAGGCATCAAGAACAGGAGGGATCATCATGGAAATGTGTGAGATACTCAAAAACCTGCGGGAAGCGCATCATCTGACCCAGGAGCAGCTTGCAAAACGGGTCATGGTCACAAGACAGGCCGTCAGTCGCTGGGAGACAGGGGAGACGCAGCCCAATACCGACACCCTGATGCTGTTGTCCCGGGAGTACGACGTGTCCATCAACACGCTCCTGGGTGCGCCGAGACAGCTTGTCTGCCAATGCTGTGGTATGCCGATGGGAGAGGACAGCCTGATCAGTAGGGAGACGGACGGAGCATTTAACGAGGACTACTGCAAGTGGTGTTATACAGACGGAGGCTTCGTCTACGAGTCGAAAGAAAAGCTGATTGATTTCCTTCTGGCGCATATGCCCGACTCGGCCGGCATGCCGGACGCGGACCGCCGGGAACAGTATGACCGGTACCTTTCGACGCTGAAGCACTGGAGCTGACAAGACTGAACCATGGATCACAGCCCGGTTTCTCCGATCGCCTATGGCCTGTCAGATGGGACTTCCTCTGCCGGCTTGACACCTGCGCTGGAATATGGTAAGAAAAGTACAGAGTCTGAATGAAAAAGGAGGAAAACCGCATGGCAACCGCAATCGTCTATTATTCCCGCCATCACGGAAACACCAAAAAGCTCCTGGACGCCATTGCAAGGGACAACGAGGTCACGTTGATCGATGTGACAGCGTCTCCGGAAACGGATCTGTCCGGCTATGACCGGATCGGATTTGCCTCCGGGATTTACTACAGCGCCTTTGCCAAGCAGCTTGTTGCCTATGCGTCCGGGCATCTGCCGGAGAACAGAGATGTGTTTTATCTCTATACTCACGGGGCGCCGGGCGGGGATTTCCTCAAGGCGATCCGGGCGGTCGCTGCAGAGAAGCACGCCAGGGAGATCGGAACATATCATTGTCAGGGATTTGACACCTTTGGCCCCTTCAAGCTCGTGGGCGGAATTGCCAAGGGACATCCCACAGAGGCGGAACTGCAGGGGGCGGCCGATTTTTATCGGAACCTGTAAAAGGGCGGATATGGACGAGGTCAAAAAGATTGAGCAATCTAAAGAGGCCCCGCGAAATCGAAAGATTTCGCGGGGCCTGCCGTTTTTACTCAGCTGATGGATACGTACTGGGAGGACAGCACCTTGCGGATGCCGTCGTGAGAATAGAAGTAATCCTCTACAATATCCGCCACCAGTGCTTTTGCCTTCATGATGTCTCGGGGACTTGGCTTGGAGTTCATGTGGGTGTGGAAGAAGAACGAGCCTGCGTGATAGCTGCCGTTTCCGTCCTTGTAGTAGACCGGAGGCTCCAGCTTGCCCGGACCCATGACCATGGGCTTGCCGCCATCGTCAATGCCGGCAGGACCGAACTCCTTGCCGCAGCAGGCAAAGGTTCCGATGACTTTGGCGTTCCGCTGCTCCAGATAGAGTTTGAGGAGGGCCAGGGTTCCCGCCGCCTCCTCGGGGCCGCTGCAACCGCCGCCGTAGGTGGTGAAGATGATGCCCAGTGGATGATGGACGCCGTGGGCCGGGGGACCGCCCGCCCAACGGACCGTGCCGTCATCCGGCATGCCGCCGGGACCTCCCGGGGCGCCGGGGCCGCCGGGACCTCCGGGACCGCCGGGGCCTCCCGGTCCACCGGGACCACCCGGTCCACCGGGACCCTCAGGACCTCTCAGGCCGACGCCGCCCGCATTGAAGCCGAGACCAGCCTCGGCGTTCTTTGTCACATCCTCCTCCAGAGAGGA
>JAFUFT010000069.1 GCA_017469795.1 Oscillospiraceae bacterium
ATTCCTTCATGTGACCATCCTTTCTCTGAACCATTGGCAGATTCAGTATAGTTCACATAAAGGAAGATTGGCGGAAATCTTCCGACTAAATTTGGCGATTTTCTCCCGACTCAGAGTGGCGGAAATCGACCGACTCTAACAGTCCTTCTTGGCTTGGATCGCCCGTGGATATCTGACGGAACGCGAGTAGCTATTTATGATGATAATACAGATACATATTTGGTTCAGCGAGTGTTGCGAATAAGAAGCATGGGAGGTATAAGCGAGTCATATATTGCACTTCTCCTTCAATCCACGCTTCTAAGCAGTACACTAGGAGGAGAAACCACAGGTATAAGCGTTCCGCACATAAGTCCAAATCAAGTTGGGAGTATTGTTATTCCCCTCCCACCCCTCGCCGAGCAAAAGCGCATCGTCGCTCGGCTGGAAGAACTCCTGCCGCTGTGTGAGCGGCTGAAATGAGCCACAGAATGAATGATAACAGCTGTAAGTACGGATTACAACAAATCAAATGTGGGCCGCCCATCCGGGCGGCCCACGTTACATTACATCTACTTCGGGAATCTTTTTCTTTATGCGGTTATTCTACCGTGAATATTTAAAACCAAAACCGGCTGATTTTGATCTGTGTTTCTCAAAAGGACCGACAATAAAACCAAAACGCTTGACTTTTGGTTTTAAGGTGGTATAATAGCGGCGGAAAGGGGATGTTACAACCATGGTTGGGTCTTATCAAGCAAGTTTGCTGCCCCTACAGAATGGGATTATTGATCAGTCAGTGTTTTTTGAGGAACTGATCGACGCGACCGCCAAGTTGGAGGTTTATAAGGAAAAAATCCGTGACAGCAAGCTGGATTCGTCTTGGTTTATGCCTACCCTCCAACAAAAGGAGGCCGTTGCATCCTCTGCAATAGAGGGAACACAAGCCACGCTGGACGGTGTGCTGATCAACCAGCTGGCACCGAACGATAAAGATCAGGACGTAAATAAGGTCGTGAATTACTATCTGGCTACGGTAACCGGACATGATCTCCTCCGCTATCATGATTTTTCCCACGAGTTCTTTTTTAAGATGCATTCTGTGTTGATGCACGGAAATGTGGAGAAACCGGATATTGTCGGCGACTACCGTGTTTCACAAAACTATATTGGGAAGAAAGACAAGACCCATGCTATTACTTTCATTCCGCCTGTTCCGGAAGAGGTTCCCGACCTGATGGACAACCTTATTGCCTACATCAACACACCGACTGACAATTTCCGTCCTCTTGTCCGCACTGCAATCATCCACGCGCAGTTTGAGTCTATCCATCCTTTTATGGACGGCAATGGACGTGTGGGAAGAATGTTGATTCCGATGTATCTGTATGCAAAAAAGCAGATCGACCTTCCCTGCTTTTTTATCAGTGAGGCCCTTGAACGGGACAAGATCAAGTACTATACGCTTCTCAACAACATCCGCTACAAAGGCGAATGGAACGAGTGGATTAAATTCTTTCTCCAGACAGTAGCGACGCAATGTGACAAGTATATCCAGCTGATCACAAAAATCAATGCGCTATACAACGATCATATAACAAAAGCCTGTGCCTTAGCGCGTTCCTCTGGAATGGTGGATGTTATCGACGCACTCTACAAAAACCCGATCACAAACGCAAAACAGGTGGCCGAGGTCACAAAGGCGCCCCAAACAAGCGTTAACCGTTTCCTCGGACTGCTGGTGGACAACCAAATTCTCTACTCGGACAACAAGCCGCGTAACCGCACCTATTACTATTACGCGCTCCTTGACCTGCTCCGAGAGTGATAAACGATACTGAAAGGCGGTGGTGCTTATGATTGTGTAGGAGCGCCGGTATATCTGCTACCAACTTATATACTGGCATAGGCGTAGGCGGCGCGGCATGGCTGCTACCAACGGCATGCTGCACCATAAACCCATTCTGGGGATACGAGTGTCCTCCAAATAAGTAAATCGGCTCTCGTATCCTCAGATACATAATCTGAAGAAACGAGGAATGAAATTGAAATTTGATAAAATTAACGACCTTGATACGTTCCGGTGGGAACGAATCAAAGATGCGGAGCTTGAGGGGAAGTTTGATATGCCCAGACTCCAGCCAGTTCACAACGTGGAACCGGTAAATCTCGTGCCGTTCCACATGGCTAAGACGGCTAAGAATCCCGAAAAGCGGTGGTTTCATTTTTACGAGGATGATTACCAGTTTGAACGGGTGTGGAACCGCCCCGCGCAGTACCTGTCGGTTTTGCAGCGCTTTGCAGGGGGCATCAGCACTGACTACAGCATCTATCTGGATATGCCCCGCAGCCAACAAATATGGAACTGTTGGCGCAACCGGGTGATGGCCTATTATATGCAGCAGAACGGTCTAACCGTTATCCCAAATGCCGGATGGAGTGACGCAGAGAGCCTTGAGTGGGCCTTTGACGGGCTTCCGTCAGATAGCGTGCTGTCCATCACGACGCAGGGGTGCATGGGCCACGATTACGTTTCCAAACAGTCCCTTTTGAACGGCCTGCATGAGCTGGCGCGTCAGAAGCACCCGGAAAAGCTCATCGTCTATGGCAAATTCCCCGATGCTTGGCGGGAACGCTTCCCAATGCCGATTGTTGTCTGTAACACGTTTTCTCAAGAAAGATGGGGTGCGTGATATGGGCAGAGGCAGAGGCGGTTATACCGAAAAGCAGCCGAGCTATAAGGACTCTGGCGGCCATAAAGTCACGGATAAAGGCGCAATTTTTGTAGCAGAGCGCTATATCGACCAAGGTTTTGAAGCTGTTTTCCGAAGACGGCACGACCCGGATCGCGGATGTGATCTGACGATTAAAACCAGTAACGATGAAAACATCGTGAAGAATATTGAAGTAAAAGCAATCACAAGCAATAACCCCAGCAAAATAAGCACGAGGATTGGTGAGGCGGCAGGTCAAATCAGCAAAGGAGATACTGTGGCAATCTTCTTTCCGAATCACCGAAACAGCCAAACCGGACGTGCTCTTGCTGAAGCTGGAATTGCGGAAGCCAGAAGAAAAGGGTATGTCAAAGGCCCTATCGAAGTGTGGTTTTCCGACAAGACATGTGAACACTATTGAGAATGGAGGAAAAAAGTAATGTCTCAACTGGGATGTATATGCGGCGAACGCATGACAAAAACAAGCTGTCCGTCACCGTGCAGTTTAGATATCTTCTATAAGGCAGAGGTCGATAAAGCAATATATGAAGACCCGGCTATCGCACTCCACAGCTTCTTGAGCGGGTGGGATGAGAGGAATGATTGCGCGAAGGAGTATATGGACAGGCCAGAACCCGTTGATTATTGGTACTGCCCTGCATGCAAGAGAGTGTACGAGGTTCAGTATATTCCCGGCGGGCGTTGGTTGAGAATCTACAAAAAGGCGGATGTTCCTGTTGCTGGCAGCTTTGAAAGCTGGACGCGGATTTATGTTATGCCGGATGTAGAGACTGATGCAGCAACAGAGGAAGATTGGGAGATCCTTCTTTCCGACTATTTGCAGCAACATGACAATGTCCAGTACTATCTGTCACCGGATGAGAAAATCGTCCATGCAGTAGACAAGGCGGCGGCGAAGGCGCTATTCTCCTATGAGTTGGAGGACTCATGGTCTCCATCTACTGAGGAATAAGCAAAAAAGAAGCCCGCCGGGCGCTACCAACACCCGGCGGGCTCACTCTGAGGGATACGAGTATCCTCCAAATAAGTATTATTATAATAACCGAAAAAGCATTTGCTGTCAATCAGAAATAGGTGGTATTTTCTGGCGTCTCACAGTCCGCCTACCGGGATCTCTGATAGTCCTGCTGCTGGATTTCCGTTTGCCGGTTTGCTCCCTCCTCGCGGATCCGCTCCATCTTCTCTGCCATCTCCTTGGACCGTTCCAGGATGTTCTTACACATCCGGATATCAGCCCGGAGCACAGCCATCCGCTGGGAGAGGGCATCCATCTCCGCTTGAATCTTGGCGGCTTCCGCTGGCTCCGTTTCCTTTTTGAGCTGATATTTCAGCTTCCTCCGGCGGGAGACCAGCAGCTCCAGTTCCTGCTCTTTTTGATTCTGTAAAGCCTGCAACTGCACATCCGTCAGGATATGGTTGTCGTGGAGGAACCGCAGCTCCCGGTTATACCGGTCCAGATACCGCAGCTCCTCCCGCAGCAGGAAGTGCATCTTTTTCGGGGACTGCGGGTGCTTCTTGAATACACCCAGTTTATAGCAGTAGTAGAAGTACAGCCGCCGGAGATGGGGCTGCTGTTTCTTCGGAAGCGTGCCCTTCATACGGTAGTGCCTGTGCGCAGCAGCGGGCTTTTGGGAAACCGGAATCTGATATTGCGGACGATTGCGGAGCATCCGGCGGCGGATTCCCTCCATGGAATAATCCTCTCCAAGATTTCGGGCAAGGCGGAAGAAGCGCTCCTTTCCCGGCGGCCGGACGGAGATATCCTCTCCCAGCTTGTAATCATAGCCCATCTGCCGCAGGTTGTAGAAGAACTGCCTGTCCGTCATGGAACTGGCAATCACCTGATCCATGTCCGCTTGAATGAGGGAGCGCCAGGTGGGCTTTCCTTCTTTTTCCGCCATGTACTCCGCATGATGTTTGGATCTTCCGGTGCTTGGATTCTGCACCACAAACAGTCCGTTTTCCAGACAGAGCCGGTCAGACACCGCCCGCATCCGGTGGAGGAACTTGGCATCCGAGTGAAAGCGCTTGCCGTCCACAAACGACACAGAATTGATGACAAAGTGGGAGTGCAGATGAGATTCCTTGTCCAGATGGGTGGCCACCAGCACCTGGAACCGGTCGCCCCAGAGCTCATTTGCCAGTTGCACGCCGATCTGATGGGCCTGCTCCGGCGTGACCTCTCCCGGGGCGAAGGACTGATAAGCGTGGAAGGCCATGGTGCCGCCTGTTTTGCCGAACTGCTGCTTGGTGGCGGTCATGACCTCCTGAGCCGTGTCCGGGGTGCAGTTGATGCCGGTGACAAACCGGTCCATATCGGTCTTCCCGTCCTGGGTCACATACTGGAGGGCAGAGCCCAGCAGATCAGGGTGCCTGCTGAGCTCTGTCTTTTCGACGTTGGCGGCGTAGCGGAGGACGTACCCCAGCTGCCGTTTCACCGGCCAGATCTTAGTGGTCGCCATGGCGGATCTTCTCCGGCTGAATGACTTCATGGTTTATGTTCCGGACTGTTTCCCGGTACTGCTCCACCGCCTCGTCATATTTCTGGACATCCACCATATTCAGCGCATGCGCTTTTCGGGCAATCTGATTGAGGGCGTTGCCGCAGTGGTAGAGCTGCCGCATCATAAGATGATAGTCTTTGGGCGGCTGATTCCGGGGCTGGAGCCCGGAGATGATCTGCCGGAGGTACGCCTCCCGACTCAGACCGCTCTTGGTGACCAGGGTATCGAGTTTATGGAATTCTTCATCGTTCAGTCTCAGATGAAGGTCGTGGTTTCTTCGGGTCATTTTATCTCCTTTCGCGGGTGAGGGTTTCAGGGATGCTCCCTGACAGGCGGTGCATTGGCCCCAATGCGCGATGCTTGCTCCAAAGTGAAATTCGATCAATCGAGGGACGGTTTGCAGACCGCTGGGAAAGGGAGCGGTGACGATAGGTGACGATGGTGACGATGATTTTGGGACCGGGCCCGCTGTCATTTTAATCGTCACCACCGTCACCATCGTCACCCTAAACGGTTAAAGTCAGGGTGATGAAGCTGCCGTTTTTATTGCGCTTCACATCATATTGTACATGGAACTGGTCGCTGAGCTTTCCGCGGCCCACATTCAGCCTGCGGGTGAGCATATTGGGCTGGAGGTCGGTTTTCAGCACCCTACCGAGGTCAGACGCCCGGCCCTCCCAGGTCGGATTCACTGTGGTCAGCAAACCGGCCACCTGCCGGAGCAGGGGATCTTCCGGCTCCTTCCACAGGTCGGTTTCCACCCGGTCCAGATTCCAGACCAGGCTGGCCTCATCCCGGATCAGATGGAGCTTCTGCTCCTGCTGGTCCCGGCCGGTGACCTCCAGCACGGCGGCGTTGCTGCTGCGGTTTTCCTTTGTGAGCAGGAATGCCCCGTCCGCCGCGCCCAGCAGGCCGTTGGTTCCCGAGATCATGTCAAACTGGTCCGTGGCCTGCTGCTTCCGGGTGTGATGGACGATCAGCAGGCAGACGCACTTGCTGTCGGAGAACTGCTTGAGTTTGCCGATCACATCATAGTCGCTGGCGTAGCTGTAGGCCTCGCTGCTGAGTTCCCGGACCTTTTGCAGGGTGTCGATGATAACCAGCCGGGTGTCCGGATGCTCCTGAATGAATCCCTCCAGCTGCTCCGTCAGACCGGAGGCCAGAGGCTTGGCCCAGATGGTGAAGTGGAAGTCGTCGGTGCCCTCCACGCCGAACATCCGGGACATGCGCTCCTGGAGCCGCTGGTAGTCATCCTCCAGAGCCAGGTACAGCACGGTGCCCTGCCGGACATTGTAGCCCCAAAGAGGCTTCCCGGTGCTGACGTGGTAGGCGATCTGTGCCACCAGGAAGGACTTACCCACCTTGGGTGCTCCTGCAATCAGATATGTGCCGATGCGGAGCAGACCGTCGATGACTGGCGGCCTGCTCTGGTACACATTCTCATAGAGCTCGTTCATGGTGATGGTGGGGAGGTAGTTGGGGTCGCTGACCTTCTCCAGCTTCCGCCGGAGTTCGTCCATGCGGGCTCTATCTTCCAGGTCAGGGGCAGGCCCCCCGAAAGAGGGCCTGTCCATGGTGCGTTCCCGGGTATCTTCTTCGGAACACTTGATTTCTTGTGTCACATCTGTTATGCTGTCCTTGGTTTTTTGGACCTGCGGCTGTTCCCCACCAGCGCCAACTGGTGGATTCGGGACAGCCGTTTTCTCATACTTCATAGCGCATACCTCCTGTGTGCTGCTCGATCCAGAACAGCAGTTTATCTTTGGGCACCAACAGGCGCTTTCCGACCTGAAGGGTGGGGAAGGTCTCCTGGTGCAGGAGCTGATAGGCTCCGGCGCGGGAGATCCCCAGGGCCTCCGAAAGCTGCGTGGCGCTCATTACAGGGGGATACTGGTCGAAATTGTTTGTCATTTGGTTTTCCTCCTTTTGCTATTGACAAATTGAACTTATTGACTTATAATTTATTCATAAGTCGATTAACCATGCTTATTATATTATAGCAAAATGCACTTGTCAATAGACTTTTAAATATTTTTAATAAAAAGAAGTCTATTCTGGGAGGAATCATTATGTCACCAGGAAATCGTCCAAAAGTCTATCAGAAAATATGGGCCGCAGCCTATGCGGACAATAAGGTGGAATGCTTTGAGGTCCGTACCATGGATGCAGAGAATAAAGGGCCGTATATCCCCTATTGGCACAAACAATACCCGCTGGGGCAAACTCTGGCGGATTTTCTGAATATTGATTTCCGTTCGTGGAACGAACACTTAGATATCATTCAGTTTATCGTGGATACGATCAATGCCGGAGATGACGATGAAAGTCAGTTTCTCAGCTTGTTTAATATCGCGACACACTGGCTGAGAACGTGTTCCCTGGTTGCACCCATGGCGGCCGCAGTTGAGCGGCTATCCTTGTGCTACGAGCGGGGTGAAACCCTCTCTGCGGACGAAGTCAAAAGGCACATGACTTATTATCAGGCGCTACAGTTTAGGCTCAAAACCGTGGTCCGAACGGTCTTCGATACAGATAACACCAATTCCATGACATCCAGAGAACGATATATGGAGGCGTGGAGAGAGGATAAGACCACCTACCCGGAACTCCGATTTGGCCAGATCCAGGTTCAGGAGGTCTGGATCAACGGCATCATGACATGCCTGTATGATAATGCGTTGGATTATATCGGTCAGGATCTAATGGAAAACGGGCCACAAGAATTTGTGACCCGTGAGGTTGTTGTCAGTGAAGAACCCTCAGATTTAGTGGACTTCATGCTCAACCGCTACCTGGATTCCAACTTGGAATTCCGCACCTGCAAGTACTGCGGACGGCTCTTTGGTGCGAAGCGAGGCTCCAAAGGAGAATACTGTGACCGTAAAATTGCAGGTTCCACAAAGACCTGCAAGCAGGCAGGTTCTCTGCGTCTCTACGAGCAACGTAGAATGGAGGAACCTGCGGTCAAAGCTTATAAGAAGGCATATAAAACCCATAACGCCCGCATTCGCTATGGACTGATGACCAGAGCCGAATTCGTAAAGTGGTCGGCAAAAGCGCGCTTGCTCCGGGATCAATGCCTGGACGGAAAACTCTCTTTAGAGGAATTCCAAGCATGGCTGGACCACGACAAACTGTGAACAATGGACTGACTGTTCCTTTGATCTATATGATTCTCAAGAAAGCGAGGTTATTTTGAGTAAAAAATCTGCAAGTGGAAATGGAAATATCCGCAAGCGTTCAGACGGTCGCTGGGAGGCCCGATACTCGGTAGGCTTCAACCCTGAGACCGGAAAGCAGATCCAAAAGTCCATCTACGGCAAATCCCAGAAAGATGTTCAGCAGAAGCTGCATCAGATCCTGGCGGAGATCGACAACGGAGATTATATCGAAGCGGAAAAGATCACGGTGGGACAGTGGCTGGATATCTGGCTGCGAGACTACACCATCAATCTCAAGCCCGCCACCATGAGCGTCTACGAAGAGCACGTCCGGGTTCACCTGAAACCCTATCTCGGGAATGTGATGATGGATAAGCTGACGCCGCAGCGTGTTCAGCGGCTCTATAATACGCTGCTCCGGGAAAACAATCTGTCTCCCAAGACGATTATCAACATCAACGGCGTCTTTCACAGCGCTTTGGAGATGGCCAGAAAGCTAGGCTATCTGAAAACCAATCCGCTGGATGCCGTGGTGCTTCCGAAGGTGGAGAAGCCTCCGCTCAAGACCATGGAGCGTGAAGAGCTGGTCCGGTTCCTTGACGCGATCAAGGGCAACCGTTATGAGAAGATCCTGTTCGTCACACTGTTCACCGGGCTCCGGCAGGGAGAAGTCCTGGGTCTCACCTGGGACTGCGTGAACTTTGAGAACAATACCTTGCTCATCAACAAACAGCACAACCGGGTCAAGGGGGAGAAGGAATACAAGTTCAGCACCCTGAAGAATGAGCGCATCCGGGTGCTGACGGTGGCCCAGGAGGTCATGGATGTTCTTAGGCAGCAGAAGGAACAGCAGGAGACTTGGGCCAAGGCCGCGGGAAGCGCGTGGAACAACGCTGACAATCTGGTGTTCACCAATGAACTGGGACGGTTCATCGCCAATCAGGCCCTCTATCGGAACTACAAGGCGATTGTGAAGAAGATCGGCTTAGGAGATCTTCGGTTCCACGATCTCCGGCACGCCTATTCTGTCAACAGTCTCCAGGCGGGGGATGACATCAAGACCCTCCAGGAGAACCTGGGGCACGCCACCGCTTCCTTCACCCTCAGCACCTATGCCCACGCATCTCAGGGGATGAAACGAGAGAGCGCCGAGAGAATGGGCGGTTTTATCCAGGATCTTCAGAAGGAATCGAAACTTTCGGAGGGAAAAGGCGCGTGATTTCGTGTTGTTTTGGGCCATTATTTCGACTATTTCAAATCCTGGTAAGGGTCAAATAAGGGTCAAAACGCAAAAAAAGGAGGATTACCAAATCCTCCCAGACGTGAAAGCCGTTGCAAATAAAGGAAAAATCCCGCCTCCTTACGGAAGCGGGACTGGTGGGGGATGGTGGATTCGAACCACCGAAGGCGAAGCCAGCAGATTTACAGTCTGTCCCCTTTGGCCACTCGGGAAATCCCCCATATGAACTGATGTGCCGGGATGCGGATGGAGCTGGTAGACGGACTCGAACCCCCGACCTGCTGATTACAAATCAGCTGCTCTACCAACTGAGCTATACCAGCATCTCGCACAAAGCATGACTATTATATCCATCGAGTTTCGGTTTGTCAAGCACTTTTTTCTGTTCTTTCGGGAAACCTCCGGTCAGCTTGCGAGACAGCCCCATGGCGCTTTCAGACTGTACGGTCAGCCGATCCACTTGTCCGCCGGCGTAGGGGTCTCGTAGCCCCAATCTTCCCCCACATCGTGGACGACCAGGGAGAAGCCGTTTTTCCGAAGGACCCCAGCGGACGCCTGATTTGCCAGCATGGTGCTGGCCGTGATGATCTCGATGTCCGTCTCTCCGTACAGATAATCGACCATCAGGCCCAGGGCCTCCGTGGCGATCCCCTTTCCCCAGCACCGTTCCAGCAGCCGGTAGCCGATGCTGATCTTGTGGATCTCGTCCCGATATCCGTAGAATTCCGCCAGGCCGCAGAACCCGTCCCGGTCAAAGATTCCGAGAATGATGGAATCCTGAAAACACTCGTCGTACAGATGCCGGATTACATATTCCGCATCGTCGTATTTCTTCTCGTACAGGAATGTGGGCAGATATCTGTAAACGTTCGGACTGCCGGTCAGCTCCCGCAGGGCATCTGCGTCATCTGCGGTCAGGGCCTTCAGCGTCAGCCGCGCACTCTGCAGGCGGGGAATTTCGGAAAAGAGCTTTTTCATATCGTCACCTTCATCGGAAATGGATGCAGTTTCAATGCAATCTCTGTCTCAGCCGCCCTGCTCCCAAGGGAACAGGGCGGCTGCGTTTAACGGGATCACACCGGGCGTCGCGCATCACAGCTGCGCGACCTTGCCCATGGCGGAGCGGTTGCCGTTTTGCAGGTTGGCCACCTTTTCGCAGTCCCCGGTCATGAAGAACCGGTCGGCGCTGCCGAAGAATGCCAGAGCCTCCTCCCGATTGGAGCGCATGCCGCCGCAGATCACCACGCTGTCCGCTTCGATGGTATGGCTGAGGCCCTCCTTGTCCGTATAGGTCACAGCGGTGGGCGTGACGGCGGTGGTGGAGGCGTCCGTGATGGCGTGGAAGTCAGGGTACTTCTCCCAAGCACATTTGATAATTTCGTGGTAGTCATCGGGATCATAGGTGACGATGGCCATGGTGATGGCGTGGAGATGGGAGGCGTCATGGGCGATTTCGAACTGCCGGGTCAGGACGGTGACCTCGTGGCCCTTCTCGCACAGGTGCATGCCGGTCTCCACGCCGGTCTCGCTGCCGCCTACGATGACCACCCGGCGGCCCAGCTTGTCTTCGTTGCCGAATACGTCCAGACAGGTCATCAGTCCCTCCCGGAGCGCGCCGTTTTCGTCCTGAGCGAAGGGGGGGATATTGGGCCGGGCGCCGGTGGCGGCGATCACCGCCTCAAAGCCCTCGGCTTCGATCATTTCCGGCGTGGCCTCCGTGTTCATGCGGACTTCCACCCCGGCCTTCCGGATCTGCCGGACCAGGTAGTCCTTATAGTCCCGCAGGGGCCACTTGAAGGAGACAAAATCACTGTGGTAGAGCTGACCGCCCAGATAGCCCGTCTTTTCAAACAGCGTCACCCTGTGGCCGCGCTCCGCCGCCATCAGGGCCGCCCGCATGCCGATGGGACCGCCGCCTACCACAGCTACCTTCCGGGGAGCTGTCTCCGGGGGAATGGCCTCCAGCAATACCGGGTCGATGCCCAGCTTCGGGTTGACCGAGCAGAAGGAGACCCAGGGCGGTGTCATGGTGCCGTGGCACTTGTTGCACCAGACGCAGGGAACGATGTCTTCACCCCGTCCGGACAGGCACTTCTCCATGTAGTCCGGATCGGCGAAGATGCCCCGGGCCATGGCGATCAGATCACAGTTGCCGTTTTTGATGTAGCCATCCAGTTCCTCCGGGTCCTGGAAGCCGCCGTTGACGCCGATGAACACGTCTGCGCCGGTGTCCCGGATGGCTTTGGCGTATTCAAAGCAGGGGTGTTCGCCCTTCCGGAACTGGTAGCCGGTGGGATGGTTGGAGGCGGCGTCTTTTTCCTTGATGGAGACAATATCCACCACGTCCTCCAGTTCTTTGACCACCGCTGCCATGAATTCCTTGTCGTAGATATGGTCCATCATGCCGTAGACGTAGGCCTCGGTGATGAAATCCCGGCCCAGCCGTTCCTTGACGGCGCCGAAGAGGAGCTTCGGCAGCCGTGCGGCGTTCTGGGGCGTGTCGCAGCCGTATTCATCGGTGCGGTGGTTGTGGTTTTTCCCGATCAGCATGGCGATGTTCAATGAGACGCCGTCGTAGCCGAAGGTCTGATAGTTGGTCACCCAGGCAACAAAGTTCTCCGCCAGCTCGGCCATGCGGTCCGCGGGGAGCATCTGTTTCGGCTCCAAGGGCTGGCCGGGCAGGAACATGCCCCCCTGACCGTCCAGATTGTATCCTTCCGGCCAGGGAAGCCGGAACGGAATGGCGGAGATCAGGATCTTGGAGCCGTAGAAGTGGATGTCCTCGCACATCTTGGAGAAGTAGTTGGACACACTGGGGTCGTCCATGTCGAAATTCTGCATCCGGACACTGTCCGCCATGCCGACGGTGCGCTGGGTGGGATTGGACCAGGGGGACATGACCATATAGGCGCAGGACTTGGCCATCTGGATCACCCAGGCCCGGTATCCGTCGGCGGGGAAGGTCTCCGGCCCCTGGAGCAGGTGCAGACTGGCGTCAGGGGAGGAAATACGGTTTTTCAGGGTCACATTTCCCACCGGGAGGGGGCTGAGCAAATGCCGGTACTTCATAAAAATCTGCCTCCTGTGTCAAAATCAGTTTGATTTCTCATTATGAATTCAGTATACATCCCCGGGGAAAAGACTGTCAACCAAAGGGCACAATCTGAACGGAAGGAACAAACGGAAATACACTGGACTTTTCAGGGGCCGGAGGATATAATGAGAGCATCAAACGGGGAGAGGGGCGATGGTATGACGCGAAAGATTCCGGCCTGGCTGCGGCTCGGTCTGGCGCTGTCCGGCGTGTGCTATACCATGCTGCTGATGCAGACGCCCTCTCATATCAGCTTTGCGGTGACGGCGGCGCTGTCCCTGGCGGTCCTGCTGGGACTGATGTTCCGGAGCGGACTTCCGGAGCAGCTTCTCTCCCGGCGGAGTCCGGGGGTCTGCGTCGCGGCGGCGATCCTGTCGCTTTCGGCGGTTTACACGGCCAAATCCACGTTCTTCACCACCTGCTGGCGGTGGATGAACAAGCTGGTGACGGCGCTGGACCTTCCGGAGGTCCTGATTCGGCTGATCCCCTGGGGGGTGGCATTGGCTGCCGTGCCGATGGCCTTTGTCTGCTTTCTGTGGTTTGTGAATCTGATGTGGGAGCTGGGGCAGAAGCTCTGGACCAGCTCAGACTTTACCGAGCGGCTCTTTGTGCTGGCGGCGGGGATTCTGTTTGGAATGATGATCCTGTTCACCCATGTCTGCACGCAGGCCTTTTACGGCGCGCACCTCAACGGCAGCTGGTATAATTTCGACCTGATCTATTCGGCGGATTCCGGATATTTGATGAATCAGGATGTGTTCCGAAACGTTGGCGCGGAGCAGAATGATCTGAGGCAGCCCCTGTTCGGCCTTTTCGCGATGCCCTTCGCTCAGGTGGCGTGGCTGCTGTCCAGAATCCTGTTTTTCCTTCCGAACAGCTACGTGACGATCTGGCAGATCATTCAGATGCTGCTGTTCCTGGTGGCGGTGGTGCTGCTGAGCCGGATGATGGAGCTGCAGAAGGCGGAAAAGGCGCTGTTTCTGGTGCTGTGCTCCGTGACCTATCCGGTGCTGATCTTCGTGCTGACCACGGAGCAGTATCTGGTGGAGATGTTCTATCTGATGCTTCTTTTGTATCTGGGGCAGGAGGAACGGGGAAAGAAGCTGAGCTTTGTCGCCGCCACAGGCTGCATGCTGACCTCGGGAGCCTGGTTCCCCTTGGTCACCTGGGACCGGGATTTCCGAAAATTCGTAAAAAAGACCCTGACGCTGCTCGGGGTGTTCGTGGCGTTTACAATCCTTTCCGGGCGGCTGACCACGTTTCTGGACATCCCCACCTATATTGAGGGCTATGTGCCCTACACCGGCGTGACGGTATCGGCGGTCAGCAAACTCAAACAGTTTGTGAACTTTGCAGGCGCCTGCCTGATTGCGCCGAAATCCGGCGTGGACACTACCTCCTATCATCATATCTCATGGCAGATGCTTCCGGTGACGGGGTGGTCCACGGCGGGACTGATCGTGCTGGGCCTGTCTGTCTGCAGCATGATCGTTGGATGGAAAAAGATCCATGTGCGCCGCTGCGCCTTCTGGATCGGGTTCTCCCTTCTGCTGTTGGGGATCGTCGGGTGGGGGACCGTGGACAACGGGCTCATGCTCTACACCCTGTACTTCGGCTGGGCGTTCATCTCCCTGATCTTTCTGCTGCTGGAGCGGATCCTCAGCCGGTTCCGTCCGCTGAAGCTGGTGCTGATGACAGGCATGGCGCTGGCCATGGCCATCTGCAATATTTACGCACTGCGGGCGGTGCTGATCTTCGCCGCACAGTTCTATCCCACGCTGGGAGGGATTTCATGACACATTATCTGAAGCTGGCCAGGCCCCATCACTGGGTCAAGAACGTCATCGTGCTGTTTCCGCTGGTCTTCAGTGGGCAGCTCCTGCAGATCGGCAAGCTGCTGGAGGGCCTGTGGTCCTTTCTGGCCTTCTCCCTGCTGGCGTCCGCCATCTACTGCATCAACGATATCCGGGACCGGGACAAGGACCGGGCCCATCCCACCAAGCGCCTCCGCCCTGTGGCGGCAGGAACCGTCAGCGTCCGGGGCGCCATGATCTGGTGCGGGATTCTTCTCGCATTGGCGGCCGGCTGCGGCATCCTGTCGGCGGGAATGAGCGCGGCGGCCTGGCTGTGGCTGGGACTGTATTTCATCCTGAACCTGGGCTACAGCCTGGGGCTGAAGAACCTGCCGATCATCGACGTAGCCATTCTCGCCTCCGGATTCCTCCTGCGGCTGCTCTACGGCGGCGCGGCGCTGGAGATCGAACTGAGCAAGTGGCTGTGCCTGACGGTGATCGCCATCTCCTTTTTCCTGGGCCTTGGAAAGCGCCGGGGAGAACTGGTGACGGGCGGCGGACGGAAGGTGCTGGAGTACTACAGCGAGCAGTTTCTGGGCTATAATATGTATATGTGCGTGGCCCTGGCGGTGATGTTCTACGCCCTGTGGACGGTGGACGCCATGACTGTGGCCCGGGTCGGCAGCGAGGCGCTGGTCTGGACGGTACCGCTGGTGATCTTGTGCTGTATGCGCTACAGTCAGGACGTGGAGGGACAGTCCGACGGGGATCCGGTGGAGGTCCTGCTGCGGGACAAACTGCTCCTGGCACTGGGCGGACTGCTGGCGCTGGCGGTGCTGGCGATCATCTATCTGTAAGAAAAACCCCCGGCTCTTACGAGCCGGGGGTTCGATTTTAAAAGAAGCGGTTTTGGCGGAAGCGTTCCTGCTGCTCCGCCAGGAGTTCCTCCATGCGCTGCTGCCGGATGGCATAGTCGTCCAGCATGTGACGGTAGACGTGGGCGTATGTGGCGGCGATATAGGGCAGCTTCCAGATCAGGAGCACGCCGCAGGTCAGACCGCACAGCAGAAGCCAGGGAAGAAAGCTCAGGTCCAGAACGAATAGCTGCCACCGATGGGTCTGGTTGATGGCCTTGGCCTCGCCGATGATCTGCCGGATGGATTTTTCCGGGCCGTCCAGCAGGACGAACCAGGCCATCCGGTACCGGTAGGAGACGATGAACATGACAAGGCTCACATAGCCCATCAGCAGGGTCAGCATCACAGATTCCGAGATTGCGTCGGAAAGGAACAGAGCGGTGAGCACATAGCTGGCCGGCATGGAGAACACGATGGACCACAAAGCCTGCAGAACGGAGATATAGAGGTAGAGCAGCACTGGCTTTTGCCAGATCCGGAAGCCATCGAGCAGGACGCCCATGGAAAACGATTCGTTCCGGGAGATGCGGAGCGCAAAGGAATAATATCCGGCAAAGAGCAGGATCAGCAACAGCTGGAAGACCAGGGAGACCAGTACCAAAAGCGCATAGGAGCGGGACTGGGCGGAAAGCGCCTGACTGAGATAGTGGCTTTCGCCGGCGGTGTGTTCCACCAGAAGGGTCAATCCCCATTCCGCCAGCGCCAGCAAAGCAACGGCCAGCAGGCACACCAGCGTTGTCAGCTTTGTGCTGCCCCGGGCGCCCCGGACAGACTGCTTTGCTTCGTTCTTCAGTTGCCGCCGGTCCATAGCGTCAGCCCCTTTCATGCTTTGTATCAGAACGTAACACAATGGACAGAAAATGTCAAGACGGTTTGCGCCCTGGGGCGGTTTGCGGCGCGGATAACAGTTGCGGTTTGGCGGGTTTGGCGATATAATAAAAACGCCCGGCCGGAGTATGGAGCCGGGATCGCTGATACACGACAGCAACAAAACCTCAGGAAAGCGGGAAAACACCATGCGAAAGCTCTATCTCACGCGGCAGCGGGCACTGGCCTGCTTTGGCACAGCCTATCACTGTATCCTCGGGAAGACGCAGGAGGAACACCTCGAGTGGGTCAGACAGCAGCCCAGGAAGGATCTGATGCAGTATCATGGCCCCGAGTCTGTCCGCAACGGAGAGACGATCTGTCTGGAGCTGGGGGAAGAGGCGAGCTCCCTGTTTGTCATTGCCTATTTGGAGCAGCGGGAGCTGATGACCAGGACCCTGCCGATCCCGGCCGGGAATGCGGATCTCTGGATCTCTGTAATCACGAATTTTGACGGGAACCGCAGGCTGTCTCTGCAGCTGGCCCCTGGCGGCGCGGCCGACGGGGAACTCTGACGGCGGGGATTGGCAAGCCGTTGGAACCATGATATAATATCCTCCAGACCAAGTGTTTGGAGGGTATTTCTTTGATTCAGGATCTGGGAATCCATCGGCTTGAAAACCAATATGATCCGGAGCGGATCCCTGCCCCGGAGGACTTTGTGATCTTCTGGCGGGACCGGAGCATGCTGATCTCCGAAGGGGAGACGCTGTCCTTTCCCACGGCTGCTCAGGCAGGAGACCCGGAAGGGCTGATCTACCTGTTTTCCGTAGACGGCCGGGGATTCTATCTTGGGCGGAATCCGGTGGATCTGACCGGCTTCCGATGGCTGCCGTCCCGCCGTCTGCGGGCGCTCCCCGCCGCGCCGAAGGAGTATGTGTTCGCTGCCTTTACGGCCATGCATCTGGCGGAGTGGTACCGGCGGAAACGGTTCTGCGGGGCCTGCGGGGAGACGCTGAATCCGGACGGCCGGGAGCGGGCCATGACCTGTCCCCGCTGCGGAGAGAAGTACTATCCCAGAATCAACCCCGCGGTGATCGTGGGCGTGATCAACGGGGACCGCCTGCTCATTACCCGATACCGGGAAGGAAACGGGATCAGCGCCCTGATCGCCGGCTTTACGGAGATCGGCGAGACGCTGGAGGAGACGGTGGCACGGGAAGTCATGGAGGAGACGGGGATCCGGGTGAAGAACATCCGGTATTACAAGTCCCAGCCCTGGGGCGTGGCCAGCGATATTCTGGCGGGGTTCTTTTGCGAGGTGGACGGAGACGACCGCATCACCATGGACCGGAGCGAGCTGAAATACGCCCGGTGGGTCCCCCGGCAGGAGATCATCCTGCAGCCCACCGACTACAGCCTGACCAATGAGATGATGCGGCGCTTTCGGGACGGAGAAATCTGAGGAGAGCAGGGGAGGAACCGGCATGGACATGAAACTGTATATCCTCCGGCACGGAGAGACGGACCTGAACGTGCAGGGACGCCTGCAGGGATGGCTGGACGCGCCGCTGAACAAAAACGGCGTCAGGGCGGCGGCGCAGACCGGACACGCCCTCCGGGAGATCCGGTTTGACCGGGTGATCTCCAGTCCACTCCGGCGGGCCGTGGAAACCGCCCGGCTGATCCTGGCGGAGAATGCCGGTCAGCCGCCCGTTGAAACCGATGGCCGCCTCCGGGAGATCAGCTTCGGAGACTGGGAGGGCCTCGGCTGCATGCCCGGGAACTATGAGGTGCCCAAGGAGATCATCCTGGATTTCTTCTATGACCCGATGCGCTATCGGGGAACGCCGGGCGGGGAAACGGTAGAAGACGTGTGTGTCCGGACGGCGGAGTTTCTGCGGGAACTGACGTCGGATCCGGGAAACGACGGGAAGACCATCCTGATCTCCACCCACGGATGTGCCATGCGTGCGCTGCTGCGGCCGGTTTACGAATCCCGGGAGGGAGCGTCCTACACGTTCTGGCAGGAAAGAAGACCGCCCAACTGCGCGGTGAACATCCTCCGGGTGTCAGACGAAGGCATGACGCTGGAGGCGGAGGACCGGGTGTACTATGACGAGAGCCTGGTAATCCCGTAAAAAGAAAGGCTGTGAAGCGGACAGACATCCGGCTTCACAGCCTTTTTGCACAGGGAGAGATTCTATTCAGTGACTTCGTGGACCTTGAGCATATTGGTGGTGCCGGAAACACCCAGCGGAATGCCGGCGGTGATGATCACCGTATCTCCGGCCTGAACGGCGCCGGCGGCCAGGGAGACCTCCACCGCATGTTCGAACAGCGCGTCGGTGTTGTCCTTCAAGTCGCACAGCAGCGGCAGAACGCCCCAACTCAGGTTCAGCTGCCGCCAGACCTTCCGGGTCAGGGTGGCGCCGATGATCTGCGTCTGGGGCCGGAACCGGGAGATCATCCGGGCGCTGGTGCCGCTCTTGGTCACGGTGATGATGGCGGAGGCGGAGAGATCGTTGGCGGTGGTGACGGTGGCGTGGCCGATGGCGGTGGTGGTGTCCTTGGAACCAATCCGGTAGTCTGTCTCATAGCGGTGAAAGCGCTGGATGTAGTTGGCGTCCGATTCTGTAGTTATGGCGATCTGATCCATAGTTTTGACGGCCTCCACCGGGTGCTTTCCCACGGCGGATTCCCCGGAGAGCATGATGGCACTGGTGCCGTCGTAGATGGCGTTGGCCACGTCGGTGATCTCCGCCCGTGTGGGGCGGGGATTGGTGATCATGGATTCGAGCATCTGGGTGGCCGTCACAACGATCTTGCCGGCCTCGTAGACCTTCTTGATGATCATCTTCTGGATGGCGGGGATCTTTTCGTAGCTGATCTCCACGCCCATGTCGCCCCGGGCCACCATGATGCCGTCGGAGGCCTCGATGATGCTGTCGATGTTGTCCACACCCTCGGCGTTCTCAATCTTGGAGATGATCTTGACGTCCTTCCAACCGATGGCCTCGCAGTAGTTCCGCAGGATGTTCACGTCCGTGGCGCTGCGGACAAAGGAGGCGGCAATGAAGTCGAAGTCGTTCTCCTTCCCAAACTGCAGGTCCGCCATGTCCCGGGCGGAGAGGTACGGCATTTTCAGCCGCACGTCCGGCACGTTGACGCCCTTGTGGTTGGTGAGCCGTCCGCCGTCGATCACGGTGCAGCGGATGTCGGAACCGGCCACCTCGCAGACCGTCAAGGAGATTAGACCATCGTTGATGAGAATGCGGGTTCCCTTCTTCACGTCGCCGGGCAGCCCGTCGTAGTTCACATGGGCCCGTTCCCGGCAGCCTTCACATTCGTCCACCGTCAGGGTGAAGGCGTCGCCCGGCTCGATAACAACGCCCTCGGGATCGGAAAAATCGCCGAGGCGGATCTCCGGGCCCTTGGTGTCGAGGAGCGTGGCGATGGGCAGCTGCAGCTCATCCCGGAGCCGCCGCACCTTCTCCAGGCGCTTAAGATGGTCGTCATAGGTGCCGTGGCTGAAATTGAAGCGGGCCACGTTCATACCTGCCAGCATGATGTTCCGAAGGACCTGCTCGTCATCCGTGGCCGGGCCCAGGGTGCAGATGATCTTTGTCTTTCTCATGGCGATTCCTCCCGCTTTCCCAGGTTAGTATCTGATTATATTTATATCGAAACCGGAGAAAATGTCAAGCGGAAACAGCTGCGGGAAGGGATGTGAAACTTATAATTGATTTATCCCGGAAAAAATGAGATAATAAAGTATCTGCAATTTTGCAGGAACGATTGAATCAGGAGGTGGCTATCATGGCAAAACCCTTGGTTGCCATCGTGGGCCGGCCCAATGTGGGCAAGTCCATGCTCTTCAACAAGCTCACCGGCCGCCGCACCGCCATTGTGGAGGACACCCCCGGCGTTACCCGGGACAGGATCTACGGGGACTGCGATTGGAACGGCCGGGATTTTGAACTGGTGGACACCGGCGGAATCGAGCCGAAAACCGACAGCGAGATGCTGCGGTTCATGCGCCGGCAGGCGGAGATCGCCATTGAGACCGCGGACGTGATCGTTATGGTCTGCGACATCAAGACCGGCCCCACCGCCGCCGACAGCGAGATTGCCACCATGCTCCAGCGGAGCAAAAAGCCGGTGATCCTGGCGGTGAACAAATGCGACAATACCGGGCCGGTCAATCCGGACATCTATGAGTTCTACTCCCTGGGCCTGGGGGATCCAGTCCCAGTCAGCGCCTTCCATGGGCACGGCACCGGCGATCTTCTGGATCTGTGCGTGGAGAACTTCCCGCCTCCTTCGGAGGAAGAGGAGGACGAGGACGTGATCCGGGTAGCCATCGTCGGAAAACCCAACGTGGGAAAATCCAGCCTGCTCAATTACATTCTGGGGGAGGAGCGGGTCATCGTTTCCAACGTGGCCGGCACCACCCGGGACGCCATCGACAGTTATTTCGAAAACGATCAGGGCAAATACATCTTCATCGACACCGCCGGCATGCGGAAGAAGGCCCGGGTGGACGATTCGGTGGAAAAGTTCTCCAACATGCGCTCCATTGACGCCATTTCCCGGGCGGATGTGTGCCTGATTATGATCGACGCGGGTGAGGGCGTCACGGAACAGGACACCAAGATCGCCGGCCTGGTCCACGAGGCGGGCAAAGCCGCAGTGATCGTGGTGAACAAGTGGGATGCCGTGGCCAAGGACACCAAGACCATGGACAACTTCACCAAGTCTGTCCGGGAGGGCCTTTCCTATATGACCTATGCCCCGGTGCTGTATATCTCGGCACTGACGGGACTGCGGGTGGACCGGATCTATGAGACCATCAACGCCGTGGCCAACCAGAACGCCCTGCGGATCTCCACCGGTACCCTCAACAGCATTCTGGCCGACGCCACTGCCCGGGTCCAGCCGCCCACGGACAAGGGCCGCCGGCTGAAGGTCTACTATATCACCCAGTCCGGGGTGAAGCCCCCTACGTTCGTGCTGTTCTGCAACAGCGCCAAGCTGTTCCATTTTTCCTACCAGCGGTATCTGGAGAATCAGCTCCGGGCGGTGTTCGGCTTTGAAGGCACGCCCATCAAACTGATCATCCGGCAAAAGGGAGAGGACGGGGATAAGATATGAAGATCCTGTTTGTCATTCTGGGCGTACTGCTGCTGAGCGTCATACCCTATCTGCTCGGATGCTCCAACGGCGCCATCCTTGTTTCCCGGTTCATTCTCCGGGACGACATCCGCCATCACGGCAGCGGCAACGCGGGCCTGACGAACTTCTACCGGACCTTCGGAGGCGGACTGACGTTTCTGGTGATCCTGGCGGATGTGCTCAAGGCGGTGTTCGCGCTGCTGCTGGGCATGCTGGGGGCGTATCTGCTGCGCCGGTCCGGCATTGACGCGATCTCCGCTCTGCGGGCCAAGTATATTTCCGGCCTGTTCTGTGAACTGGGACATATGTTCCCGGTGACCTTCGGCTTTAAGGGCGGCAAGGGGATCATGTCCGGCGGCATCATCGCGATCATGATCGACTGGCGGGTGGCCGTGGTGGTCTGGGGCTCCTTCCTAATCCTGGCCATTGCGACGAAATATGTATCTCTCGGGTCCGTGTCCACGGGAATCCTGTTCCCGATCATGGCGTGGATCCTCTGGCGGGACTGGCTGTGCCTGCTGTGCGCCATCCTGATCGGCGGGCTGATCGTGTTCCAGCACCGGAGCAATATCCAGCGCCTGATCCACGGCACGGAGAGCAAATTTTCCTTCCACAGGAAAAAAGAGTAGGAGGCAGTTATGAAGATCACTGTAATCGGAAGCGGCGGCTGGGGAACGGCCCTGGCGGTGCTGCTGCACAAGAACGGGCATCAGGTGACCATCTGGTCCTTTGCCCAATCCGAGATCGACTATATCAACGAACACCACGAGAACGCCCTCCTGAAGGGCGTGCGGATCCCGGAAGAGATCGGCCTCACCGCAGACATCGCCCAGGCGGAAGAGGCGGACCTGGTGGTTTCCGCGGTGCCCTCCTTTGCGGTGCGCCAGACGGCGGAGAAGCTGAAGGACCATCTGCGGGAGGACGCCATCCTGGTGTCCGTCACCAAGGGAATCGAGCGGGGCACCGCGAAACGCATGAGCGAGATCCTGGCGGAGGTCACCGGCCACACGGTGGCGGTCCTGTCCGGTCCCACCCATGCCGAAGAGGTGGGCCGCGAAATACCCACGGGCTGCGTGGTGGCCTGCCCGGACGAAGCGATCGCGGAGACAGTCCAGGATGTGTTTATGAGCCCGGTGTTCCGGGTCTACGCCGGGGCGGATATCGTCGGCGTGGAGCTGGGCGCCGCCCTGAAGAACATCTATGCGCTGATCGCGGGCGTGCTGGACGGCGCAGGCTGCGGCGACAACACCAAGGCCCTGATGATGACCCGGGGACTGACGGAGTCCGCCCGGCTGGGCGTTGCGCTCGGAGCCCAGCAGGAGACCTTCGCCGGTCTGTCCGGGGTGGGGGACCTGATCGTCACCTGCTGCTCCATGCACTCCCGGAACCACCGGTGCGGGATCCTGATCGGCCAGGGCAAGGGCGTCCAGGAGGCCATGAAGGAAGTCGGCGCCGTGGTGGAGGGCTACTACGCCGCCGCGTCGGCCCATGATCTGGCCCTGAAGACCGGCACAGAGATGCCCATTGCGGAGGCGGCCTACCAGGCCCTGTACGGGGACATGACAGTACAGCAGGCCATCGAAGCGCTGATGAACCGGGACAGAAAACGGGAAGTCGAGACCAACTGGCTCCTTGGATAATGAGAAAAGCGGAAGGCGTCGCCTTCCGCTTTTTTCAGGGATGTGCGCCCGGCGAGCGCACGTTCTATAGGGTGAAAGTCCCGAACGCGCCCGGCAGTGGGAAGCGTTAGCCAAAGGCAAAGGTGTCCATCGCGAGGTGGAATCTGAAGGAAGCCGGATTTGGAGAGTTGAAAGGTCTC
>JAFUFT010000070.1 GCA_017469795.1 Oscillospiraceae bacterium
CATCGCCCGGGGGGACTGATACTCGCGCTCGAAGCGGACGCACTTCTCGTAGCCGGGGATGCCGGCCAGATACTTGGCGATCTTCTTGAGCTCCTCGAGGGGATAGCGCTGCATCATGCAGATGGTCTCCATCAGCGGAGAGCCGCCGCCGTGGACGCCGGCAACCGCCTGAGCGGCCTCGAAGGAGTCGCAGAGCTTGTTCTCCATCATGCGCATGACGCGATGGGTGTTCTCAGCAGACCATGCGGGATTCCGGACGATGTACTTGTTGCACAGCTCGCCCACGTTGTCCTCTTCCATGTAGAAGTTGGCCTCGGGGGGCAGGGAAGCGCAGACACCGCCGGTGAGGTCAGCCATGACCTCATACTCGTGGTAGATGTTGTGTCCAGCCAGACGGCGGCCGGCGTTGGTCAGGATCTCATCGGGAACCTGCTGGCCGGAGGGGAACTTCTGGCTGCGGTAGGCGGAGCACTGGCCGGCAGCAAAGACCAGCTCAGCGGTCTGGATGATATCGCACAGCTTGTCGCGGACATGGCTCTGCTTGGCGATGTCGTTGACCTCGGCCACCAGAGCGGCCTGGGAGGCGATGCACTCGGACACGGCGGTCTTACAGCCGGTGTAGGAATGTCTGTGATAGTGGGCGAACATCAGGGCCAGGTAGCCGGCATAGCGGCAAACGCCCTCATTCTCCAGGCCGTTCATGAAGACACGGCTGTTGGGAACGAACACATCGTCAAAGATGGTCAGGGATTCCACGTCGCCGATCTTGGCGAAGGGAGCCTCGATGAAATGACGCTTGTGATGCTGGCCGGGCAGAGCCATGAGCTTAATGCCGTCCCAGTCGGCGGGCAGGGCGAAGGCAACGGCGTACTCGGCGTCTTCGCTGTCCATGAACTTGGTGGGGTTGACGATGATCTCGTCAACATAGGGAGCGTTGGAGTTGCAGATCTTGGCGCCCCGGACGATGATGCCCTTGGTGGGGGTGCCGTCGATGTCCACGCCGTCCACGTCAGTGGCAACAATGTGCACGAACTGATCGGGATCGGGCTGCTGGTGGGCTCTCTTGTACTTGGGGTTGCGGGAGCCCTTCACGTCGGTCTGGGCGCAGTTGCAGACCAGATCATACTCCTGGCAGTACTTGATGTAAGCCTGGAGACGCTTGTGGTACTCGGTGCCGCAGGCCTCGTCGCAGTCATAGGTGACGGAGAACAGAGCGTTCATGGCGTCAGTGCCCATGCAGCGCTGCATGCAGCCGCCCACGCGATGACAGATCAGACGGGTCATGAGCTGCTTCTTCAGCAGATCCTCCACACTCTGGTTGATGTGGGTGCAGCGGTTGTGAACGGAGCCGTCGGGATCTTTGACCACGCACACATCAGCATACTCGGGATCATTGGCGGTGTCGTAGCACTGCTTCATGACATAGGTGCCGCCTACGATCCAGTCGGCCAGGTCACGCTCAGCGCCCTCCTTGCCGTTGGAACGGTCGATCTTCTTGCCGTTCAGGTAGACGTTGGGCTTCATTTTCAGGAGCCGCTCTTTGTACTGTTCATAAGTTCCAATTGCCATAAGGTTACCTCCAAAACATTTTTCATTGGGGAATCCCCGGTTTTATTCAAAACGGCAGACGCCGCCTTGTCCAGAATGATTTCCTTCCGAAGAAGGGAGGCAGAGCGGGCGAAGCCGCCCTGCCGGAAACGTAAATCAGTTGATGGTCATGCCGCCGTCCACAGGGATCAGCACGCCGGTGATGTAGGCCGCGGCAGGGGAGGCCAGGAAGGCGGCCACAGTGGCCATCTCCACAGGCATAGCGTAGCGCCGCAGGGAGATCATCTTGGTGACGGCAGCCACATTCTTCTCGTCGGCCATAACGTCCTTGGTCATGTCGGTGAGCACATAGCCGGGAGCGATGGCGTTGCAGGTGATGCCGTAGCGGGCAAGCTCGTTGGCCATGATCCGGGTCAGATGGGTCACAGCAGCCTTGGCGGCACCGTAGACCGTGTCGCCCCGGGGGCTCTTGATGCCTGCGGCAGAGGACATGTTGATGATACGATAGGGATCCACGCCGGGCTCACGGCCCTGCTCCTTCATCTGGCGGGCCACCAGCTGGGACATAAAGTAGACAGCCTTCAGGTCGGCGTTCATGATATTGTCATAGAAAGCCTCGTCCATGTCCAGCATGTTCTTGGGCTGGCCGCCCACGCCGGCGTTGTTGACGAGGATGTCGATGCGGCCGAGCTTCTCCACAGTGGTCTTGACCAGGTTTTCACGGGAAGCGGGATCATCCACAGACGTGGCTACGCCGATGGCCTTTCCGCCGGCGGCGACGATCTCCTCCGCGACCTTGTCGCAGGCATCCTGCTTCCGGCCGGTGATGACCACAGCGGCGCCGTTTTCAGCCATGAGCTTGGCAATGGCGTTGCCGATGCCGCGGGTGGAGCCGGTGATGATGGCGACCTTGCCGGTCAGATCATACATTTTCGTATCCATTGAAACACAATCCTCCATATGTAATTAAAGTATAGGGTGCAGTCACGCACGTTTCTAATCTATTATAGTGTATCATCTCGGATTTCGCAATGTAAAAAAACGACAATTTGTTCTTTTTGTTTCCTTTTACAAGGTTATTTTAGCATAGCGGCTATTGGATTTCAACTGCAGACAACTGGAAAAGCGCCAAAGCGTTCCAAATCAGCGGGAAAAAACGGCGGATCACTTGAAAAAGCAGGGACTCTGAAGTGGAAGTTTTTTTAAAAATTCGAAATATCAACTTGAAAAACACGGATGCCTGTGCTACTATTTGTATATTGGATGGCACGATACAAACCTTGGCAAAAAACTATGACTTGGAGGGTTCCGTATGTTAGACATGAATAACCTGCGGAAAGAAAAGCACGAGGACCTCTGCAAGATCCTGGATCTGGTGCTCGTGGTTGTTTTCGCGGTGTTTTTCATCCTTTCTCTGTTCCCGTACTATTCCGTTGCTGAGGGTGACCTGATCTCGTCCCGTGGATATGGTGACGGCACTCAACTCAACGCGAAAGGCAAGCCGATTGAGGTTGAGGCAAAGGAGGATGACTCCTGGTCTCTGCTTGGTTATGTGGGATTCCCCTATAACCACTCCTCCGTGGAGGATTGGCAGGCCGATTTGTACAAGGACAACAAAAGTACCATTAAGAAGAACGATGAAAACGGTTATAAGGGTCTTGTCTGGGGCACCCTGGGCATGCTTGGCGTTGAACGGACTGTGAAAGACAAGAAGGGCAACGAAACCAAGGAGCCGTATGAGGATCTCGCGATCCCCGGTATTACCACCAAAACCGTTTCCATCAAGCAGGTTGGTGCAATCCTGTTCCTGGACGTTTTCGCCCTGGTCGGAATTGCCCTGCTCCTGCTGAAGAAGGGAATCGGCCGCGCGCTGTTCGGCATCCTCTGGGGTGTGATCGGTGTGCTGGCGTTCCAGTTCAACTATCTGCTGAACATGGGCACCACATTTGTTAAGCCGCTCATGATGGTTCTTACGATCGTCGTGCTGGTGGTCTCTGTGGTTGATTTCGTTTTCTACTTCATTGATGGACGCTCCAGAGCCGCTTACCTGAGATCCGTCAGCGCTGCCTACGCTTAAGATCTCAACTGTATTGTGCAAGTAAAATCCCCGCGTCTTGCCTGACGCGGGGATTTTTCTGTTTAAATCCGGGCTGAAGCGGGTATCATTTCTGCGGGAGGGATCATTGTGATCGTTGCAGACTGTATGACAGCGCATGTACTTTCAGTCCGGACAGATGAGACGGCGGATGTGGCGGCCCGGCTGCTCAGCCGCGGGAATATCGGTGCGGTGCCGGTGCTCAACGGCAGGGAGCAGGTGGTGGGCATGCTGACGGACCGGGATCTGGTGACCCGGTGCATGGCGGCGGGAAAACATCCTGCCGAAGTGCCTGTGGAGCAGATTATGACCGCAGGGGCGGTGACCGCAGGGGAGCGGGAGCCAGTCTCCGCAGCAGCCCGGCGGATGGGGCAGGCCCAGATCCGGCGGATGCCTGTAGTGCGGGAGGGCCGCCTGGTGGGGATCGTGTCCCTGACGGATCTGGCGCGCTCCGGCGTGGAGGGCGCGGTCCAGGCGCTGACCGCCATCAGCAGCAATATCTCCAGAAGGTAACAAGGACGGCAGACCGGAATTTCGGTCTGCCGTCCTTGTTATTCACAGGGGACGATCGTGGACGGAGGCGTGCTTGATCACGCGATAGACCAGCACGTACATCACCGCAACGAAGATGTAAAACAGCACGGTGGCGCGGCCGGTTCCCGTCATGGCGCAGGCGTCATAGAAACCGTGGAGCAGCACAGCGACGACATAACCCAGGATCAGGAATGACTTCCTGCCAGCCTCGTTTCCCCGATGGGCGCAGCGCCGGGCATAGCCATAGCAGATTCCCATGAACACGGAGAAGCCCAGATGTCCGGGAATGGCCAGCAGGGCCCGGGGAATCGCCACGCCCAGCCCGTAGGAGAACACGTACTTGATGTTTTCGAAGGCGGCAAATCCCAGCGAAACAAAAGCCGAATAGACAACGCCGTCAAACAGATGGGAGAAATTGCTGTTGTTCCAGGTGAACCGGTGGAGGAAGAACAGCTTCGCGCCCTCCTCCGCCACCGCAACCACCAGAAAAGCCAGAACGATGATGTAGATGGGAGAACTGGAATCCAGCGTGAAGGACAGGGCCCACATGCCGATCCGCTCCAGAACCCCGGCACACAGCGCGGCAAGCACGCCGCCGAAGATCAGCAGGAGCAGAAGCCCCGCGGGTTCCTTTTCCAGCGTGTCGTGCCGGTAGATATACCGCAGCAGAAATGCCGCCGGAAGGACTGCTGCCAGAACATACAGCAGCAGGATCAAATTCATGGACATCGGGAAGAAGAGCATTTTCATCATCCTTTGCGCGGGCCGGCTTTTCAGGAAGCCGGCCCGCCTTTGATACAATCATTATACCACGGTGTGCAAGTAGTCCCGCACCAGCTCCGCAATGTGGTATCCGCTGGCCCAGGAGCCGGCCAGACCGCCGCACAGGCCAACCGGACCGATGTTTTCCGTCCAGCTGTAGGTGGCCGCGTCGCCGCTGGCGTAGACGCCGGGGATCACGCTGCCATCTGGCCGGAGCACACGGAAATCCTCGTCGATGGAAATGCCGCCCCGGGAGGCGCCATTGTCGAAGTTGCGGACGGCAAAGGCATAGAAGGGGGGCTGCTGGATAGGCTGGAGATATTTAGGCGCCTTGCCGAAGTCCTGATCCAGTCCTTCGGCGCAGATGCCGTTGTACCGGCGTACTGTGGCGGATAGAACCTCCGGATCCATGCCCAGCTTTTCAGCAAGGGCAGGGATGGTGTCGGCCTTTCGCCCGGGTACGTCCTCCAGGGCCACTTCGGCCTCCACTTCCTCCCGCCAGGGGCAGGGGCGGCCGTTGTCCAGAGGCCGGGTGAGCCGGGAGCCAAACAGTTCCAGCATGTTTTTGTCCATGAGCAGATAGCACAGGCCGGATTTCTGCCGGAGAATGATCTCGCTGGCGGGACAGTTGGGTCCCGTGATGGGCGCGCCGCCGCCCATGCGGTCGTTGCTCAGGTCGAAGCACCGGACTCCGGTTTCGTCCACATATACGGCCTCCGGGTTCATCAGCATCATATTCACCGCGTAGGAATAGGGGTGGTGTGTTGGCCCCCGGGTGCCGCCCCGGGTATAGTCCACGGCGCCGCCGATCTTCTCCACCATCTCATGACCGTCGCCCACGTTGGTGGGGACATTCAGCCGGAGATAGGAGGCCACAGGATCCGCTTTGACCATATCCGGGTCGATGGCACGCATCCTCACGTCGTTCATCATGTAGCCGCCGGTGCCGAGGATTACCGCATCCGCGCGGATCAGCACTTCCCCGCCTGGATCGAGGGCCCGGACGCCGGTGACTCTGCCGCCGTCAGTCAGCAGTTCCACGGCGCGGGTCCGGTTAAAATACCGGACGCCCTTTTTCATAGCGGTCTCGAAGAGCTTCTCCGTGATCCAGGACCCCATCCAGCCGGGGCCGATAGAGTCGTCATTGGATTTTTCGTTGATGTGCCGTTCCTTCATGTCAAAGGCTACCGGTGCGCCGGGCTGAGCGGGGACGAACGGAGCGGTATTGCCGGGATCCAGTTCATCGAACCAGTCCAGGAACTCGCCGTTGGCGGCGATGTTGCTCCGGAGCTTGTCCATGTTCCGGTAGCCGTTCTTCTGGTTCCGCAGCCAGAACTGGACCTGCGGCTCGATATCGGAGCTTTTGCCGATCCTGCCGTAATACCGCTTGGCACCGGGGAACTGGCCGCCGTGGGCGAACCAGGTGCCGCCTCCGTACCATTTGGCGGCCTCGATCAGGATGGTGTCGAGGCCCAGATCCGCGGCCCGGGCGGCCGCGCCGGTTCCAACGCCCCCGGCGCCCACCACCAGCACCTGACAGTTCAGCTCCACCGGGTCATGGGGCGTGGGAGCCGGTTCCGGCTCCGTGGACTTGATGAGATCCAGACGGCACCGGTCCACACAGGCGCCGCATTCGATGCACTTATCCTGATCGATCTGATTGAAACCGTGCTGAATATAGATGGCGGACACCGGACATTCCAATTCGCAGTAGTGACAGCCGATGCAGCCTTTTTCGATGTAATATGCCATGACATACCCTCCTTTGGTTCCAGTTTATCCCGGACAGAGCGGGGAGACAAGCATTATTTTCCATTCTGCCGCTTCATTTTCCGGCTTTTCCGGGGCGTTCAAAAAAACGGGGCGGTACTGGAAACAGTACCGCCCCGGATCAAACGGATTATCCCTCAATGTGCATGGCAGCGCAGGCAGCCAGGGACAGGAAAGACTGCTCCTTGGTGTCGCTGCGGGAGGTGATAGCGATGGGAATCTTCGCGCCGACGATCACGCCGCAGGAGGAGGCCCGGCCGTTCATCTGCAGGACCTTGATCAGGGTGTTGCCGGTCAGCAGCTCGGGGACCACGATGCCGTCGAACTCGCCGCACAGGGGGCAGTCATAGCCCTTGAGACGGGCGGCTTCCTTGGACACGATCAGGTCGTAGGGAATGGGGCCCACAAGGTTGCAGTTGGCGATGGGGCGCTCGTTGTGTTCCCGGACAATGTTCTGAGCCTCAATGGTATCAGGCATGTGGAATGCGGGAACTTCCGTGAGAGAAAGCAGCGCGATGTTGGGCTTTTCGTAACCCAGCTTGGTCAGCAGGCCGGCCATGTTCTGGATGATTTTTCTCCGCTTGCTCTGGTCGGGCCGGACGCAGATGGTCACATCGGAGATGGCCAGAACGCGGTCATAATCCGGGAACTTCACCATGGTCACCTGGGTCAGCAGCTTGTCCGTGACCAGATCGTTCTCCTTCTCCAGAATGGGCAGCAGGAAATCACGGGTCTGGGTGTTGCCGCGCATGAGAACATCGGCTTCGCCGTTGTGAATCATATCGATGCAGACCTGAACCACATTGACGTTGTCAGGCACGTGCTTGATGGTGTATTTCCTGCCGATCAGGGCAAGGTCCTTGAGCATCTTGGTGATGCGCTCCTCATTGCCCGCAAGGATCAGCTCAGCAAAGCCGGAGGACTGGGCCTGGAACGCGCCCAGGAGAATGTTTTCGCAGTCCGCACCGGCGATGGCTACCCGGATCGGCTTCTCTGCGGTCTTCGCTTTATCCACGATGAAATCGAAATTCGTCTTGTACATGATTGAGGCTCCTTCCTGTCTATCGAAATTTCCCTACATACTATTATAGCACAATCTTTCCAGATAGCAAGGGAAGGTCACTGTTTTTCCGCCAAATATTCCGGAGAAAATTGTGAAAATCAGCCAAAAGAACCGGCCGCCCCGGAGGAAGGTTCCTGAGGGGCGGCCGGAAATCTTAAAGGTTGTACACGGAAAACTCAGCGCGGGTTCTTGATGGCAGCCTGCGCGGCAGCCAGACGGGCGATGGGCACGCGGAAGGGGGAGCAGGAGACGTAGTCCAGACCGGTCTTGTGGAAGAATTCCACGGAGGAGGGGTCGCCGCCGTGCTCGCCGCAGATGCCCAGCTTCAGGTCGGGGCGGGTGGAGCGGCCCAGCTTGCAGGCCATGTCCACCAGCTTGCCCACACCGTCCTGATCCAGCTTGGCGAAGGGATCGAACTCGTAGATCTTGCTGTCGTAGTAGCTGTCCAGGAACTTGCCGGCGTCGTCGCGGGAGAATCCGAAGGTCATCTGGGTCAGGTCGTTGGTGCCGAAGGAGAAGAACTGGGCCTCCTTGGCGATCTCGTCGGCGGTCAGGGCCGCCCGGGGGATCTCGATCATGGTGCCGACCTTGTACTCCATGGTGACGCCATTGTCGGCGATGACCTTGTCAGCGGTCTCCACGACTACGGACTTCACATAGGCAAGCTCCTTGACCTCGCCCACCAGGGGGATCATGATCTCGGGCACCACATTCCAGTCGGGATGACGCTTCTGGACGTTGATACCGGCCTGGATCACGGCCCGGGTCTGCATGGCGGCGATCTCCGGATAGGTGACGGCCAGACGGCAGCCGCGATGGCCCATCATGGGGTTGGCCTCGTGGAGGGAAATCACCACTTCGTTCAGCCGCTCCACGGTGACGCCCATTTCCTCAGCCAGCGCCTTGATGTCCTCGGGGTCAGTGGGCAGGAACTCATGCAGCGGGGGATCCAGGAACCGGACGGTGACGGGATAGCCGTGCATCTCCTCCAGAATGGTCTCAAAGTCGCCTCTCTGCATGGGCTCGATCTTGGCCAGCGCCTTCTCGCGCTGCTCCTTGGTCTCGGAGATGATCATTTCCCGGAAGGCGCCGATGCGGTCGCCGAAGAACATATGCTCGGTGCGGCACAGGCCGATGCCCTGGGCGCCGAACTTGTAGGCGTTGGCAGCATCGGAGGGAGTCTCGGCGTTGGCGCGGACCTTCAGCTGACGGACCTCGTCGGCCCAACCCATGACCCGGGCAAATTCGCCGCCGATGGAGGCGTCCACGGTGGGGATGATCTGGTCATAGATGCAGCCGGTGGAGCCGTCGATGGACAGCACGTCGCCCTCGTGGAAGGTCTTGCCGGCCAGCGTGAACTTCTTGTGCTCCTCGTCCATATCGATGGCGGAGCAGCCGGACACGCAGCAGGTGCCCATGCCCCGGGCCACGACGGCCGCATGGGAGGTCATGCCGCCGCGGACGGTGAGGATGCCCTGAGCGGCCTTCATGCCTTCGATGTCCTCAGGAGAGGTCTCTAGACGGACCAGAACCACCTTCTTGCCCTCGGCAGCCCAGGCCTTGGCGTCCTCCGCGGAGAACACGATCTGGCCGGCAGCGGCGCCGGGAGAGGCAGCCAGGGCCTTGCCCACGGGCTCTACCTTGGCGAGAACCTCCGCGTCAAACTGAGGATGCAACAGGGCGTTGAGGCTCTTGGCGTCAATCATGGCAACAGCTTCGGTGGGGGTGATCATGCCCTCATCCACCAGGTCGCAGGCAATCTTCAGCGCGGCGGCAGCGGTGCGCTTGCCGTTCCGGCACTGGAGCATATAAAGCTTGCCGTGCTCCACGGTGAACTCCATGTCCTGCATATCGTGATAATGGGATTCGAGGATATCGCAGACCTTGACGAACTCTGCATAGGCCTCGGGGAACTTCTCAGCCATCTCGGTGATGGGCATGGGAGTCCGCACGCCGGCCACCACGTCCTCACCCTGGGCGTTGGTCAGGAACTCACCGAAGAGTTCCTTGGCGCCGGTGCCGGGGTTCCGGGTAAAGGCCACGCCGGTGCCGCAGTCGTCGCCCATGTTGCCGAAGGCCATGGACTGGACGTTGACGGCGGTGCCCCAGGAATAGGGGATATCGTTGTCCCGGCGGTAGACATTGGCGCGGGGGTTGTCCCAGGAACGGAACACAGCCTTGATGGCGCCCTTGAGCTGGTCGATGGGATCGGTGGGGAAGTCCTCGCCGATCTTGGCCTTGTACTCATCCTTGAACTGGAAGGCAAGCTCCTTGAGGTCGTCGGCAGTCAGCTCCACGTCCTGGGTGACGCCGCGGTCCTTCTTCATGGCGTCGATGAGCTGCTCGAAGTACTTCTTGCCCACTTCCATGACCACGTCAGAATACATCTGAATGAACCGGCGATAGCAGTCCCAAGCCCAACGGGGATTGCCGGACTTCTCAGCCAGGGTGTTGACCACGGTCTCATTGAGGCCCAGGTTCAGGATGGTGTCCATCATGCCGGGCATGGAGGCCCGGGCACCGGAACGGACGGAGACCAGCAGGGGGTTCTCAGCGTCGCCGAACTTCTTGCCGGTGATCTCCTCCATCTTGGCCACATAGGTCATGATCTCGGCCATAATGTCATCGTTGATCTGACGGCCATCTTCATAATACTGAGTGCAGGCCTCGGTGGTGATGGTGAAGCCCTGAGGGACAGGCAGACCAATGTTGGTCATCTCGGCCAGGTTCGCGCCCTTACCACCCAGCAGTTCCCGCATGCCGGCGTTGCCTTCCGTGAACAGATATACGAATTTTTTACCCATAATAATCCTCCTTTATCGTGCGGAGCGGGGCAGGTCCTGAAGACACACAAACGTCCCACTCGTTCCATACGTTTGATTATGTGGTTATCATATCATGTGAAAATCTCCCTGTCAATGATTCGGACCATCTTTTTCCGGAAAAATTCGGGGAGTCCGTAATTTTTCGGTTGAGACCGGATTATTTTGACGATTTAGTTCGGTAAACACACAAAAGAAACCTTTTCCGGACGGAACCATTGACGAAACCGGGAAATTGGACTAAAGTAGAACTGGAGTCTATTGAACAAAGGAAGGGATAGCATGAAGGTTGTACTGCAAAACGTGACGAAAAAGTTTCCCAGCCGCAGCAAAAAAGCCCCGGAGGACGTGATCGCCGTCAACGATTTCACCTTTGAGATCCCGGATGGACAGCTGATCGGACTGCTTGGGCCCTCGGGCTGCGGAAAATCCACCACATTGAACCTGATCAGCGGACTGCAGAAGCCGACCAGCGGCCGGATCTTCTTCGACACGAACGATGTGACCGACCTGCCGCCGGAAAACAGGGGCGTGGGACTGGTGTTCCAGAACTACGCGCTCTATCCGCATCTGACGGTTCGAAAAAACATCATGTTCCCGCTTCAGAACTTCAAGGGCGAGGCAAAGCTCACCAAGGAGGTCATGGAGGAAAAGGTGCTGGAGGCGGCCAGACTGGTGCAGATCGACGGCCTGATGGAGCGCAAGCCCAGTGAGCTCTCCGGCGGCCAGCAGCAGCGGGTGGCCATCGCCCGGGCGCTGGTGAAGATGCCGAGCGTACTGCTGCTGGACGAGCCGCTGTCAAATCTGGACGCCCGGCTGCGGCTCCAGACCCGGGAGGAGCTGCGGCGGATTCAGCAGGAGACGAAGATCACCACCATCTTTGTCACCCATGACCAGGAGGAGGCCATGAGCATCTCAGACATGATCATCGTCATGTCCGCCGGTGTGGTCCAGCAGATCGGCCCGCCTCAGCAGGTCTACGACGACCCGGTGAATCTGTTCGTGGCGAAGTTCCTGGGAACGCCGCCCATCAATGTGTTTGAGGGCGAGGTCCGGGAAGGAAAGCTTTATATTGGACAGGAGGCGGTGCTGCAGGTCCCGGGCGCGGCGGATCAGCCGGTGACTGTGGGTATCCGTCCGGAGGGCTTTGTCCTGCGGGAGGACGGCCCGCTGAGCTGCAATTTGAGCCGGGTGGAGGTCATGGGCCGGGACATCAGCGTGGTTTCTACCCATCCCCTGTGCCAGAATACGGCCATCCGCTCCATCATCAGCGCGGAGAACCAGCACAGCGTGGGCGGTCCGATGGTGCGGTTTGCCCTGAAGCCTGCAAAGGTGTTCCTGTTCCGGAAGGACAGCGGGGAACGGATCAGATTCGAGGTGGATTGAGCATGGAACAGAACAACTATAAGGGCTGGCTGTATCTGCTGCCTGCCATCGCGTTTCTTGGGGTGTTCATGGTCTATCCGCTGGTGGATGTGTTCGTCTACTCCTTCGAGGAGGGATACAACTCTGCCTCCCAGACCTTTTTCGGCACGGGCCTTTACAATTACGCCTATGTGCTCCACGACCCCTATTTCCTGCAGGCGGTGAAGAACACGCTGATTCTGGTGGCCATCACCGTGCCGGTTTCCACGGGACTTGCCCTGCTGATCTCCGTGGGCCTGAGCTCCATCCAAAAGCTGAAGGACCTGTTTCAGACGGTCTATTTCCTGCCCTATGTGACGAACACCCTGGCCGTGGGCCTGGTGTTCATGATCCTCTTTAAAAAGACGCCCTATACCGACGGCCTGGTCAATTTGATCATCGGGCTGTTCGGCGGAAAGTCCATTGACTTCATCGACGGGCCATACTGGGCGAAGATGTTTGTGCTTTGCTTCTACACGGTGTGGGTGGTCATGCCGTTCAAGATCCTGATCCTGACCTCGGCGCTGGCCTCGGTGAATCAGGATTACTACAACGCCGCCAGGGTGGACGGCACCTCGAAGCTTCGGATCTTCGGCCGGATCACCCTGCCCATGATCTCCCCCATGATCTTCTATCTGGTGATCACGGGCTTCATCGGCGCCTTCAAGGCCTACTCCGACGCGGTGGCCATCTTCGGCACCAACCTAAATGCCGCAGAGATGAACACCATCGTGGGCTACGTCTATGACATGCTCTATGGGGACAGCGGCGGATATCCCTCCTACGCCTCCGCGGCGGCGATCATCCTGTTCGCGATCGTGCTGACCATCACCTGCATTAACCTGATGATCAGCAAGCGCAGCGTCCACTACTGAGGAGGTGACGGCATGGGAAATCAAACGGATTTTGAGCGGATCGAAAAAGCCGCGAGGACTCGGCAGATCATTTTGAAAACCGTCACCTATCTCCTGCTGGGGATCTGGGCCGTGATGGTGCTGTTCCCCTTCTACTGGATGATCCTGACCTCGGTCAAAAGCTACAGCGTATACAACTCCGAGTATATCCCGTCGTTCTTCACCCTGTCGCCGACGCTTCAGAACTACGCCGACGCGTTTACGGCGGTGCCGCTGGCCCGCTATTTCCTCAACACGCTGGTCTTTACCCTGGTGACCACCGCGGTGATGCTGGCGGTCATCACGCTGGCGGCCTTCGCCTTTTCCCGGCTGGAGTTCCGGGGGAAGAATCTGGTGTTCACCCTGTTCCTAGCCCTGATGATGATCCCCACGGAACTGGTGATCATCACCAACTACGCCACGATTACATCCTGGGGATTGCGAAACTCCTTCCCGGGCCTGATCCTTCCGTCGGTGACCTCCGTGTTCTACATCTACCTGCTGCGGGAGAATTTTGCCCAGATCCCGGATGAGCTGTACTACGCGGCCAAGGTGGACGGCACCTCGGACCTGAAGTATCTGCTGCGGGTGATGATCCCCATCTGCCGGCCCACCCTGATCACCGTGACGATCCTGAAGGTGATCGAGTGCTGGAACTCCTATGTGTGGCCCCGTCTCATCACGGATGACGCCAGCTATTTCCTGGTGTCTAACGGCATTCAGGAAATCCGGGAAAACGGCTTCGGCCGGGAGAACATCCCCGCCATGATGGCGGCGGTGGTGGTCATCTCCGTGCCGCTGATCGTGCTGTTCCTGATCTTCCGCCGGAAGGTCATGGAGGGCGTATCGAGAGGGGGCACCAAGGGATGAAAAAGCGTTTGCTTGGGCTGATCCTGACGGCAGCCCTGCTGATCCCGGTCCTCAGCGGCTGCCATGGCGCCAAGGGCATGGAGGCGTTCGAGGTTCCGGAGGAATTCGATATGTCCCGGAATTATACCGTCACCTTCTGGGCGAAGAACGATACCAACAAGACCCAGACCGCGATCTATGAACAGGCGATTGCGGACTTTGAGGCCGCCTATCCCAACATCGACGTGAATCTGCGCCTGTATACGGACTATGGCAAGATCTACAACGATGTGATCACCAACATCTCCACCAACACCACGCCAAACGTCTGCATCACCTATCCCGACCATATCGCCACATACCTCACCGGCGCCAATGTGGTGGTGCCGCTGGACGAGCTGTTTGCCGATCCCAGATACGGCCTGGGCGGAAGCGAGCTGCAGTTCGATGGGCTGCCCGGCCCCGGCGCGGAGGCCATCGTGCCCCAGTTCCTGGAGGAGTGCGCCTTCGCCGGACATTACTATGCCATTCCATTTATGCGGTCCACCGAGGCCTGCTATATCAATCAGACCTATGTGGAGAAACTGGGATATACGGTGCCGGATGTGCTGACCTGGGACTTTGTCTGGGAAGTGGCGGACGCGGCGGCAAAACAGGATCCGGACGGAACCTATCCCGTCAACGGCCAGAAGGTGATGATCCCGTTCATCTACAAATCCACGGACAACATGATGATCCAGATGCTGCGGCAGAAGGACGCGGGCTATTCCACCGACGAGGGAGAGATCCTGATTTTCAATGACGATACGAAGGATCTCCTGTACACGGTGGCGGAGCACGCCCGGACCGGCGCCTTCTCCACCTTCAAGATCTCCAGTTATCCCGCCAATTTCCTCAATGCCGGACAGTGCATCTTCGCGGTGGATTCCACCGCCGGCTCCACCTGGATGGGGACCCACGCGCCCCTGTCGGACATCAGCGCAGACAAGTTTGTGGAATTTGAGACCGCGGTCCGTCCGGTGCCCCAGTTCGACCCGGAGCATCCGCAGATGATCTCTCAGGGGCCCTCGGTGTGTGTGTTCAACAAGGAGGATCCTCAGGAGGTGCTGGCCTCATGGCTCTTTGCCCAGTATCTGCTGACGGACGGGGTCCAGACCGCCTACGCGGAGACGGAGGGCTATGTACCCGTGACCCTGACCGCCCGGGAATCCGAGGAATATACGGACTACCTGTCCCGGAGCGGGGAGGACAACGCCGCCCACTACGACGTGAAGATCGCGGCCTCCCGGCTTTTGATCGACCACGTGGGGGACACCTTTACGGCACCGGTGTTCAACGGTTCCGCCTCCCTGCGGGACGCGTCGGGACAGCTGATCGAAAACACGGTGAAATCCGTCCGGCGGAAAGAGACCATCGACGACGCCTATATGGAAAAGCTGTTCGGCAATATCACCTCGCTCTACCGGCTCAACCGGCTCAGCGCCCAGGTCACCGCCGGCGAGAAGTCGGATCTGGGGCCCCTGCCGCCTATGTCGGCGGCGCTGCTGGGGATCCTGGCGGCGGTCTGGGTACTGCTGGGCGGCTTCGCGGTCTGGAATCTGCTGAAAAAGAAACGGACCGGAAATCGTTGATATGTATTGATTTCCCCGGAAATTTCGGTATAATAGCATTTGGTTTCAAACACACCCAACCCGATTTTTGACAAAGGAGAATCTGCCATGAAAAGAATCCTTGCAATCGTAATGGCGCTGGCACTGGTGCTGGCGCTGGCCGCCTGCGGCGGATCGAACGCCATGAGCCACGAGGAGTATATGGCTGCGGAGCTGGACACGGAGGTCACCGTGGAGACCTTTGTGCAGGCCAAGCAGTCCTGGTGGGAGGACAAGGCCACCATCTATGCCCAGTCCAAGGACGGCGCCTACTTTATCTACAACGCCGCCTGCTCGGAGTCCGACTATGAAAAGCTGACCCCGGGCACCAAGATCCTGGTCACCGGCTATAAGTCCGAGTGGTCCGGCGAGATCGAAATCATCGACGCTACGATCGAGATCAAGAAAGGCAGCTATACGGCCACGCCGCTGGATGTGACCGCCATGCTGGGAACCGATGAACTGGAGGCACATCAGAACGAACTGGTCAGCTTCAAGGGCATGACCGTGGAGCCCGCCAATGGCGATGGGGCCGCGTTCCTCTACAACTGGGACGGCTCCGGACAGGAGGGCGATGACCTGTATTTCAATGTTTCCCTGAACGGCAACACCTATTCCTTCACGGTGGAGAGCTATCTCTGCGGCCCCGACACGGAGGTCTATCAGGCGGTGAAGAACCTGAAGGTCGGCGACAAGATCGACATGGAGGGCTTCCTGTACTGGTATGAAGGCGCCAATCCGCACATTACTGCGGTGACACCTGCGGCGTAACATAACGGAAAGGGCCGGCTGCACAGCGCAGCCGGTCCTTTTTGTCGCATTTGGACAGAATCACCGAATAAAAAACGGGAACACTTGCCACAATCCACAAACTGGTGTATAATAAAAGTACCATAAAGGGAAAGGCTGTGATTCGGGATGAAACAGTTTCCAATGATTACAATCAGCCGCCAATACGGCACCGGCGGACATGACATCGGGGAAAAACTGGCAGAAAAGCTGGGACTACCCTTTTATGACAAGGATATCATCGCCATCGCCTCCAAGGAGAGCAGATTCGGAGAACGGGCCTTTGAGGCGGCGGAAGAAACGGCAACCACTGCACTGGGCTATGCGCTGAGCAACCGCTCCAACCGGTCTCTTTACGGGATGCCCCTCAACGACCAGCTGTTTATGGTGCAGGCGGGCGTGATCCGGAACGTGGCGGACCGGGGGCCTGCGGTATTCGTAGGACGGTGTGCGGATTACGTGCTCGACGGCTACAAGGAGGCCATCAACATTTTCCTGCAGGCCAATCCGGAGGCCAGAATCAAGACCGTGATGGAGCGGGACCGGCTAACGGCGCGGGAGGCTGAGGCCAAAATCAAACGCCTGGATAAATCCAGAGCCACATACTACAACTACTACACGGATCGGAAGTGGAGCGATCTTGGAAACTATGACATCGTGCTGAACGTGAGTCATCTGACTACGGAGGAGGCGGCCGATCTGCTCTGCACCTTCATTCATCAGGTGGTGGAAAAGACCGGCGCGCTGGAGCAGGAAGAGAAATCATAATTATTCAGCGGGGGCACATCCTGGGATGTGCCCCCGCTTTTTTTTCGTTATACAGACAGGACCGTGACCGCCGAGATCAGTCCGGCGATCAGCATGACCGCTATCATCAGGCCGATGATCTGTCCCTGGGAGGGCTGCGCGTTCCCATCTGTTATGGTCCGCATTTTGCTGGGCCGCAGCAGAACGAGTCCGATCGCAAGATAGGGAATCACGGAAACCAGATTGACGGCGGAATAGCTGCCCAATGTGTCGGTCATTGAGTCCATGGTAAAGACGCCGGAAGAGAACAGCCCGCAGAAGTCCATGAACGCGTGGAGCAGCGCCACGGTCCAGTAGCTGCCTGTCCGAAGATAGATCGCGCCGAGGCATGTGCCAAGCATACAGGCTCCCACCACCTGGACCAGTACGCTTTTCAGGTCGATAACCCCGCCGTAAGCGTTTGAGAGGTGCATCAGTCCGAACAGCAGGCCGGACAAAAGAACGCTGAACCATACGCCGACGGGATTCCTGCCGTATTTGGCATAGAGCATCCGGGTGATCATGCCGCGAAAAATTAGTTCCTCCGTCAGGCCGACGGACAGCATGCAAAGAAGGAACCAAAGGATCTTCAGCGGCGGCTGCATCGGGTAGTCCAGGGAGAGCGCCAGATTTCCCAGAAGGGTAATGGAATAGATCGCCAGGATTGCGGTGCAGGGGACCAGAAGCGCACGGATCGGTTTCCTGCTGCGGCGGAAAATGAAGCCGAGTCCCATCAGCAGGGCCAGAATCAGAAACACGGCAAAGGACAGAATCTCAACGAGCAGCTGTGCCAAATAGAGATTGTCCGCAAAAAAGTCTCCGAAAGCTGCCAGCGGCCGGGCTGCGGAGAGAGCAATCAGCGGAAAGAGCACCGTCAATACGATGCTTACGAGGATCGGGAAACGTTTTCTCAGAGTTTTCATAAAAGCATCCTCCAGTTCGGAACCTATTATAGCGGAAAACACACCACAAAACAAGAAGTGGTTTCTGTCGTTGACAGATTTGCCGGCGTATGATATACTACAAGAAAAGACACCCCCCTGGGGTGGGGAGGGAGAAACGGCCATGAGCGCAATGAACGAAGAAAAGAAACAGGCGATGCAGGCGCTGAAAACCGCCAGGGGCCAGATTGACGGCATCCTCAACATGGTGGAAGAAGGGCGGTACTGCATTGATATTTCCAATCAGATTTTTGCGGCGTCGGCTATGCTGAAGCGGGCTAATCTGCTGATCCTCAAGCAGCACATGAATCACTGTGTGCTCGAGGCAGCGGAGCAGGGCAACGGCGGAGAGAAGATCGACGAAGTGATCGGCATCCTGTCGAAAATCATGGATAAGTGACAGCTGGATGAAAACAATATAATTGGAATTTGTCGAACTCTTTAGAAGCCTCCGGCGGCTCCATTTTTTGGCCGGCAAGAAATGGAGGAAAGAACCGGGCAAAGGGGGTTCCCATCTCCGGCCCAAGAGCCGCCCTGCCGGGCGGTTGGCCTCCGAAACGCGCCTGCGGGCGCAGCCTTTGCAATTCTCCCACGCCAGGTGTAAACAGTGCAAGATAGAGCGCTCGACTGGGAATGCAGTGTGCGGACGGCTCGCTACCGGCTCGCTCGCCGCCGCTACCGATTTGTGTGCCGTTTCGTTCCCACGCTCGGGAGTGCATACGAAGGCGCGACGGTAGGGGGTACTTGTCGGTCTCGCCCGAAACGGGGTAGAGACTGTCCCATAGCCGCTCACGAAGTCAAGCGGCGACCGCAGATTGTCTGTCGAGCGTTCGACGGCGTAGTGGGTAACGCCACGCGGGCGGGATTCCAAAGGGCAAGGCCCTTTGGCTGCTCTTGCCTACTTCTGGCAGGGCAGAAGTAGGCCCCCGGAGGGAACAAAAGAGCACTACAAACTCCAATTAGCCATCATAACGAGGTGAACCAAATGGAACAATATAATGTCACAGGCATGAGCTGCGCCGCCTGCTCCGCCCGAGTGGAGAAGGCAGTCAGTCAAGTGCCCGGTGTGACAGCCTGCTCTGTGAGCCTCCTGACTAACTCCATGGGTGTGGAAGGGACGGCAAATCCGCAGGATATCATTTCTGCGGTGGAGAAAGCAGGCTACGGCGCAGCCCCCAAGGATGGGGAGCGTAAAACAGCCACATCCGAAGAAGATGCGCTGGAGGACCGGGAGACGCCGGTGCTGCAGCGCCGCCTGATCGCCTCCCTGGTGCTGCTTGTGCCGCTGATGTATGTGTCCATGGGGCATATGATGTGGGGATGGCCGCTTCCGGCGTTCTTTTACGGGAATCATGTGGCAATGGGGATCGTCCAGATGTTCCTGGCGGCCGTCATCATGGTCATCAATCAGAAGTTCTTTATCTCCGGCTTCAAAAGCTTGTGGCACCGGGCGCCCAATATGGACACCCTGGTGGCGATGGGCTCCGGAGTCAGCTTTCTCTGGAGCGTATGGGTGCTGCTGCGGATGACCCGGGCCGCGGTGGACGGCGATCAGACCGCCGTCATGGAATGCATGATGAATCTGTATTTTGAGTCCGCGGCGATGATCCTTGCGCTGATCACAGTGGGGAAGATGCTGGAGGCCCGCAGCAAGGGCCGTACGACGGATGCGCTGAAGAGCCTGATGAAGCTCTCGGCAAAGACTGCGGTGCTAGTCCGGGATGGCCGGGAGGTGGAAGTCCCCATCGAGCAGGTGCGGCAGGGCGATGTGTTCGTGGTGCGCCCCGGGGAGAACATCCCCGTTGACGGCGTGGTGCTGGAAGGGGAGAGCGCAGTCAACGAAGCAGCCCTGACAGGTGAAAGCATCCCTGTGGACAAAGGGGAGGGCGATTCCGTTTCCGCCGCGACGCTGAACCAGTCCGGATTCCTGCGGTGCCGGGCCACTCGGGTGGGGGAGGATACGACGCTCTCCCAGATCATCAAAATGGTGTCCGATGCCGCGGCGACGAAGGCGCCCATCGCAAAAATCGCGGACAGGGTGTCCGGCGTATTCGTGCCTGTGGTCATCACCATCGCCCTGATCACCCTGGTCGTCTGGCTGATTGCGGGGCAGAGTGTTGGCTACGCCCTGGCCAGGGGAATCTCGGTGCTTGTGATCTCCTGCCCCTGTGCGCTGGGGCTGGCAACTCCGGTGGCAATCATGGTGGGCAACGGGATGGGAGCCAAAAATGGCATCCTGTTCAAGACCGCTGTCAGCTTGGAGGAGACCGGCAAGGTGCAGGTCATTGCGTTGGATAAGACCGGTACCATCACACGGGGAGAACCCACCGTTACAGATCTTCTCCCGGCGGAGGGCGTCACGGAGGCCGAGCTGCTGTCGCTGGCGGCGGCGCTGGAGGCCAGAAGCGAGCATCCTCTGGCGAAAGCCGTCATGGACCGTGCGACAGAGAAGCACGTTGAGCCAGAGCCTGTCACCGGCTTTACCGCCCTTCCCGGCAACGGCCTGACCGCACAGCTGGGGGAATCGGTGCTGCTGGGCGGCAGCATGACGTATCTGGCGGAACAGACGGAGATTTCGGCGGAGATGCGGGCCAGGGCGGAAGCACTGGCGGAGCAGGGGAAAACGCCGCTTCTTTTTGCGAAGGATGGAACGCTGATCGGCCTGATTGCTGTGGCGGACGTGATCAAGGAGGACAGCCCCCAGGCGATCCGAGAACTGAGAAATATGGGAATCCGGGTGGTGATGCTCACCGGAGACAACGAACGCACCGCCAGGGCCATCGGCGCCCAGGCCGGAGTGGATGAGGTGATCTCCGGCGTGCTGCCGGAGGGCAAAGAGACGGTGATCCGGAAGCTGGCGGAGCAGGGCAAGGTCGCCATGGTGGGCGACGGCATCAACGACGCTCCGGCGCTGACCCGGGCGGATATCGGAATTGCCATCGGCGCCGGGACAGACGTGGCCATAGATGCTGCCGACATCGTGCTGGTCAAGAGCCGGCTGACGGATGTAGCGGCGGCGGTGCGGCTGAGCCGGGCCACCCTGCGGAATATCCACGAAAACCTGTTCTGGGCGTTCATCTACAACATCATCGGGATCCCTCTGGCGGCGGGCGTGTTTATCCCCCTGTTCGGCTGGACACTGAATCCCATGTTCGGCGCCGCGGCCATGAGTCTTTCGAGCTTCTGCGTGGTATCCAACGCCCTGCGGCTGAACCTGATGAAGCCCTATGACAGCGCCCGTGATCGGAAAACCAGACGGAAATCTGCCTCTGCGGCGGAAGAAAACAATATGCAAACACAGGAAACGGAGGAAACAGACATGAAAACAATTTTGAACATCGAAGGCATGATGTGCCAGCACTGCGTGGCCCACGTGAAGAAAGCTCTGGAGGGGGTTCCCGGGGTGGAGACCGTGGAGGTCAGCCTGGAGGGAAACAACGCCGTGGTCACCGGCAGCGCCGACGTGGAGGCCATGAAGGCTGCCGTTGCCGATGCGGGCTACGAGGTCACCGGCGTGGCGTAAACCATGGACCGCAGATTCCGGGGAGATTCCGGGGTCTGCGGTTTTTTCTATTGTGCTGTCGAAAAAACTGTGCTATAATAAACCGATTTTAAGCGCTGGGAGGCGGGATGTGTTGAAACTACGCAATCTGATCGATATCGAGGATTTGAGCCTGGAGGAATGGAATGAACTCTACGGGCTGGCCAGTCAGATCATTGCCCATCCGAAGGAGTATGTGGATGCGCTGCACGGTGATGTGATGGCCAGCCTGTTTTTTGAGCCGTCCACCCGGACAAACTTTTCTTTCCAGACGGCCATGCTCCGGCTGGGAGGAAGCGTATTCGGCTTTGCGGACCCCAGCTCCTCCTCCGCTTCCAAGGGCGAGACTCTGAAAGATACGGTGAAAATGGTGGGCAGCTACGCGGATGTGATCGTCATGCGTTCCCCGAAGGAGGGGGCTGCCAAGGCCGCCAGCCTGTACGCGGAGGTGCCGGTGATCAATGCCGGAGACGGCGGCCATATGCATCCCACCCAGACGCTGACGGATTTGACTACCATCGCCTCCCTGCGTGGGGGCATCGGCGATATGAATGTGGGGCTGTGCGGCGACCTGAAGAACGGCCGGACGGTGCACTCCCTGATCAAAGCGCTGGCCAAGTTTCCGGGAATCCGGTTTTACCTGATCGCGCCCCGGGATCTGGCCATTCCCGGATATATGATCGAATTCATGAAGGAGCATCAGATGCCCTTTGTGGAGGTCACAAATCTGGAGGCCACTATGCCGCAGCTGGACGTGCTGTATATGACCCGGATCCAGCGGGAGCGGTTCACCGATCCGCTGGAGTATGACCGGCTCAAGGGCGTGTACGTTCTGACCCGAACGAAGCTGAAGCTGGCAAAGCCGGACCTTCTGATCATGCATCCGCTGCCCCGGGTGGATGAGATCGCCCAGAGTGTGGACGACGATCCCAGGGCGGTGTATTTCGAACAGGCCCGGTACGGCATGTTCGCCCGGATGGCGCTGCTGATGAAGATGGTGGAGCAGGGCAGACGCCGCCCGGAGCCGCAGGCGATCGGGGAGAAACCGCTGTGCCACAACAAAAACTGCATCACCCAGACAGAGCTGTATCTGCCGAATCTGACGAAGACCATCGGCGGAAAGACCTGCTGCGCCTTCTGTGACAAGGAGATTTAAATGGAAGTTTGCCTGAAACGGGGAGAAGAACTGGATATTGCAAACGGTTCCCTCTGGATCTATGACAATGAGATCGACTGGTATACGGACACCTGCGTGGATGGCGACGTTGTGGATGTGCTGGACAGCCGCCGCCGGTTCGTAGCCCGGGGATTCTTCAACGCCCGGTCGAAGATCGTGGTACGGGTGCTGACCCGGGACCGGGAGGAGCAGATTGACCGGGAATTCTTCCGCCGCAGGATCGAAGCCGCCTGGAAATACCGGCAGGAAATCGGTCTGACCAACGCCTGCCGGGTGGTGTTCGGGGATTCCGACGGACTTCCCGGACTGACAGTGGACAAATTTGGAGATTACCTCTCTTTTCAGATCGTCTCCCTCGGATTGGAGAACTTCAAGCAGGACATTCTGGAGATCCTGGTGGAGCTGCTGCATCCGCTGGGAATCTACGAGCGCAACGACCTGCAGGTTCGGGAGAAAGAGGGACTGCCTCAACGGAAGGGCTGTGTATACGGCGCCGTTCCGCCGGAGGTGGAAATCCTGGAGCACGACGCGAAGATGCTTGTGGATATTCCGGGCGGCCAGAAAACAGGCCATTTTTTGGATCAGCAAGAGAACCGGGGCGTTTTAAAAGATTATGTCAACCAAAAGACGGTGCTGGATCTGTGCTGCTGCACCGGAGGGTTTTCCGTCCATGCCGGGCTCTATGGTGCGAGCCGGGTGGATGCGGTGGATGTGTCGGAAAGCGCGCTGGAGCTGGTACGGCGGAATGCGGCAAGGAACGGCGTGGACTGCGTGAATACCCTCTGCGGAAACGTTTTTGACGTGGTGCATGAGATGGGAGACGAGGGGCGGCAGTATGACGTGGTCATTCTCGACCCGCCGGCTTTTGCCAAGTCCCGCCGGGCGCTGGAAGGGGCCTACAAGGGATACAAGGAACTGAACTACCGGTGCATGAAGCTGGTCCGGAGCGGGGGCTTTATGCTGACCTTTTCCTGCAGCCAGTTCATGACCCGGGAGCTGTTTTTGAGGATGCTCCGGGAAGCGGCGGCGGACAGCGGCCGGCAGGTCCGGCTGATCCGGGAGCTGATGCAGTCCCGGGATCATCCCGCTGCCATCGGGGAACCGTCGGCTCTGTATCTCAAGGGCTGGGTTTTGAGTATTCTGTAAGGTTTTATAAAAAAATCTTGACAAACAACAGGACCCATGATAATATTTTAAGGCTGACATTCAGCGATATGCGGGTGTAGTTCAATGGCTAGAATCCCAGCCTTCCAAGCTGGTCGTGTGGGTTCGATTCCCATCACCCGCTCCATTCGTACGTGGCCCCACCGCAATGCGGTGGGACGCGCGTACTTTACGCGCGGAAACTCTGTTATTAGGAGATCGTCTGTGCGCGCTATGCCATCTGCGCCAATAGCTCAGCTGGATAGAGCAACTGCCTTCTAAGCAGTAGGTCGGGGGTTCGAGTCCCTCTTGGCGTACCAGGGCAGCCTCCGCCGGCTGCCAGGTGCGGAAAAGAGAATATGGTGGGTGTAGCTCAGTTGGTTAGAGCGCCAGATTGTGGCTCTGGAGGCCGTCGGTTCGACTCCGATCACTCACCCCACTCTCTTTTTTCTTTCCGCTTAGCAATTTAGGGGAGTAGCCAAGCGGTTAAGGCACGGGACTTTGACTCCCGCATCGTGGGTTCGATTCCCGCCTCCCCTGCCATTCCGCGCGAGAGGCTCCGCGAAGCGGAGACGTGCGGTTCAGCATTCCACCCGGTCCGGAGTTCTGAAGGATCCGGGTACGGAAGATTGCGGATGACCCGCTAGCTCAGTTGGCAGAGCACCTGCCTTTTAAGCAGGGTGTCCGGAGTTCGAATCTCCGGCGGGTCACCATTCCGCAGACATGTTTTCTGGTTCGCGGTTCCGGTCGGAACTGCGTTTTTTCTTTGCCTTGCGAGTCAATCCGATCAAACAGAAACCCGGGGAATTCCCCGGGTTTTTCTTATAGGATCCCGCGGGTCGTGAGGATCACCAGCGCCAGGATCAGCACGATGAGTCCCAGCAGGATCAGTCCGGTCCGCTTGAGAAAGAGCCGGTCCCGGGCCTTTACGGCGGCCAGCTTTTCCTCCGTTTCATCCGGCGACGTTCGGATCAGCGGATAGCCGCAGCCGGGACAGGCGGCAGCCTGATCGGAGATCTCCCGGTTACACTCCGGGCAGCGAATCAATGCCATGGATTCCCTCCTGACTCAAGTGATAGGTGACAAAGGGCTTGGATGGCTGCCGGGCCACAAGGCCGAGGGCGATCAGATGATCCAGATGCGCCATGGCCTCCCCGACGGCAAACCACTTCTGCGGCGTGGGGAACTCCGCCCAGTTCCGGGCCCGGATCCGCCAGGTCATTCCGGAGGCAATGTTCCAGGCAGTCATGGAGCCGCCGTCCCGGAGAATCCGCAGCACCTCCCGGCACCGGCGGCCGTGATGGGCAATGAGGGCGTCGCATCGGTCCTGAAAGGCAGCGTGCACGGCTCTGTGGGCGGGCAGGGGCAGCGTTACCGGCAGTGTTCGGACCTGCTCCAGGGCGTGGAGATAGTCTCCCAGAGAATCTGTGACACCGTGCCAGCGGGTGACGTTTGGAGTGATGTCGAACAGGACGTGGTCGCCTAAGATGCAGATGCCGGTCTCCTCCTCCCAGAGAATCATGTGCCCCGGCGTATGCCCTGGCGTCCAGATGGCCTGAAACCGGTGACCGCCGTAAGAGAAGACCTGTCCGTCCGAAACGGGAATGTAATCGTCATAGGGAACCGGAGACAGACCCTGGGCCGGGTTGCGTTCCACCAGTTCCCGGAGCAGAGGCCAGGGGAATCCCTCAGCGGCAAAGCGCCGGTCGGAGTCCGCCCAGGAAAAATCACTGTGGCTGCCGGGCATATGGCTCAAATCCTTTTCCCCGATGAAGATCCGCGTGTTTGGACCGGCGATGTCCGGCGCCAGGCCGGTGTGGTCGGAGTGCAGATGGGTCAGAAAGATGTCGGTGCGGTCCATGTCTACCCGCAGCTCTCGGAGTCCTGCCAGCAGGGCATCCCGGCAGGCATCCAGATGAAACCCGGTGTCGATCAGCAGATTCCTCTCCCCGGCGAGCAGGTATACGTTCAGGTTCTTCAGGGGATTCCCCGGCAGCGGCACCGGGATGGTGTAGAGATTTTCCGCCAGCTTCTCGGCCATAAAACACACTCCTATCGCTTGTCCTGTCGTTGATTATACCGGGAAACTGTGATAGAATCAAGCCAAATCGGAGGTGATAGGCATGGTTGGACGGTTTGCCCCCAGTCCCAGCGGCAGGATGCATCTGGGCAATGTGTGCTCGGCCATGCTGGCCTGGCTTTCTGCCAAGGCCCGGGGCGGGGAGATCCTGCTGCGGATCGAGGACCTGGATCCGGCCAGAAGCCGTCGGGAATATGCGGAGACCATGATGGAGGACTTTCGGTGGCTCGGTCTCGTGTGGGACCGGCGGGTGCCGGATCAGAGCTCCAGGAGCGGTGTCTACGAGGCGGCGCTGGAACGGCTCCGGGAAAAGGGCCTGCTCTATCCCTGCTACTGCACCCGGGATCAGCTCCACGCGGCCTCTGCGCCTCACGCGTCAGATGGACGGGTAATCTACGGCGGTACCTGCCGGAACCTGACGGCGGAGCAGCGGGCGGGGATGACCAAGGTGCCCTGTTTGCGGGTCAAAGTGCCGGAGCGGGTGATCTCCTTCACAGACGGGCTTCAGGGGCCATATGCCATGGACCTGTCCCGGGAATGGGGGGACTTCATCCTGCGGCGGGCCGACGGCGTGGCGGCCTATCAGCTGGCCGTGGTGGTGGATGACGGCACCGAGGACGTAACGGAGGTGGTCCGGGGCCGGGATCTGCTGAGCTCCACCCCCGCCCAGCTCTGGCTGTATGAGCTGCTGGAACTGAAGCCGCCGGAGTTCCGCCATGTGCCCATGCTGCTTGCCCCGGACGGACGGCGCCTGAGCAAGCGGGATCGGGATCTGGACCTGGGGGAGCTGCGGAAGGATCACAGCCCGGAGGATCTGATCGGACTGCTGGGATATCTTTGCGGCCTGACGGACCGGCGGGAGGCGGTCTCCGCCCGGGAGCTGGCGGCAGAGTTTTCCTGGGACAAAGTCCGGCGGGAGGATATCATTTTGGATCCGGCGATCCTTTGACGGAACGTGAAAGAGCCCGGACCTGCTGTGCAGGTCCGGGCATTATTGTGTGTATGATCAGCCGATCATGCTGATGGCCTGGGCAGAGTAGCCGAGATCAGAGAGGTAGGAAGCGGCGCAATCCCGGTCCACAATGACCTTGCAGACATAAGTTCCCTCCGGGATCCGAACATAATGCGTGCCGGAATCCCCGGGGTTGATCAGCCCGAGCTTGGAGGCATAGGTGGCGTAATCGTCTGTGGAGCCTGTTCCGGTCCTTCCAATCAGAAGGCATCCGGCGGAGCTGATGTGGGGATAGGAGGAGCCGTTCCGGTAGGGCCAGGTACGGCGGTGGACGTCAATGGCGCCGCTGTAGGAATAATAGGGGCTGCTACTTGCACCGTTCCGCACCACCGTGTCGCTGACGATATGAAGCCCCGGGCAGTTCGGGGTGTTGGATGTATTGTGATACCAGGACTGGGCGGAATAGATTCCAGATTTCAATGTGGGTGTAGGAGTTCCTCCGTTCCAGGAGGCATTCAACGTATCCGGAAGCGTGGAGCAGTAGGGATTGATCAGCGCGATCTTTCCGTCCTTGACAAGAATGCCCAGCGCGTTCATCAGGTATGTGGTATCCGAGGTGGCGCCTGCGCCCTCGAACAGGAACAGCAGAGGCCGGGACCGGTCGGAGGCGCTGATCTTGGAGGCGTACTTGGTATTGATGGACAGCAGGGCGTTATAGCGCCGTCCTCCGACTGTAAACAGATCCTTGCGGGATTCCAGCACAGAGGCCAGCTCCTCGTTGCTGACGATGGGGTTTGAAACCACAGGCAGATTGTAAGTCTCTTCAGGTGTCGGCGGTGTCGGCGGTGTGGGCGGAGTGTCCAGCCAGGTGTTCACCGGCGCGGTGCCGGTGCCGTAGAGGGCATGGTAGAGCCGGACAAACAAGGTGGCAGCCTCGGCTCGGGTTGCGGTTTTCTTGGGGTTGAAATTGCCGTTGCTGTCTCCGACGATCAGACCGGTGACACGCATCAGCTCCAGGCCGTCTTTGGCCCAGGAACTGACCTGATCGATATCCTTGAAGCCGGAGACCGGCGTCGAAGTGTTGGGCAAGGTCTTGCCGCTGACGTCGATATAGTGGGCGATAAATGTTGCCATCTGCTCCCGGGTTACAGGGGCGTCCGGCGCAAATTTATTTCCGCCGATGCCGGAAGTAATATTCTTCATTTGCGCCCAGGAAACGCTGGGTTCATACCACTTTCCCTTGGGGACATCCGAAAAATTGCTTTTTCCCTTGTAGGATGCTTCATCAATCTTTGCAACCCGGGCCAAAAGCGTCACAAACATCCCACGGGTCAGCGTATCGCTGGGCTTGAACTCCGAGTTGCCGACGCCCAGCATCAACCCCTGCTCATAGGCCTCCTTAACGGATTTATAATACCAGCTCGAGGAGGAAACATCTTTAAAATACGCAGAGGCGGCCGCTGCGGGGAGGACCAGACAGGTTACCATGACTACCGCAAGCAGAATCGAAATAAGGCGTTTCACGGCATTCTACTCCTTTCTGCAGATTGCATAAGCATACACTTCTTCCAATACATCATACCAGAAAAGAACGAAAAAAGCATCCCTCAAAACGGTGATTATTAGATCAGAGACGGAAAACGAAAGGCTCTGGATCAGCTGCCAATTTTCAGTACCAGCTTGATGCGCTCAATATAGTAATCCAGCCGTTTCTTCTTTTCCATCCGCTTTTTGAGTGCTGTGATCTTCTTTGTATTCCCGTCCGGATCCCTGGACAGCGCAATGACTTCTTTTCGAATGGCGGGAAACTGCGTCAGGAAAATCAGGTCTGACCAGGAATTCTTGGCTGACGCATCGGCAAAGGAGGAGGCGTGTGGTCCCCAATGCCGGTCATACTGCTCCTGCAGAGAACTGTACATCATGGAGTCCAGCTCTTCTTGGGTGTACATTCCACGGTCAATGGCCATTTGGACGATGTCTGTGGCGGGCAGGAAATTTAGTCCGTGAATATTTAAATGGAAAGGCGGTTCCAGTTCCAGACACAGGTCAAAGGTTTCTTTCAATTGGTCCAGGGTTTCAAAGGGATGGCAGATCATCAAATCGTAGTAGACCTCCGGAACCTTCTGACGGCTGAGTACACGGCTGGCCTCGATGATCTGTTCCTGCTTTTCGTACCGGTGGAAATTCTCTGCCCGCACAGTAGGAGAACCGGACTGAATACCCATGACCACCTGATGGAGTCCCGCGTCCACCAACTTGGAAATGATGTCATCGTTGGTCATCAGTGGGTGGCCCCAGATCCGAAAGGGCAGACCGATCTCCTCTTTATACCTCCAGCTGAATTCATCCACCCAGCCGTCTTGGTTGGAGAAGATCTCGTCCCAGAAGTGGACGAGCCGGAGCCGCGGGATCTTGGCCTTTGCATCCTTGAGTTCCTCAATCACGCTGTCTACACTGCGGAATCGGACATACCGGCCAGGCTGTCCCGTATAGACCCGGCGCAGATTGACCGCGCTGCAGTAGGTGCATTGGAAGGGGCAACCCCGGGAAGCGGATAGTTCATAGGAGAAGGCTCGGAGCTGGGGGTCTCCGGGGATGATCTTGTCATCGGTGATCAGATACATATTGTCTCCGCCAATGATCGGATAGCCGTATAGATCGATGTCTTCCTGAATCGGGCCGATGTCGTTCTGCACAAAGTTTCCGTTTTCATCCAGATAGCACATGCCACGGATATGCTTCCAGTCTGTACCGTCCCGCAGGGCTATGGCCAGTTCTGCGATAGGACCTTCTCCTTCGCCGCGGGAGACAATGTCGCACTTCTCCAGGGCTCGCTGAGGCTCCAATGTAGCGTAAACACCGCCCCAGACCACAGGAACATTGAAGTTCTTCCGGACCATCTCATTGACCTTGTCGGATTCAGTCAGATACAGGGAACTCATCACGCTCAGGCCCACAAAGATCGGCTGAGACTTCTCAATGATCTGCCGGGCAAGATCTACTTCTTTTTCCGTTGCAATCTCCGGCACCTCGCTGTTGAATCGCTTGAAGAAAATGATGATGGGTTCAAAACCATGGGAGGTCAGAGCGTTTGCCAAATAGCGTACTCCAAGCGCTTTTTCGTTGTAAAATCCGATCAGAACGACTTTGTTGTTCATCACCCATGCTCCTTTATTGTCCAATAAACATGGCGTTTCGTGTAAATAATTTCCTATATCAATCCATGATACCATATCGGGATTCGATATGCAAGACCGTTGCCGGGAGTGGTTTCAGGAATGTGTGTAGGTGTTACAATGATGTGTGACAAAAAACTTTTGAACATGAAAACCTGCAAGCAGCTTTTCATATTTCAAAAGTGATAAAAAAGTAGCGAATAGGAGTGACCTGTGTTAAGGTTGAGTTGCTCAGACAAAACCGAAA
>JAFUFT010000071.1 GCA_017469795.1 Oscillospiraceae bacterium
AGACCTTTCAACTCTCCAAATCCGGCTTCCTTCAGATTCCACCTCGCGATGGACACCTTTGCCTTTGGCTAACGCTTCCCACTGCCGGGCGCGTTCGGGACTTTCACCCTATAGAACGTGCGCTCGCCGGGCGCACATCACACCCCGGAGCGCCGGCAGATCGCCGGCCGCTTCGGGGCTATTTTTTTGTTTAGGAGGAATTCAAATGCCCACATATCGAACCGCAAAGCACAGGAACTTCACCGTGGTGGACAACCGCTATCTGAAAAATCCGGGGTTAAGTCTCAAAGCAAAGGGGCTTATGACCATCCTACTGTCCCTGCCGGACCAGTGGAACTTCTCGATAAGCGGACTTGCCACCCTGAGCCGTGACCGGGAATGCGCAGTACGCAGCGCAATCCACGAACTGGAGGAGGCCGGTCATGTGACCCGGCTCCGTCAGAAGAACCCCGACGGAACCTACAACACCGTGGAATACGTGATCCGGGAAACCCCGGAGATGGAAACGCCTCCCGTGGAATATCCAGCCTTGGAAAACCCAGCGAAGGATATTCCACCGGCGGAAAGCCGCCTGCAATTAAATACGGATCAATCCAATACTTATAAATCAAATACGGATCTATTGAATATCCAATCTGATCCGGGAGGAAAGGATTGGAGCAGAACAGCACAAGAGAATATGCGGCTTCAAATCATGGAGAACATCCAATACGCGCTGCTGCTTCAGGAGTTTCCTTGCCGACAGGGAGAGGTGACGGAGCTGCTGGAGATCATTCTGGAAACCCTTTGCTCCGGTTGCCGGACGATCCGGGTGTCCCGAAAGGACTATCCGGCGGAGTATGTAAAACAGCGGCTCCTGACTCTGGAAGCCGACCATATCCGCTATGTGATGGAGTGCCTGCAGAAGAACACCACCCGGGTACAGAACATGAAGCAGTACCTGCTGACCGCACTGTTCAACGCGCCGGTCACCATTGACAGCCACTATTCCGCCATGGTCAGCCACGATCTGGCCCATGGCGTCGTATGCGTCTAAGGAGGATGAAGATGAACGATCAAACTATGACCACGGAAGCCAGCCACGAGATGATGACCGTGCCGGAGCTGGCACGGTATCTGAGGATCAGCCGCCCCACCGCCTATTCGCTGGTGAAGGAGGGACGGATCCCTTCGGCCCGGTTTGGACGGCAGATCCGGGTATACCGCGGCGACGTGATCCGAATGTGCCGCGGCGAAGAGAAATGACTTGAACGAATCCGAACCCCATGCTATACTTCCAAACAACGTACCGGATGTGTACTCCCGGTTTCCCCGGAGGAGGTATAAGCATGGGGATTCTTTATACAAAGGAGTACCGCAATATGAAACCCAAGAAACACGGGAAACGATGGGAGATTTCCTATCGGATTCCCGGCTATCTCAAAATGTTCCACGAGAGCTTCGATACGGAGGCGGAGGCCAACGTCCGCTGCGCGGAAATCGAGCTGTCCAAGGAGCTGGGCACTCTGGCTCCGCCCCGGCAGTCCGAGAATCGGAAACGGCGGGTACCGACGCTCAACGAGTTCCTGGCGGAATATGTCAGCAACTACGGCGTAAAGAAGTGGGGCGATTCCCAGTACAGCGTCTGCACCTGCCAAATCCGAAACTATGTCAATCCCCATCCCATTGGGGAGCGGCTGATCACCCACATCAACACCAAGGACATCGATCTGTTTTATACCGATCTGATGACCACTCCGGCGGTGCTGCGAAAGGGTCACAAAAACGTGGGGAAAACTGTGGGCCCCAGCGTCATCGAGAAGCTGAACCGCACCCTGAAGGCGGCGTTCAACTATGCGGTGAAGCAGGGCTATATCCTCTACAACCCCGTACTGGCCGCCACCATCCCGGAGTACGAAAAGTCCGAGGTGGTGGTGTGGGAACCGGAGGAGGCCAAGCGGGCGCTGGACACCTGTCAGGACAAGACCCTCAAAGCATGTATGCTGCTGGCCATCGGCGGGTCTCTCCGCATCGGGGAGATTCTGGGCCTGCAATGGGACAGTGTGAACGTGTCCGAAGAAACCATCGCCGGAAACACCAGCACCGTATATGTCCACCAGGAGCAGAAACGCAGCGAGAAGACCGCACTGGCGGCACTGGATGCGGTGGGGCGCTCCAAGGTGTACCTGACGTTCCCGGAGCTGAAAGCGGACTGCAAAACCGTCCTGGTGTTAAAAGCCCCGAAGACCGCCAGCAGTGTGCGGACAGTGTACATCTCCAAGACCGTGGCGGAAGCGCTGCTGGAATTGAAGCGGGAGCAGGACGCGCAGAAGAAATCCCTGCATGGACTCTATGAGGATTTTGGCATGGTGATTGCGCTCTCCAACGGCCGGCCCATGGAGCGGCGGCTGATTGAAAAGCTGTTCAAGACCCACCTGCGGGAGCAGGGGCTGACGCCCGTGGTGTTCCACTCTCTGCGGCATTTCAGCACCTCCATCAAGCTGTCCCTCTGCGGGGACATCAAGGCCGTACAGGGCGACACGGGCCACGCCACGGCGGACATGGTCACCGGCGTCTACGGCCACGCGTTCATCTGCAAGCGCCAGAAGCTGGCGGTGGATCTGGAGGAGAGCTTCTTCCATCCCGCAGAGGTTCCCGCTGTGGGCGCGGAAAAACTGGAAAAGCTGGCCGCGCTGCTGGGGGCAAAGCCGGAGCTTCTGGATCTCCTGCTGGCCGCGGCGGGCTGATCCTTGTACGCAAATCTCCCATTTGTACGCAAAATGTACGCAAAACGGGGACGGCGCCAAACCGTCCCCAACATTAACACTCAAAAAGAGAAAGAAAAAGTCCCGAAATCAGGTGATTTCGGAACTTTTCTGGAGCTGCTAGCCAGATTTGAACTGGCGACCTCATCCTTACCAATTTCATCCCAATAATCTTGATGAGTACCATCCCATGCTATCTTTTTTCTTAAGTTCCCTTGTAATTCAAGGTTTTTCCCTGTTTTTCATATTCTATTTCATGCTGTTAATTACCGCCTTTTTTTGCCCTGTATTGGGGTATATCAAGGCGGTTTTTTCTGTTTCGAAGGAAAAAATGAAGGAAATCTGATTACCGGCTTGTGCCTTGAATTGGATGTGAATGAACTTCATATCGAATTGAAAGCACAACCGCATTATAGAAAAGGAGGCTCCAATGTCAAGCATAACAATCTCAATCGCAAATCAGAAAGGCGGTGTAGGCAAAAGCACTACCACCGTCAATCTTGCTGCCGGACTTGTCCGGCAAGGAAAGCGGGTCCTGGTCATAGACGCAGACCCACAGGGAAACTTAACACAGATGTTAGGGTGGCAACAGCCGGAGCGGCTGGATGTCACCCTTTCGTCATTTGTGGAGGCATTTATGTCGGACAGGCCGCTGCCCTGGCCGGATGGAATTCTGCACAACCCCGAGGGGATCGACCTTCTTCCGGCCAACATCGAACTGTCCGGTACGGAGGTCAGCCTGTTCCAGGCCATGAGCCGGGAGCAGGTGCTGAAGAATATCCTGGCAGACTGCCCGGTGTCCTATGACTATGTGCTGATTGACAGCTCTCCATCCCTGGGGATGCTGACCATCAATGCGCTGGCCGCCTCGGATAGGGTGATTATTCCCGTTCAGACCGGCTATCTGCCGGCTAAGGGA
>JAFUFT010000072.1 GCA_017469795.1 Oscillospiraceae bacterium
ACCTTTCAACCTCCGCAATCCGGCTTCCTTCAGATTCCATCTCACGATGGACACCCTTGCCTTTGGCTAACGGTTCCTGCTACCGAGCCCGTAGTGGACTTTCACCACCAAGTTATCGCCCATGCCGGGCGCACAGCGCAAAAAACGGCCGCCCCCATCGGGGACGGCCGTTTTGTTCTGTCTTAGAGCGCGGGCATAACAATGTAGAGAATCACGCAGGCAAACGCGGCAACTGCAATACCGATGCCATAAGAAACTCTGGTCAGCATCGTGCCCTTTCCGCCGGCACCGGCCTTGGCCCAAGATGCCGTCTGGAGGCCGAACAGGCCGCCAAGCAGGGTGAGCAGGGACAGATAACCGCGAGGGCCGGAGCTCTGAGTCATCTGCGCATAGATGGCATAAATGCCCACAACAAAGCCCGCTGCCTCAATAATAAAGCTGATCACGATCCAAATCCAATACTTGGGTCCGCTCCGGCTTTTATCCACGAACTCATTGTTCAGCTTGTCAAAACTATTATCCACGAAATTACCCCCTAAAATCAAACCAAACGGTTTTTTGCTACAGTAAATATACCATAAGCAGGCAGGATTCGTCAACCAATACTTTTAGTCAAAGTGTAGAAATTGAAATGCTATCTTTATGAATTATTACTGCTGTAAAGATCGAGGGTATCCGCCAGTTCCCGGGCAAAAATGACCGCCGCCCGCTCTGCCTCCGCCTGGGAGTTTCCCGATGCGCCCACCTCCACCAGCAGGGCCATGGGCCCCAGATCCTGATTAAAACGCTGGTTTCGGAGGTTGACCGGACGCATCAGGCCGGGGTAATCCATGTTCATTCTGGCCTGAATAATCGCCGCGAGGCTCAAATTCTGCCGCCAGTCCGGATGCTCCAGCCCGCCGCCGTCGGTGCCGACGACCAGCATCATCCGGGCCGTCTCCTCCCCGTCTACCTCCGCCGCCATCCGCATTTGCGTACCATCCGGGTTTTCCACAGCGTCCCGATGGACATCCAGCACCAAACAGACCGACGGTTCCTCTTCCAAATCCGCCCCGATCACGGCACGGGAACGGTCATAGGCCCCATCATATTCGGGATAATCGCAAAAGGTCTTGTCGTGTCTGACCCGGTATCCCCGCTCCTCCAGCGTCTCCGCCATCCGGTCCCCCACCGCCATGACTCCGCTGTCCTCGGCGGTAGACCGGTAGACGCCGGACTCATCCGAATCGGCGTAACACTCCGTCGTGTGGGTATGTACGATCAGAACCACCGGCTCCTCCGCCTGCACGTCCAGTCCCGCCGGAAGGCCCGGCATCTCCGGGAGGCTTATCTCGAAATCGGTATCGTTCTCCAGCTCCAAAGACATCGTGGCGTCGATGGGCAGCTCCACCGGCTCCGAGGGCGTTTCGGTGAGGCGGGCCTCCTCGTCCCACGCCTCCTCCACGGTAGTGACCGGCACCGGGATCGGATCCAGAGACAGCTCCGGGACAGGTGATTCTTTCTGAGATTGCGAAGGCTCCGGGCTTTGCTCCCGGAGAGTGACAAGTCCGATCTGGCCGGCAGACCAGCTAAGCACGCGCTCAGCCGCCTCCTCCGGTCCGGAAACCCCGGAGAGGCCCAGCATCGCTACCGCTCCCGCCAGCAAAAGCAGGCCGGCTGCCGCCGGCGATACTCCCTTCATAGGTATCACTTCCTCACATCAGTATATGCACGGAAGCGTGGCTTTAGAACAATCAGTTTCGTTGACTGCAGGGATTTTTTGTGATATGGTATATCCACTAATTGAAAGTTGAGGCAGTCATATATGAGCATCGTTAGAGATATGTCTTTGGCGGAACACGGCCGCATGAAGATCGCCTGGGTTCAGGACTTCATGCCTGCCCTGAGCGCCATCAAGAAGGAATTCGAGCAGACCAGGCCCTTTGCCGGGAAGAAGATTGCCATGTCCATCCACATGGAGGCAAAAACCGCCTATTTGGCGCTGGTACTGAAGGCGGCCGGGGCGGAGGTCCACGCCACGGGCTGCAATCCCCTTTCCACCCAGGACGACGTGGCGGCGGGGCTTGCCTCGTTGGGCGTCAACGTCTATGCCTGGCACGGGTCCACGCCGGAGGAGTACCGGGCGCATCTGACCCAGACGCTCTCCTGCCATCCCGATCTGTTCATCGACGACGGCGGCGACCTGATGGAGCTGCTCTGCTCCTCCTGCCGGGAGTTTGGGGATCACATTCTGGGCGGCTGCGAAGAGACCACCACCGGCGTCCATCGGCTTCGGGCCAGAGCTAAGGCTGGGGCCCTTCCCTTCCCCATGATGAATGTCAACGACGCCAAGTGCAAGCACTACTACGACAACAAGTACGGCACCGGCCAGAGCGTATGGGACGCCATCATGCACACCACCAATCTGCTGGTGGCGGGCCGCACCGTGGTGGTGGCCGGCTACGGCTACTGCGGCCGGGGCATTGCCATGCGTGCCAAGGGTATGGGCGCCACGGTGATCGTCACGGAAATCGACCCCATCAAGGCGCTGGAGGCCACCATGGACGGCCATCAGGTCATGGACATGGACTCCGCCGCGCCCCTGGGCGACATCTTCATCACCGCCACCGGCTGCCGGGACGTGATCACCAAACGGCACTTCGCCGTGATGAAAAACAACGCCTTCCTCTCCAACGCAGGACACTTCAACGTAGAGGTCAACGCGGAGGAACTGGCGGAGATGGCGGTCCGGGTCTATCCCCGGCGGGACGAGATCCTTGGCTACGAACTGCCGGACGGAAGGACCCTGAACCTGCTGGCGGAGGGCCGTCTTGTCAATCTGGCCTCCGGCAACGGCCACCCTGCGGAGATCATGGACATGAGTTTCGCCATTCAGTGCATGAGTCTGAAATATCTCATGGAGCATCGGGACGGGATGGTCCCGGATCTCTATGAAGTCCCCGCGGAGATCGACGATCTGGTGTCGAAGATCAAGCTGGACGCCATGGGCCTGAAGGTGGATACCCTGACCGCGAATCAGGTAAACTATCTCAATGGCTGGGAAGTCTGAGCAAAAAGAGTACGCCGCCTGCGATGCAGGCGGCGTTTTCAGCGGTTCGTTACCTCCAGAAGATCCAGCAGAACAGATAACCCACCAGCACCGCGCATAGGGTGAAGGGGATTCCGATCTGGAAGAAATCTTTGGATTTCACCTCATATCCGGCCTTCCGCAGAATGCCGATGCCGGCGATATTAGCCGACGCGCCGATGGGAGTCAAATTCCCGCCCAGCGTAGCTCCGGTCAGCAGGCCGAAGAACAGCAGATAGGGGGAGCATCCCAGGGTCCCGGCAATCTTCGCCACCACCGGAAGCATGGTGGCTACATAGGGGATGTTGTCCACAAACGCGGAAAACAGCACCGATCCCCAGACAATGATCGAGTACATCAGCAGCAGGTTGCTGCCGCCCAGATCCACAAAGATCCGGCTGATGTCGTCGATGATGCCGGCCTCTGTGATGCCGTAGATCACCACGAACAGGGACGCCAGCAGGATCAGCGTCTCAAAGTCGATCTCCCGGAAGGCGTCCCGGGCCAGCCTCAGATCCCCATACCGGATCAGCGTATAGAGCAGTCCGATGGCAAACATAGCAAGGCAGATGACGCCGTTGGTGACGGCGGGACGTCCGGGCCAGAAGGACGCCAGAATCAGCAGAAGCACCGTCCCCACCAGAAGGACCGACGGCACATAGTCCGAAACCTCCGTATGGTCCTCCACAGAAAAATGCTGCCGGTTTTTCCGGAACAGGAACATGATCACCGGCACCGTGGCCAGGGCGCCCAGCTCCACCGCCCAGAAGATACTGGGTTTGCCGTTCATAAAGAAAAAGTCCAGAAAGTCCATGCCGGCATATCCGCCCAGCATGATCGAGGTGGTATCCCCCACCAGTGTGGCAGCGCCCTGAAGATTGGAGGATACGGCGATGGAGATGATCATCCCCACCGGAGAGATATTCAGTTTCCTGGCAATGGCAAGTCCCACCGGTGCGATCATCAGCACGGTGGCCACATTGTCCACAAAGGCGGAGACAAAGCCGGAGAACAGGGACATGATCACCACCACCCACATGACGTTGGGCGAATGCTCCAGCAGAACCTCTGCCATCCGGTTTGGCATCCGGGATTCAATAAACAGCGCCACCGTTCCCATGGTGCCCGCCAGCATCATCAGTACGTTGAAGTCAATGGCCGAGGGCACTTCCCTCACCGGAACGACCCCGGCCACAAGAAACACCACGGCGCTTGTCAGGGCGACCCAGGGGCGGTATTTCGGCAAAACGATCATCAGCACATAGGTCACAAGAAACAGGACCAGCGCAAATATCTTCATGGAATCATCCTTCCCTTGCGGGCGCCGGCCCGCAAGACTTACTATAATGTCCCAAGAGGCATTTGTCAACGGACGCCGTCCTTTGATTGCAGAAGGAAAAACGAAATTCACGAGTTAGAATCCACGAGAATACAAGAGCTATCAAAAGAATTTACGAGTTCTTCTCACTTTTTATAAAAATTCTCTAATTTTTGATTGACATTGCCTGGCCCGGATGCTAAAATAGCGGAGCATGCCGAGCCTCGGGCTCAGGCAATACTACAATGTATATTCTATACTGGAGGAGACAGATATGTCCACTACACTTGCAAAGAAGGAGACCGTCGAGCGCAAGTGGTACGTCGTCGACGCAGCTGACAAGCCCCTGGGCCGTGTCGCTGTTGAGGTTGCTACCCTGCTCCGCGGCAAACACAAGCCCACCTTCACCCCCAACGTCGACTGCGGCGACTATGTGATCGTGGTCAACGCCGGCAAGGTCGTTCTCACCGGCAAGAAGCTGGAGAAGAAGATGTATCAGCATCACACCGGCTGGATCGGCAACCTGAAGGAAGTCAAGTATTCCACCCTGATGGCCCAGAAGCCTGAGTTCGCCATGGAGCTGGCCGTTAAGGGCATGCTGCCCAAGAACACCATTGGCCGGGCTGCCATGACCCGTCTGAAGATCTACGCCGGCCCTGAGCACAAGAACGCCGCTCAGAAGCCCGAGCCCTGGACCGCGATTTAAGGGAGGTAACGTCTTATGTACGAGAGCAAGAGAGAATATAAGTATGGCACCGGCCGTCGGAAGTCCTCCGTGGCTCGCGTCCGCCTCTATCAGGGCGGCACCGGCGCTATCACCATCAATGGCCGTGACATCGACGAGTATTTCGGCCTGGATACCCTGAAGCTGATCGTCCGTCAGCCCCTGGTCACCACCAAGACTCTGGGCACTGTGGACATCGTCTGCACTGTTGCCGGCGGCGGCGTTTCCGGTCAGGCCGGCGCCATCCGTCACGGCATCGCCCGGGCTCTGCTGCAGGTGGACCCCGAGTATCGTGCCGCTCTGAAGGCCGCCGGTTTCCTGACCCGCGACCCCAGAATGAAGGAAAGAAAGAAGTACGGCCTCAAAGCCGCTCGTCGCGCGCCGCAGTTCTCCAAGCGCTAAAAACACCAAAAACCCTTGGAATTTCAACAGTTCCAAGGGTTTTTTCTTTTGGCCTGATTTGTCCGGTTTTGTCCTAATTTATTCCATTTTTTATGGGCTAAATATGGGCTAAATCCTTTTATGGGCTAAAAATGGGCTAAATGAAGGAGCGCAAGAAGTCAAATAATCATAGGATTTAGTCCCACCCGTCAAAGGCTCGATTCACCGTCCAAGCAGGCGGATCATACATCGTATTCATTCAATATACTTTGTCCTGATTTGTCTGAATCTGACCGAATGCAATACTGTTTATACAGGCGCTCAGTACCAATTCGTACTGGGCGTTTTTTGCATTTCAGGAGGTGTATCATGAGCATCAAGACAGACAATCATCCGGAAACTATCACACAGATCCCTTTGACAGAACTCCACCCCTTCCCTGATCATCCATTCAGGGTTCAGGATGATGACTCCATGAAAGATACCGTAGAGAGTATAAAAGAGCATGGGGTCCTTGTGCCAATCATCGTTCGCCCCCGCGAGGAAGGCGGATATGAGATCGTAGCTGGTCGCCGGAGGAAACACGCTTGTGAATTGGCCGGGCTGAAAACAATGCCTGCCCTCGTTAAGGACATAGACCGGGATACCGCCACGATCATCATGGTTGATAGCAATCTCCAGCGTGAGCAGATCCTTCCCAGCGAGAGAGCTAAGGCATATAAAATGAAAATGGATGCGCTCAAACGCCAAGGAATGCGCTCTGATTTAACTTCGCCGCAAGTTGCGGCGAAGTTCCGTAGCGACGATGAAGTGGCTAAGGCTGATAATGTCAGCGGTGATACAGTACGACGCTACATCCGGCTGACCGAACTCAACCCTCAGCTCCAGCAGATGGTGGATGATAAGAAGATCGCCATCACGCCTGCAGTGGAGCTCTCCTACCTGAAGCCGGATGAGCAAGAGCTTCTCCTGGACACCATAGATAGCGAGCAGGCTACTCCTTCGCTCTCTCAGGCACAGCGTATGAAAAAGCTCAGCCAGGAGGGTAAGCTCAATGATGACACCATACTGGATATCATGATGGAGCAGAAAAAGCCGGATTCCTGGAATGTGACGCTCTCCGGCGAAAAGCTCAAGAGGTATTTCCCCCGATCCTATACGCCGGTTCAAATCGAGGCGACAATCTTCAGAATGTTGGATGCCTGGGCACAGCGACGAGCTCAGACCCACAACAAAGAACCGCCTAAGAAAAAGCGATCCCCTGAACGATAACCGAATACTGTTTCAGCCGCCCGGCTTCAAATCATTTTTGAAGTCGGGCGGCTTTTTTGCGTTTTCAGGACCTTTTACGCCAACGAGGAGGAGGTGAAAACAATGATCAAGATGAACTATTCCCCGGAGGAAGTAGCTTGCAACTTCTGTGAGTACGGCACAAGTAATGGCAACTGTAAAATCAGCATCTGCCCATTCATCGCTGAGCGAATAGAGGCTGGTGTGGTGGGCTACCGCGAGGTGGTAGCAGATACATTTCCCGGACATTCCAAGCTCACCAGACGGCTTAATACGCTTGTGAAAAGCTTTCCTGGAAGCCTGTGGGCAGATGACCGGCATCAGGTCCGCATGGAGCACATCCAACTCCTGCGGCCCTTCAAGCAGGATCGGGATACTCCATCCTACTATGCTGCCCTGTATCTGCTGTCCTCGGATCAGGACCTATACGACAGAGCCTTTGAATGCTTCCAGGCAACCGGAATTAATTTCGCCCGGATACAGCTCCAGGGCATATCTCCACGGGGATACACGCTCTATAGCGCCGCCAGGAGCATCTATGCCGGTGACACGCATCTGGCCATCGAGGATATGACGGACCCGGAGATTGTGGGACCCTATACCTTCCGGCTCATTATCAACGCCTTTCTCATCGCCCGGTACGGCCTGCCCGTGCTGGAGGTAAAGGATCAGAAGGCAAGATTTTCTTTTAAGACACCTTAGAGGAGGAAACGAAAATGGCAGTATTCAGAATCGAAAAGACAAAGGATTACACCGTTATGTCCAATCATCATCTGCGGAACACATCCCTGTCCCTGAAGGCCAAGGGCCTGCTGTCCCTTATGCTCTCCCTGCCAGAAGAATGGGACTATACCACCAGGGGCCTTGCCTGCATCTGCAAGGACGGTGTGGACAGCATCTCGGCTGGCATTCGTGAACTGGAAGCCCAGGGTTATCTGAGAAGAGAACGTATCCGCAATGCCAACGGCCAGCTCGGCTCCATTGAATATACGATTCTGGAGCAGCCTGTTCCTCCGGAGCCTGGACAGGAATCGCCTATATTGGCATCGCCTGAACGGGAAAATCCTGAACAGGAAGAACCTGTCCTGGAAGAACGCCCCCAATTAAATATAAATAAATCAAATAAAGAAAAATCAAAAAAAGATTTATCAAATATCGATTCAATTCCTTCCCCTTCATCCCCCTCACCGGCAAAAAATCGGGAACCCTCCCGGGAAGCGAAGCGAAAGGAAGCAATTCTCAGCGAAATGGAGGAGTATCGGGATTTGGTCAGAGAGAATATCGACTACCCTGGTCTGATCCGGGACATGCCTCTGGAATGTGACCGGATTGATGAGATCGTAGAGATTATGGTGGAAACCCTCTGCTCCACCAAGGACATGATCCGGGTGGCCGGGAACGACTTTCCTGCCGATGTGGTTCGCTCCAGGCTTTTGAAGCTGAACAGCGATCACATCGGTTTTGTCATTGGCTGCATGAAGGAGAACACCACGAAGATCCGGAACATCAAGCAGTATCTCCTGACCACCCTCTACAATGCCCCGATCACCATCGACAGCTACTACTCCGCTCTGGTGAATCATGATCTTGCACAGGAGCAGGAAAAGCCGAAACGGAATGGCATCCCGGATTATACCTGTGAACCGTGGGAGAGCATGTAAAGCACCAGCGTTTCGCTGTTTATCATACATCAAGACACCAGAGGGGCCTCCGTTTGGAGGTCTTTCGCATTATCCGACGAAAGGAGCAATCTCATGAAACACGCAAAATGGATTCGTTTTCTTGCCCTGTTCCTGCTGCTGGCAATGGCTGTCGGCGCGATCCCTGCGGTGCTTGCCGCAAACGCCGACGCAAGCGTTTCTTCCGAGGAGGAATCCGCGCCGGGGGAGGCATCTACACTGGAGGATGATTCGTCCCAAGAAGATTCTACAGTAGAGGAACCGCAGGAAACGGAATCCGAACCACCCTCTGAGCAAGCGAAACCAGAGGACACAAGCGCAGAGGATACCGCTGTTGAGGACGACGTTCCCCGCAGCATGGACGGCGAAACCCTGACCCGGGACGAGAACCTGTTCCCACCATCTGCGCCCAGCACCGGGCCACTGCTGAAATCAACAGCACCAAGCCTCAGAGCAGCAGCCAGTTCCACCGGAACCGTGGGGAAATCCACCTGTGTGGACTTCGCCGGGTACACCTCGCCCTACTGGTACTGCAACCGGTATTACAGCGAAGGAAGCCACGTCTACGGCCATTATTTCTACGCTGCCACGATCTCCTACCACACGGTAGACGGCGTGGATGCCTACTGCATCGAGCCGAACACGTCCTCCGTCAGCGGAGCCACCTATTCCAGCTATACCGCGGATTCTGCGGGCAGCACTTCCTACTGGATGCGGGAGCTGGACGCCACCCAGCGGAGCTACATCCAGCAGATTCTGGCCTTTGGTTATCCGTCCGTGGACCGGGGATATTCCCGGCAGGTCCAGTATGCCGCTACTCAGGTTCTGATCTGGGAGGTCGTTTCCAAGCTGCGCTATGACGACGGCATCCAGTACGCATCCAGCTATGGGCTGTTCTCTGCGGTATACGCCACCCTGGGCGCGAACTTCCAGGCTTGCTATGACGCGATATTGGGTGATATCTCCATTTCCAACGGGAAAGCGCCCAGCTTTGCCAGCACCAGCAGCTCCAGCCCTTCCAGCGTGAAGCTGACCTACAACAGCAGCACGAACAAATATGAGGGATCCGTCACGGACAGTAATGCGGTGCTGAAGTATTTCACCTTTGCATACAACGGCGTCACTTTCACGAAATCCGGAAACACCCTGAAGATCTCCGTCCCGGCCTCCTCTGCCGCTTCCGTAAAGGGTCAGACGATCACCGGCACTAGCACCCAGAAAAACATGGCCACCAGCAATCCTCTGGTGTGGGAAAACGCCACCTACCAGACGGTCATCACTGCGGGCGGTGCGGATTACATGAAAGCCTATCTGAAGCTGACCTGGGACGAACCAACTACGCCGACACCGACGCCAACGCCCACGCCTACGCCGACACCGAACCCCGGCTCCCTGAAGATCATCAAGGCTTGTGCGGACAGTTCCGTGTCTCTCTCCGGCTGGAAATTTTCCATCTACATTGACAGCGTGGGCACCACCATCACCCGGACCACCGGTTCCGATGGGACCATCACCGTCACCGGCATCCCGGCAGGCTCCAAATGCACGGTCACGGAGACAAGCGTCAGCGGATACAAGGTCCTGTCCTCCCAGTCCTGCACAGTGTCCGAGGGCAAGACCAGCACTCTTACCTTTACCAATGTGCCGTTGACCGGCAAGCTGGTTGTCACTAAGGGTGTGAACTACGGAAACCTCTCCGGCTTCACCTTCAAGCTCTCTGGCACCAGCACTACAGGAAAGAGCGTCAGCATGACCTCTACTACGAACTCCAGCGGCAAGGCCACGTTCTCCAATGTCCCAATTGGCACCTATACGCTTTCAGAGACGGACCCCGGCAAGGCTTATATCAAGCCGTCCAATAAAACGGTGACAATCTCAGCAAATGAAACCACCGGCGCGCAGTACACCACCAACGAGACCATGGATAACGTCTGGAAATACTGGTATGCCACCGTTACCAAGGTGGATGCGGAAACGGGCAAGACCAGTTCGGCCATGGCAGGCGCGGAATACACCCTGTATCGCAATGGTACAAAGGTCAAGACCTACACAGTTGGGCGCGACGGAAAGTTTATCACCGACAAATATCCGTGTACAGATAGCGATTCCGTGTACACGCTGAAGGAGACGAAGGCTCCGGAGGGATACCAGCTCGACAGCACCACCTACACCCTGACCACCGGCTACTCCCACTATTCCAACGCCACCAACAGCTTCACCGTCACCGTTTCGGATCAGGTCATCAAAGGCAAGATCCAGGTGGAAAAGAAAGCGGTGAACACCGTTTCCGGCCAGAAGCAGCCGGAGAACGGAGCCACCTATCAGGTGTGGCTGAAATCCGCGGGCAGTTATGCCAGCGCAGGCGCAGATTATAAGGATACCATCACCATCGGAACCAACGGCAAAGGCACCTCCAAGGATCTGCCCTATGGCACCTACTGCATCCAGCAGAAAACAGGCTGGCCCGGATATGAACTGGACAGCACGGTTTATGAAGCCGCCATCACGGAGAACGGCGCTACCGTCACCAAGGATACCAGCAAAAAGGCTTTGTCCTATGAGAACAACATCTGGACCGGGGAGTTGACGATCCTGAAGGTAGACGGTGATACCAGCACTCCCCTTTCCGGCGCAGTGTTTGAGCTGAAGGGTTCCGATGGCTACACCAAGACCGTCACTACTGGAAACGACGGCAAGGCAGCCTTTGGCGATCTGGTCTACGGCGTGACCTATGAATGGCAGGAAACCCGGGCTCCCAAGGGCTATCTGCTCGATACGAATAACAAGGGCATCTGGTCCGTTGAGGCGAAAGACGCCACCATGGAAGTCACGGCCACGGACTACCGCAGGCCCGGAAGTATCATGATTTCCAAGATCGGCTACGATGGAGAGCCTCTGGCCGGAGCCACCTTCATGCTGGAGTATTGGGACGGACAGTATTGGCGTCCTGTGTACAACCGGCGCTCCGATTCTGTGGAGAAAGGCGGCTGCACTTCTCCCAATCTGGACGTAGGTTGCCTGACCACCGATTCCACCGGCATTGTCACGTTCAGCGGCCTGTGGGCAGACGATGATCTGAAATACCGTCTGCTGGAGGTTGGAGCCCCGGAGGGCTACGAGCTGCTGGAGGAACCCGCCTTTGAGGGCGTCCTTCCCATTTCCTATCCTGATAAGTCCGTTTCCGCTGAACCCGACGAAGTGTTCGATGGGACGGCCTATTTTTATGACCTCCCGGTGACGATCCGGGACGGCAAGACTTATACGCTCCCCATGACTGGCGGCAGTGGCATCTCCCTGTGGCCCGCCGCCCTGGCCTTGATGCTGTTCGGCGGCATGATCACCGCTGTCACGCTCCACCCCCATTGGTTCCGGCGCAATTGCCGTTCCAAAATATAAACTTTAGGAGGTTTTCAACATGAAACACAATCACTTCTTCAAGCGGGCCAGTGCGCTGGCCCTGGGTCTGTGCATGACCCTCTCCATGCTGGCGGGCAGCGTTTTTGCCGCAAATGAAGCAAACGCCACCATCGACACCAGCAAACCCACAAGTTTGACCCTGTTCAAGTATGACCTGACCTCCGCGGAGGAGGCCGGGGTTTGGAACACCGAATCCTATGTGTCCACCGGCATCCAGGATGATTCTGTCAACACCACCCTGAGCCCCTACGCCGTGGAGGGCGTGGAGTTCAGCTACGTCCGGCTGGCCTCCCTGGACATCCTCAAGGAGAACGAGGGAACCACCCATCACATCATGCCGCTGTACGGTTTCACGGAGGATCCCAGCACCAACAGCGCTGCCACAGTGGACTTCCTCGCGGCCATCGGCCTGACCACCAATGACGCCTACAAGGTCGGAACGGCCTCCAACTCCAATCGGATCTGGTATTTTAAGTCCGATACGCTCATCAATGCACTGTCCGATTCCCTCCGTACCAACGCAACCTCCACCAAGGATGCGCTGGAGAGTTACATGGCCCGGATCGGCGGCACAGCAATGCCGGAAACCGATGCAAACGGCAAGTCCCAGGTCAAGAATCTGGAGCAGGGCCTGTATCTGGTCATTGAAACCCGTGTGCCGGAGAATGTCACCAGCACCACCGCGCCCTTCCTGGTGAGCCTTCCCATGACCACTATTGACGGCAACGAGTGGAACTACGATGTGGTGATTTATCCGAAAAATGACACCGGCTCTCCCAATCTGGAAAAGACCGTCCGGGAGGAAAAGGCCGACACAGGGAAGAACGAGGGCAAGACCGACAACATCACCGATGGCTACGCCCACACCGCCACCGGCTCTGACGGCGACGTGATGGACTATCAGATCATTAGTACTCTGCCCACCATCACTTCCTCTGCTACCGCCCTGACCACCTATACCTTTGAGGACGTTCTCAGCAAGGGCATCCAGTACAACAAGGGCGATGTAAAGATCGAGTTCTTCAAGGACGCGGAATGCACCGACAAGGTTGCCACCTGGAATGAGAGCGACGGCAAGTTCAAGGTGGAGTACACCGACTATGATCCTGCCAGCGGTTCCAAAATGACCATCTCCATGACCGAAGCCGGCTTCCAGGAGATCAACACCGCCACCACCGTATATGACACCGCCTCCAGCCTGCTTAGGGGCTACTCCAACCTGACCCTTCGGATCACTTACGCCTGCACAGTGAACAGCGACGCCGCTACCGTCTACGGCGATTCCGGCAATCCCAACGAGGTCAAGCTGACCTGGAAGCGCACCAACACCGAGTATTACGATACCCTGAAAGATGATTGCCATGTGTACACCTACGGTGTGGATTTGACCAAGCAGTTCAGTGATGAAGCGGGCAACTTCGATCATGTCAAGTTCCTGTTCCACAACACCACGGACGGTTACTATGTGCAGGCAGAGCGGAACGAATCCGAGGGCGTCTACTACGTCACCGGCCACACGGATAAGGAGTCCGAGGCCACCCAGTTCATCCCCATGAGCGGCGAAGTGAACAAGGGCCAAGTCATTGTCAAGGGCCTGGAGGATGACACCTATGTGATCACCGAGATCGAAACCGACGATGGTTACAAGTTGCTGAAGGAGGACATCACCGTGGAAATTACCTCCGCTCCCGGCTCCGATGTTTGCCCCATCTGCGAGACGGCTCTGCTGACCGCCTCCGCCAAGGTCAACGGTTCCGATGTGCAGATGAACGAGGACAATTCCTCTGTCCATGCCATTGTGCCTCTGACTGTGACCAACACCCGGGGCTATGACCTCCCCAAGACCGGCGGCAATGGCACCAAGCTGTTTTATATTTTTGGCGGCGTTGCCATGGTGGCCGCTCTGGGCGCGGTAGCCCTAGCTTTCCGGAAGCGCAGCCATGCGTGACCCGGAGCGAAACGCACCTCCTCCTGCAAGGAATCAGAACCGCAATCCTTCGGCAAATCGTAGCAACGGAAATACCACAAATCGACCCACCAAGGCGGGGGCGGCTGTCCGCTCCCGCCGCAGAAAGCTCCAGCGGAAACGGCGGAGGCAGAAGATGCTTCTGATCCTGCTGGGGCTTCTTATCTTCATGGTGGGTGTGGTGCTGTTTGCCTATCCCACGTTCTCACAGTGGTATAACGCAAAGGATCAGTCCGATGTGATCGCAGAATATGCAGACCATGTGGACGATATGGACGATGAAGAGATTGAGCAGGAACTGGAACGGGCCAGAGCGTACAACGAGGACCTGATCCGCGTTGTAGCAACTGCGGACCCGTTTCAGGACCCAACCGCTACGGACGCGGAGGAATACAGCGCTTACGGGGAGCTTCTTAATCTGACCCCTGCGGGCGTGATGGGATATATCGAGATCCCGTCCATCAATGTGTATCTTCCCATCTACCATGGCGTCAGTAAGGATGTGCTGGCTATTGGCGTGGGCCATCTGCCGGAAACGTCCCTTCCGGTGGGCGGTCCCAGCACCCATGCGGTGCTGGCTGGTCACTCCGGCATGAGCAATGCCCGGTTGTTCACGGATCTCCCTGACTTGGTGAGGGGGGATGTTTTTTATATCCACGTCTACAATCGAACCCTCACCTACACCGTGGATCAGATCAAAACGGTGGTCCCAACGGATACCCGTGATCTGGTAATCGTCCCGGATCAGGACTATGTGACACTGGTCACTTGTACGCCCTACGGCGTGAACAGCCACCGGCTGCTGGTACGGGGAACTCGGACCGAATGAGAACGGAGGCAGTTATGAAAACAGCAATCGCAATCATCCTGGTGATCCTGACATTTAACGTCATGGTTCTCTGGTCCTGCTGCTGTGCGGCTTCCTAAGTTGATCGGAAAATGGAAGATCGGAACGATTCCAACCGGTAATGAGTCGTGAGGATATCGAAATCAAGCCTTGACATTTGCACTCAATGGGTGTATTGTGGAGCTGATACGAGGTGATGTAAATGAATATCCGTGAAATGCGACATGAATTGGGATACACACAGAGCGAATTTGCGGCTCGGTATCACATTCCCTTCCGCTCAATTCAAAATTGGGAGACCGGCAAGCGTTCAGCGCCTGATTACCTTACAGAACTGTTGGAAGCTCGCGTCAAGGCGGATCTGGCAAATCGAAAGACAATAACACTTCCGGAATATGATCCGAATAAGATAGATCTTCCTAAAAGACGTAACTTCATTGGTTCAATGGCATGGCTAAAAGCGGTCCGTGAATGCATTGCAGAACCGTTTGTCTTTGCGTTGGACAATGCACTTATGTGTCAAGGCAGCTTCCGTGGGCGCAGCGATGAGTTTGTTGTATGGGTATATGGGAATGATTCTCTTTCGCGCTACAACGGTATCGTTGTTCTTGGCAACAAGGTCAGCTCCTACAATGTGCTCGAAAAGAACGGCCTTTTCTATACGGATTTTAACCGGACACTGGCAGATGCTTTAGCTAATGAGTCTATCTTAGATATGCAAGGTATCACTGAGGCGCTCAGCCGGTATTATTACACCCATAAAAACAGCTTTCAGGGGATTTCTGCTGTTCCGGAGTATCAAGACGCATTTGAGCGGTTGGCCGAAGATGCGGTAGACTATTACAACAGTTAGGGGTAAAAATATGACGATTTCTTCTGAAGAAAAGCTGATGTACGAGGTCATGAACGCAATCTATCAGAGCGGGATTCCGATTGATTTTAAGGGTGCCATGGTATTGAAAGCCTGTCTTATGGATGCGGGTTTCCATGAAGATATACGGCATACTGCCGATATTGACGCGAACTGGTACTCGGATACTATGCCATCCCCTGAGCAGATGGTCGAATCCATCGAAACTGCTTTGCATAAGGCAGGAATCGACATGAATGTAACACTATACAGAATGTATGGTGAAGGTCGCTCGGCGGGTTTTGAGTTGGTATTGCCATCAACAAATGAAGTCCTATTCACCATGGATATGGATGTAAACAGGCCAATTCAGCAGACCCGGCTTTATGAGATAGCTGGACTACGCTTTCGCGGTATATCGCCATCTCAGATACTGGCCGACAAGATTGCAGCTATTTCTACGAACAAAGTGTTTCGGAGAATCAAGGATGTGGTAGATCTGTATTATCTATCTAAAGTGTTCCCATTTGAACGCGACGATCTGATGCATACGCTACTTAACAGCGGCAGACACCTGGAGAATTTTGATGGATTTCTTCACCGAAGCGACGACTTAAAACATGCCTATGAAAAGTTTCGGGTTACTGGGGATGTTCGCAAACCTGATTTCGATGAAGTGTATGTTGCCGTCAAAGCGTATATTAAACCCATTCTTCCCAAAGAACGCAGGAGAGAGATGGAAAGATAAGAATAATATCCATATGAAGCACCGATGCGAGAGATCACATCGGTGCTTTTGTTATATCCGAATGATAATTCAGCGAGGTGATAAACCATGCAGGAGGATGTGGAGCACAGAACCGTGTCTCTGGCAATTTCAGCTACAAAGCTCACAGCAAGTGTGCTGAAGGAAGCCATATCCCGGTATCTGGCCTATAAAAAAACTAAATCCACCAATGCCCGGGCGAGGGATGGTCCCACCAAAAGCGGACCGGTGAAGCCCACCGGGAAGCAGACGGTGAAGGAACTGATCGGCCAGAATGAGGGTGTCACTAACATCGAGGTGGCATCCAGCGGCATTCGGGATTTTCAGCGGATTGCCCGGAAGTATGGCGTCGATTATGCCATCCGGAAGGTCAAGTCCGAGGGGAAGACCAAATATCTGGTCTTTTTCAGAGCCAAAGACAGCGACGCCCTTACCGCTGCCTTTCAGGAATACACCGGCAAGGTCATGAAGAAACGAAACAAGCCCCACAGGACCTCCGTACTGGAGGAACTGTACCGGCTTTCTATCGAGACAAAGACAACTCCTTCTCGATCCACTCGAGGGGAGCTGGAGCGATGAGAACGACAGATTATAAGAAACTGATCATCCTGAACAGTCCGTATCTGCTGATCGCTCTGTTCGCCACGAAGCTGGGACAGGCTGCGAGGCTGGCACCGGGAAATGATTTTTCCTCCAAAGCGCTCCATATCATGGAGGGCCTGACGCTGGCCTTTGTGTCCTTGGCTCCCAGCTTCTATCCCAATGACCTTCTGGTGGGAATTCTCGCCGCAGTTGCATTGCGGCTGGCGGTTTATGTGAAAGGCAAAAACGCCAAGAAGTTCCGAAAGAATGAGGAATACGGCTCTGCCCGGTGGGGCACCCGGAAGGACATCGCCCCTTTCGTGGACCCGGACTTCCGCAACAACGTGATCCTGACCCAGACCGAAATGCTCACCATGTGCAACCGTCCAAAGAATCCCACAAACGCACGAAATAAGAACGTGTTGATTGTGGGCGGCTCCGGTTCCGGCAAGACGAGATTTTTTATCAAACCGAACCTGATGCAGTGCAATTCCAAGGACTATCCGGTGAGTTTTGTGTCTACCGATCCCAAGGGAAGCCTGATCTATGAGACCGGTTACATGCTCAGACGTTTTGGCTATGAGATCCGGGTATTCAACACCATCAACTTCAAAAAGTCCATGCACTACAATCCTTTCGCCTACATTCACAGTGAAAAGGATATTCTGAAGCTGGTGACAACCCTGATCGCCAATACTAAAGGCGACGGAAAATCCGGGGATGAGTTCTGGACCAAGGCCGAGACGCTCCTTTACTGTGCCCTGATCGGGTACATCTGGTATGAAGCGCCGGAAGAGGAGCAGAACTTCAACACCCTGATTACTTTCATCAATTCCATGGAAGTCCGGGAGGAGGATGAATCCTTTAAGAATCCCGTGGATCATGTTTTTGATGAACTGGCAGCAAAAGCACCGGATCACTTTGCAGTGCGGCAGTATGCCAAATACAAGCTGGCCGCAGGCAAAACAGCCAAAAGTATTCTGGTGAGCTGCGGCGCACGTCTGGCCCCCTTTGATATTGCGGAGGTCCGGGAGATCACCATGTACGATGAGCTGGAACTGGATATGCTGGGAGATCGGAAAACGGCGTTGTATCTCATTATGAGTGATACGGACGCCACGTTCAATTTCCTGATTTCCATGATTTACAGCCAGCTCTTCAATCTGCTGTGCGAAAAGGCGGATGACGTATATGGCGGCAGGCTTCCGGTCCATGTGCGGTGCCTCATAGACGAGGCAGCAAACATTGGACAGATCCCCAATCTGGAAAAGCTGATGGCAACCATCCGCAGCCGGGAGATTTCCGCCTGCCTGGTACTCCAGGCACAGAGCCAGCTCAAGAATCTTTATAAAGACAACGCCGACACTATTATCGGTAACTGTGACAGTCGGATCTTTCTGGGCGGGTCAGAACCCACAACCCTGAAGGATATGGCTGCGGCCCTTGGGAAAGAAACAATTGATATGTTCAATACAGGAGAAACCAGGGGCCGGGAGGAATCCCATTCCCTCAACTATCAGAAGCTCGGCAAAGAGCTGATGAGTGTAGATGAACTTGCCGTTATGGACGGCGGCAAGTGCATCCTTCAGCTTCGTGGCGTCCGGCCTTTCCTCTCCCGGAAGTATGACATCACGAAGCATCCAAATTATAAGTACCTGTCGGACTATGATCCCCGGAATGAGTTTAAGCTGGACAAATATCTGTCCAGGCAGCTCCGTCCAAAGTTAGACGAGGAATACGAAACCTTCGAGGTGGATGTGTCTGATACGGAATAATCATTGCAGACATAATGGCCACTTTCAATATCACTATTGAAAGGAGCGCCGGGGCTTGGCCGCAGTGGTCTAAAGACACATGGAAATAACCCTTGCTCCCGGCAATGATTCTATATGGCATTCTTCTCTTCTGCAGTAAGCGTCCTCCAGACCCTTGTGATCGCCCTTGGGGCCGGTCTCGGCATTTGGGGTGTGATCAATCTTCTGGAAGGATACGGCAACGACAACCCGGGCGCAAAGAGCCAGGGCATGAAGCAGCTCATGGCCGGGGGCGGTGTGGCCCTGATCGGCACCACTCTGGTCCCGCTGCTGTCGGGGCTCTTTGGATAACCCCGGCCGCAAACATTACAGAGGCTCCCGCTTCGGCGGGGGCCTCTCAAGTAAAGGAGGGATTCGCCGGTCATGGATATGATCAAAGAAGCAATTTTAGAATGGCTGCGGGAAATCCTGGTCGGGGGCATTATGAGCAATCTCTCCGGCCTGTTCGACACCGTAAATGACCGGGTAGGAGAAATCGCCGG
>JAFUFT010000073.1 GCA_017469795.1 Oscillospiraceae bacterium
GAACACCTACCGGATCTACGAGACGCCGGAGGTCGACTGATTCCCAATATGAGCCGGACAGGCCCGCCGCATCAGCGGCGGGCCTGTTTTTCCGACAGAAATCGGGGCCGGGGGTTGATTATTTTCCCAAAACGTGTAAACTGAAAAGAGAGGAAACATCAGGAGGAAGGAGAGGAACAGGATGTTTTGTGTACATTGCGGAACCGAAAACCCCGATGGCGCCAGATTCTGCAGAAGCTGCGGGAAACCGGTGGCCGAGGGGTTTCAGAGTCCCGGGTTGAAAATGGATTTCCCGGAGCCTCCAGCGGCTCTGACGGTCCCGGTTTATGACGGAGCTGCGCCTGCAGCGGTGCTGGACCGGCAGGAGGAGACGGGAAAGTGGCCCGTAGCGGCCGGCGTCTTCGCGCTGATTGCGCTGCTGCTGAATATTGCCCGGCCGATCGTGCTGACATACTCCATGCAGCGGGCTTACGGCAGCGGGAACTTTTCGATCGGCCTGTCCGGCTTTGTGGTTCAGATCGTGATTGCGCTGGTGCTGGCGGTTCTGCTGCTGGCCCACACAAAAAAGCTCCCCTGGCTTACCGCCATCCCCCGGAGCGCCGGGGTGGTGCAGAGCCTGATCGCCGCCGGGACGGCTGTGTATCACGGCGCCGTACTATTTCCCCGCATGATCATCGGGACCTATCTTCCGCTGCTTGTCTCTCTGGTGCTGCTGATTCTGTACTGGATCTTTACCCTGCGGAAAAAAGTACCCACGGCCTTTGCGGTAATCGTGCTGATCCTGACGATCCTGGGCGCACTTGGTTCTCTGCTGAACATATTCCTGTTCGGCAATATGCCGCCGTTTTCCTTGATCGACACTCTGATGGCCTCCCTGACCGGTCTCACGTCCGGGATCGCCTATGTGATTGCCCTGTTTGCTCTGGGAGAAAAGCCTGCGCCGAGGACGGCGCCTCCGGTCTACCGGACGGCGGCGTACAGCGGTCCATACGCCGGAACCGGATATGCCCCAAATGCGCAGCCCTCCTATGCCCAGTCTCCCTACGCTGGGCAGGAGCCCTATGACGCGCCATCCGGGGGATACGCGGTGCTGGGGTTCTTCATCCCGGTGGTGGGCCTGATTCTGTATCTGGTGTGGAAGGACCAGACGCCTCTGCGGGCCAGATCCGCAGGAAAGGGCGCGCTGATCGGCGTGATCGTCGGCGTGGTGGGCAGCATCCTGCTGTCGATCCTGTCGGTGGTGCTGAGCTTCGGTTTCCTCGCAGCCCTGTACTGAGCATAAAAAAACAGCCTGCCGGCCGGCAGGCTGTTTTTTTTATTATTCGTACAGTGGGAACCGCTTGACCAGCGCCTCGACCCGGGAGAGCACATCGGCCTTTTTAGCCTCGAACTCAAAGATGCAGTCGGCGATGCAGCCGGCGATCACGTCCATCTCCGCGGGACCCATGCCCCGGGTGGTGACAGCGGGAGTGCCCAGCCGCAGGCCGGAGGTGACGAAGGGAGATCGGGTCTCGCCGGGAACGGTGTTCTTGTTGGCAGTGATATGGACCTCGTCCAGATTGTGCTCCAGCTCCTTGCCGGTGCACTTCTCCTCCAGCAGATTCACCAGCATCAGGTGGTTGTCGGTTCCGTCGGAGACCAGCTTCACGTTCCGCTCCATCAGGCCGTTTGCCAGCGCCTGGGCGTTGGCGACGATATTCTGCCCGTAGATCTTGAACTCAGGCTTGAGGGCCTCGCCGAAGCACACGGCCTTGGCGGCGATCACGTGCTCCAGGGGACCGCCCTGGGTGCCGGGGAAAATGGCGGAGTTGATCCGCTTGGCAAGATATTCATTGTTCGTCAGAATCAGGCCGCCCCGAGGACCGCGCAGGGTCTTGTGGGTGGTGGTGGTGACCACGTCGGCGTAGGGAACCGGGTTCTGATGCACGCCTGCGGCCACCAGACCGGCAATGTGGGCCATATCCACCATGAGCATGGCGCCGTAGCCGTGGGCAATTTCGGCGACCTTCTGGAAGTCGATGGCCCGGGGATAGGCGGAGGCGCCAACCACCAACAGCTTGGGCCGAACCTTGGCCACCTGCTTCTGGAGCGCGTCATAGTCAATGAAGCCGTTCATGTTCACGCCGTAGGAAAGGAAGTTATAGTTCTTGCCGGACATGTTGGCAGGGCTGCCGTGGGTCAGATGGCCGCCGTGGCTCAGGTCCATGCCGAGGACCGTGTCGCCCAGATTCAACAGAGCAAAGTATACAGCCAGGTTTGCCTGGGCGCCGCTGTGGGGCTGGACGTTGGCGTATTTGGCGCCGAAGAGACAGCAGGCCCGGTCGATGGCGATCTGCTCCACCTGATCCACATAGACGCATCCGCCGTAATAGCGCTTGCCGGGGTAGCCTTCCGCGTATTTGTTGGTGAGGACGCTGCCCATGGCGGCCATGACCGCAGGGGAGACGATGTTCTCACTGGCTATCAGTTCAATGTTCTGACGCTGCCGGGTCAGCTCCCGGCCCATGGCCGCGCCGACCTCCGGATCCTGGAGGGTTACCGCGCCGATTGCGTCAAGCATGGATTCGTACATTGGCTTCAATCTCCTTTGTTTTATCGTGAGTTTAGTATAGCGCAGCTTGTCCTCTGGCGCAAGACAAATGTTCGTTTCCGATGGAAAATCAACGTTTTTCACAAAAAAACCTCCGGAAAAACCGGAGGAGTTTTGCATACACACACATTATTTCACCGTAATGGTCAGGGCCAGGGGGAATTTCACGTGGTCCCAGTAGAATTCCGCCATGGAAACAGGGGCTGCGTCCTGACCCGGCACCGCCCCGAAAAACCGGAGTTTTCCGTCCTTCTCCCGGCGGAAGGCGGCGAAATGGTTCCACCGGCCGGCCCGGTAGAGGATGATTCCGGCCGGTGCGGTCTCGCAGAGCTGCTGGGCATGAAAGGGGCGAACGGCGAAATTCAGCGGAATGTGCTGGTTGCGGCACAGTTCCCACACCAGCGCAAAGAGATGGAGCCCAAGATATCCATGGAACAGAAGGGTCTTCTCCAGCCGCCGGACGATCTCCTCCGGGTCCGGATCCCGCCCAAGGGCGCGGAGCAGGTTGCAGCAGGCGATCCAGCCGCAGCCGTTTTTGTCCGAGGTGACGCCGCCGAAGGAGATGTTGTCGGTTTTGCGCTGATCGATGATGAACCCGTCGGGAGAGAGGGCTTCCGGCCGCAGTTTCATAGGGCACCTCCGGTTGAATGAGGTCAGGGCCGCCCCGGGACGGGGCGGCCCCTTTCGCTTGTTTACAGGATCATGGCTCTGGAATAGGCCTCCCGGTTGCAGACCTCCAGATTCCCGGCGCCGTTGCAGTCGCCGATGGGATAGAACTCCGTGGTGAGTCCGGCGTATTCGAAGGCTTCCTCGGTCAGCGGAGTCATGCCGCCGCAGATCACCACGCTGTCGCCGGTAACGGTATGCTCGCCGTCCGCGGTGCGGTAGGTGACGATATTGCCGTCGACGCGCACCGTTTCCGCGCCGGTGATGCCGGTGAGATTGTCGTACATTTCCCAGGCGGGAGACTCCAGGGCCTCTCCATTGGGGCCGGCCTTGACAAAGGCCATGGTGATGTAGTGCAGGCCTGATGCGTTGTGGGCCAGCCGATTCTGCCGGGTCAGGACGGTCACGTCGTGGCCCAGACCGCAGAGGTACATGGCCGTCTCTGTGCCGACCTCACTGCCGCCCACGATGACCACGTGCTTTCCGAGCTTCTCCGGGTGACGGGCCGCGTCCGCCCAGGTGCAGTATTCGGGCTTGATGGCGCCGGCCTCGTCCTTCAGGCCAGGAATATTGGGGACATTGACGGCGGCGCCGGTGGCGGCGATCACCGCGTCATAGCCTCCCGCCACGATCATCTGACGGGTGGGCGCGCAGTTCATGACCACCTTGACGCCGGACTGTCCCAGCTCGTAGATCAGCCAGTTTTTGAAGTTCTTAATGGGCCATTTGAAGGGGAAGTAATCCCCATGGAAGAGCTGGCCGCCCAGCGTGTCCGTTTTCTCATACAGGGTCACGTCGTGGCCTCTCTGAGATGCGTAGATGGCGGCACGCATGCCCGCCGGGCCGCCGCCGATCACGGCGACCTTCTTGGGGGAAACGCTATCTTCCACCAGCCGGTGGATCTTGTGTCCCAGTCCTTGCAGGGGGTTCACCGAGCAGATGGACACCCAGGGCTGAGGCTCCGGCAGCATCACGCCATGGCACTTGTTGCACTTGAGGCAGGGGGTGATGTCCTCGCCCCGTCCGGCATAGAGCTTTTTGCCGTACTCCGCGTCGGCCATGAAGGCACGGGCCAGACCGAACATGTCGCACTTGCCCTCCTCCAGATACCGCTCCATCTCATCCGGCTCCTGGAAGCCGCCGATGGGCTTCATGAGCATTTTGATGCCGGCGGCCTTGGCCTTGACGCAGAAGTCCACGGCGGGATGGACGCCCTGGGTGAAGTTGTAGCCGGTGGGATGAGAGGCGCAACCGTCATGCTCCCGGACCTCCAGAATGTCCACTACGTCGTCAAAGAGCCGGCAGAACTCCAGCGCGTCGTCCTCGTTGTAGCCGCCGCCCATTTTGGTGCTGCCGCCGTAGCCGTTGTTCTGCTCCCAGGCCAGCACGGCCTCGATGATCCAGGCCTTTCCAAATTCCTTCCGCATGGCCTGACAGATCTCGTGGAACAGACGGGTGCGGTTTTCCACGGTGTCGCCGGAGTATTCGTCGCTCCGGGCGCCGCCGGGCGTCATCATCATATCGCACCGGAAGGATACGCCGTCATACCCCAGATGCTTGAAAAGCTTCAGATGCTCCACCGTCAGCGCCACCGCTTCGCCCATCCGCTCCAGAGGCAGCGGCTCGGTGGGCTTGGCCCGGGGGCCGAAACCCCGTCCGCCGTAGAGGCTGTATCCCTCCGGATAGACGATGGAGGAGGTGACGATGATCTTGGAGCCGTAGAAATGGACCTCCTCGCACATCTGGGACACATAGTTGTGCACTGCCGGGTCGGTCATGTCAAAGGCCTGCATGTGGACCATGTCCATATCCCGGGGGCCCTGCCGCTGGGCGGGATAGTTGTCCCACTCCGCGAAGTTCACGATGGCGGCGCCGTTCTTCGCCAGGTTTGCGGCAAAGGCCCGGTAGCCGTCCGCCGGAAATGTTTCGGGACCCTGGAGGAAATGCGGCGAGGCGTTGGGATAGGTCAGCCGGTTTTTAATGATCTGTCCGCCGATCATAATGGGGGACAGAAGCTTCTGATAGCGCATGAGAAATCCTCCCTTTGTTTGAGTTCTAACCATATGGTAGCACGGTTCCGGAGACGCCGCAAGTTGCAATTCTTTTCCCCGGATACCGAATGTGCGCTTTCAGGCGGGATGCCTGCGCTGATAGAGGAACATCAGAACGCCGGCTCCGCAGATCACGGTGTACCCCAGGACGCTGAAGCCGTCCGGGATCTGGGCGAAGAACATCCAGCCCAGCAGGGCCGAGAAGATCACCTGCGTGTAGTCGTAGACGGAGATGTCCCGGGCCGGAGCAAAGGAGTAGGCACTGGTGATGCACAGCTGCCCGGAACAGCCGAATGTGCCGGCCAGCAGCAGACAGCCCAGTTGGGGCAGGGTCATGGGCGCATGCACGGCAATAAAATAGGGCAGGCACACCAGACAGGAAAAGGCGGAAAACACAAAGACGATCAGGTTGGAATTGACGCCCCTCTTGCTCATGAGCCGGACAAAGCTATAGGCTACGCCTGCACCGAATCCCCCCAGAAGGCCCACCAGACTGGGAACGAGCGCCATGTTGGCCGGATTCGGTTTGATGATCAGCAGGCTGCCGAGAAAGGCGGCGACCACGATCAGCCCCTGAAACAGATTCAAAGATTCCCGGAGCAGGAAGTAGGAGACAAGGATGGCAAAAAAGGGCGCCATTTTGTTGAGCATGGAGGCGTCTGAAATGTTCAGATGATCCACCGCGTAGAAGTTGCACAGCAGGCCCAGCGTGCCGAAGGCGGCCCGGGCGAGCAGAAGCAGCCAATGCCGTTTTTCCGGGGGCCGGAAGGAGATACGGTTCCGCTTCAGGATCAGAAAGGAGAAGATCACCGCAACGAAATTCCGGAAGAAGGCCTTCTGCATGGTGGGAATGTCGCCGGAGAGATGCACGAAGGTGTTCATCAGCGCAAAGGACAGGGCGGCGCCGAGGATACACACGATCCCCTTGGAGCGGTCAGACATGGGAGTTCTCCTCTTTCCGACCGGAGCCGGATTCCGGTTCCCGGGAGGTCAGACGGCTCATGGACTCCGGCGTGCCGAAGCGGCCCAGCTCCAGGATCAGATAGCTGCACAGCAGATTCAGTGCCACGCGGTCGTCCTCATAGGGCAGGTTGAAGAGGTCGTTGATACGGCCCAGCCTGTACAAAAGGGTGTTCCGGTGGACGCAGAGGGCGGCCGCCGTACGGTCCTTATTGTGCATGCAGAAGGAAAACTCCCGCATGGTCTCGTAATAAGCGGTCCCGTTTGTCCGGTCATATTCCTGCATTTTGAAGATTGCAGGATGGATAAAGGTTTCCGGCGTGTCCTTTTCCAGAACAGAGAGGAAAATGGGCAGAGGCATGAGATCGGAGAAGGTGGTGGAACTGTCCCGCCCCAGAGACAGCGCCAGGCGCGCCGTCAGCAGCGCCTGCCGGTAATGGCTGCGGGTCTCCCGGGGGTCGCTGAAGCTGTCGGAAAGACCGCAGACCATGTCATGGGTGCCGAAGAACTCAAAGAGCCGGTCGGCGAAGGCCCGGGACTGCATGGGCGTGCCGGATCCGTGGCGGTCCGTGCCGCCGTAGAGCACGACGATGGAGTTGTCATAGATCAGACAGATCACGTTGCGGTAGAGCTGCTGCAGCTCATGGACCGCGTACTCCGCAAAGGCCCGCTGGGAGGCCAGAGCGCCGATGGTCGTGACGCAGATGGTGTATTCCGGCTGCATGGTCCGGGAGATCGCTTCACAGGCCAGCTGCTCCAGATGGGGCGGCGTGTTGGGGGCCAGCAGATCCTCCAGCTTAGTGGAAAGGGCAAGGTTCCAGCTCCCCATGGATTTGATCCGGCTGGCGATCCGCAGCCGGATGGCGTCAACCACCAGGGAGATGATCCGGAAGTCCTCCTCCGTGGGAGGTGCTCCGTCCCAGAACACGAGGATGTGGCCGTGTACCGTGTTGTCCTGAACCACTTCCGCGAAGATCTTCGGCGCGTTGGCGCAGGAGCCGGTATCGGCGTAAAAGGGCTGATAGAAGGCCTCTTTCCCGGAGAGAAATTCATCCAGTGTGCGGAAGATCTGATCCCGGTTCATGGCTTTGGTCCGGTAGATCTCGTCCCATTCGGGGATCCCGATGGGAGACGAGGGCTGCATGGAAACCACATGGAAGTACTCATCTACAAACAGGACCGGCTTGCCGAAGATCTCGTAGGTTGCGGAGAGCACACGGTTCATATTCTGATTGCAGACGGCCTGGTAGAGTTTTTCATAGACAACGGCCATTCTCGGCGACGGCATAAACGATCCCTCCCGTCCGTCAGATTGTCAAAATGCCCAATCTGATCGGCTGCTTTCTTCTATTGTAGCGAATCCCTTTGGAAAAAGCAACCACAGGAAGCCCGGCGCGGCAAAGACTTTTCCCAGAGCCAGATCCGGCTTTTCCCAGACCCAGATCCGGCTGTAGGTGTTACAATGATGTGTGACAAAAAACTTTTGAACATGAAAACCTGCAAGCAGCTTTTCATATTTCAAAAGTGATAAAAAAGTAGCGAATAGGAGTGACCTGTGTTAAGGTTGAGTTGCTCAGACAAAACCGAAA
>JAFUFT010000074.1 GCA_017469795.1 Oscillospiraceae bacterium
CTGCGGCTGACGATCAGGCCGTTTGCTTTTAGCTGCTTCAAATGGTGAGATACAGCCGGGCTTGACATATTCATCAGGGAAGAAATGTTCAGCACGCACTCCTCGCAGTGGCACAGAAGCCAGAAGATGCGGGTTCGGTTGCTGTCGGAGAGCTGATTGAATATGTCCGAAACGATCTGAAACTGCAGTGTCTGGTCCAGGTGCGCCCGGAGCTGTTCCGTGACGATCGGATCGCTGTGCCGATGGGGAAGCGGATAGTCCGGCATATTTATGACCTCCTTACGGTTTTAGGTGTTGACTTTTTCCTGTACGTCTATTATACTATATCCAGAACAATTAAACAAGTGCTTAATTGATAAATTCTCGAGGAGGTTTTCTATATGAAAAAGACATATAAGATTGAGGCTGACTGCGCCAACTGCGCGAATCTGATGGAGAACGCCGCCAGAAAGACCCCGGGAGTCAGCAGCGCTGTTGTCAACTTCATGACCCAGAAGATCACGGTGGAATTTGAGGATGGAGCGGATTATAAGAAAGTGATGCAGGAAGTCCGCGGGAATTGCAAAAAAGTTGACGACGATCTTGAGATTTATCTCTGATGCCATCCGGATTCGTGACGGAAAAGAGGGAAGTATATGAATCGTAAGCAAAAAAGAGTTTTCTGCCGCATTATTCTGTCAGCGGTACTGCTGATCCTTGCAAATACGATTCCCGCTCCCGCCTATGTCAAAATCCCGATATATCTGATCAGCTATTTGGTGATCGGATACGATATCCTGAGAAAGGCGTTCCGCGGGATCCGCAACAGACGGCTCTTCGACGAGCAGTTCCTGATGGCTGTTGCCACGCTCGGGGCCATAGCGCTGGCGGTGATCAACCGCTCTACGGACTTCAACGAAGCGGTTGCGGTCATGCTGTTCTACCAGATCGGCGAACTGTTTCAGGGATATGCCGTCGGGAAAAGCCGCAGGAACATCAGCGAGCTTATGGATATCCGGCCGGACTACGCCAATCTGGAATCTGGCGGCGAACTGGAGCAGGTGGATCCGGACGAAGTCCCGGTGGGCAGTATCATCGTTGTCCAGCCCGGTGAAAAGGTGCCGATCGATGGAGTTGTTATTTCCGGAAGTTCTACCCTGAATACAAGCTCCTTAACCGGGGAGAGCGTGCCGAGAGACGTCTCGGAGGGAGCGGAGATTTTTAGCGGATGCATCAACCTCAGCGGCGTGCTTCGAATCAGAACGACCAGGGAATTTGGAGAGTCCACGGTTTCCAAGATCCTGGAGCTGATGGAGGAATCCAGCTCCCGCAAATCAAAATCGGAAAACTTTATCTCCCGCTTTGCCATGGTCTATACGCCTGCGGTCTGCGGATGCGCGCTGGCACTGGCGGTACTGCCGCCGCTGATTCGGCTCTTGTTGGGGTCGCCGGCCTTATGGGGCACATGGTTGTACCGTGCGCTGACGTTCCTGGTAATCAGCTGCCCCTGCGCGCTTGTGGTGAGTATTCCGCTGACCTTTTTTGCAGGTTTGGGCGGCGCCGGAAAAGAGGGAATCCTGATCAAGGGCTCCAACTATATGGAGACGCTTTCTCAGATTAAGACCGTAGTGTTCGACAAGACCGGGACCATGACCCGCGGTGTTTTCGAGGTCCGGGATATCCATCACAGCAATCTGGATCGGGAGAAGCTGCTGGAATATGCCGCGCATGCCGAATGCGCTTCGTCCCATCCCATTAGCAAGAGCCTGCAGCAGGCCCATGGCATGGCGCCTGACCGGAATCGTGTGTCAGATATCCGGGAAATCAGCGGCGCCGGCGTGGTGGCTACGGTAGACCGGACAGAAGTTGCCGTGGGCAACGGAAAACTGATGGACCAGATGGGGATCCCCTACAAACCCTGCGGCAGCAGCGGCACGATCGTCCATATGGCCCTGGACGGCGCCTATGCCGGACATGTGGTGATCTCTGACGTGATCAAGCCGGAGGCCAGAGCGGCGGTGGATGCGTTGAGGCTGGCGGGCGTTGAAAAAACGGTCATGCTGACCGGCGACATGAAAAGCGCCGCGGAAGAGATCGCACAGGCGGCTGGCGTGGATACCTACTACAGCGATTTGCTTCCTGCGGATAAGGTGCGGATCGTGGAAGAGCTTATGGCTTCCGGCGGCAAAGTGGCGTTTGCCGGAGACGGGATCAATGATGCACCGGTTCTGTCCCGCGCCGACGTGGGGATCGCGATGGGCGCGCTGGGATCTGACGCCGCCATCGAGGCTGCGGACGTGGTGCTGATGGACGATGATCCCATGAAGATCGCAAAGGCGATCCGGATCTCGAGAAAATGCCTGCGCATCGTCTACGAAAACATCATCTTTTCGCTGGGTGTGAAATTCCTCTGCCTGATCCTCGGCGCGTTCGGTCTGGCGAATATGTGGGCGGCGATTTTTGCGGACGTTGGCGTGATGGTCCTTGCGGTCCTGAACGCGATCCGCGCGCTCCGGGTACATCGTCTGTAAATTCTGTGGCGATTCCGCGATTCAAAACATAGACTGTTCTGACCGGAAATGTATAATTCATCCGGTTCTGTGGAAGAATCAAGATACAGCGCAGCTTCCTTGCTAGGCTGTATAACTTGCACGGAAAGAGGACGACTATGGATCACGGAATCAAACGAGGAGACATTTTTTACGCTGATTTAAGTCCCGTTGTCGGAAGCGAACAGGGCGGGACGCGGCCGGTTCTGATCATCCAGAACGACCTGGGAAACAAATACAGTCCAACGGTGATTGCCGCAGCAATTACATCTCAGAAAAACAAGGCGAAACTGCCGACGCATATCGAACTGACCGGACCTGCGGTGGGCCTGACGAAGGACTCCATCGTGCTGCTTGAGCAGGTCAGGACCATCGACAAGCGCCGCCTGCGCGAGCATATGGGCCGCGTGGATGCTGAGATGATGGGAAAAATAGATAACGCCATTGCTGTGAGCTTCGGCCTTCAGGGATAATCAGAGGACACCTCCGCATACAATCATGCGGGGGTGTTTCTGTTGGAGATACCGGTTTATTCGGGAGATCGGATCTGCGGCACGCTGCGCGCCGTGCAGAAAGGGTTATATACGGTATTTGACAGCACTGTCGAGACGGATCAGGTTTGCAGGATCGTTGCGGTCTTTGAGGGAGGAGAACTCCCGCTCGGGGTCCCGGCGCCGGAACAGGGACAGATGCGGCTGCACGTCAGCGTCCCGACGAGCCGGCTGCCGAAGGGCAGGCTGCTCCGGGCGGCGCTTCGAAGCGGTTCATCCTGGGAACGGTTCCCGGGCGGAAGCCTTGGGGGAAACGTACTCCCGCCGTGCTATGTCAGAGAGCATGTTTACCGGTTTCCGTGGAAGCCGGGAGACAGGCTCCCCTGCGATGCGCTGATGTGTTTTTTCCGCGCGGTCCATCGGGAAAACTGTACATATCTTGAGATCAAGCTGGATCCCGACGGCGCGCCGTTGGAATAAGGAGGAGGAACTCCGGGCATACAATATGTATCAAGAGAAACGGAGTCAGGACAATATGGACGATGAAAAGAAAAAGGAAAAACAGGACGCGCTGGACGAGACGATCGAATTCGGAAGCGCTGAGCTGTCATCTCCCCAGGGGAACATCCATTGTCTGACCATCATCGGGCAGATAGAGGGGCATCAGATCCTGGGCGAGACCGCAAAGACCACAAAATACGAGCATGTGATCCCGCAGATCGCGGCCATCGAGGAGAGTCCGGAAATCGACGGTCTGCTGATCCTGCTCAACACGGTTGGCGGAGATATTGAAGCCGGTCTGGCCATTGCGGAGCTGATCGCGGGGATGTCCAAGCCGACGGTATCGCTGGTGCTGGGCGGCGGACACTCGATCGGGGTGCCGCTGGCGGTTTGCGCCAAGCGGTCCATGATCGTTCCCACGGCTTCCATGACGATCCATCCGGTCCGCATCAGCGGCACGGTGATCGGCGCGCCCCAGACCTATCACTACTTCGAGCGGATCCAGGATCAGATCGTGGAGTTTGTCTGTAAGAATTCGGGCATCAAGCGGAGCGCGTTCCTGAAGCTGATGCTCAATACCGACGAACTGGCACAGGATGTGGGAAGCGTGATCTACGGGGCGCAGGCGGTCAAGCTGGGGCTGATCGATCAGCTCGGGGGACTGTCGGACGCACTGCGGGCCTTGCATCAGATGATCGGGAAAGACGGCGCGGAGCAGAAAGGACAAACGGCGGAACAGTGACGGCTGTTCCGCTGTTTTTGGGACATGGGCCGCAGACCTGAAGCGGTTGACTTTTGGGCTTCAAACGCATATAATAACTATATATTGGGTTATTATGTCTATACACTACACAATGTGAGGGAATTTCATGAAAAAACGTGAAACCTACGGCAACGAAAGCATCAAATTGCTGCAGGGCGCGGAGCGTGTGCGGAAGCGCCCCGCGGTTATTTTTGGTTCCGACGGATTGGAGGGCTGCGAGCATGCGGTCTTTGAGATCCTGTCCAATGCCATTGACGAGGCCCGGGAGGGCCACGGCAACCTGATCACGATCACAAGATTTCTGGACCACTCCATTCAGGTGGAGGATTTCGGCCGGGGTTGCCCGGTGGATTGGAACGAGACAGAACAGCGGTATAACTGGGAACTTGTGTTCTGTGAGCTGTACGCCGGCGGAAAATACAGCAACGCCGAAGGGGAGAACTATGAGTATTCCCTCGGCCTCAACGGCCTGGGCGCCTGCGCCACGCAGTATGCCTCCCGCTACTTTGATGCCACGATCCGCCGGGACGGGAAGAAGTATACGCTCCATTTTGAGAAGGGCGAAAACATAGGCGGACTTCACGCGGAGAAACAGGACCGGAAGCAGACCGGCTCCTGCTTCCGCTGGCTCCCGGACCTGGACGTTTTTACCGACATCGATATCCCCGTGGAGTATTATCTGGACACCATCAAGCGTCAGGCGGTGGTAAATGCCGGCGTGACCTTCCGGTTCCGGAACGAAACGCAGTCCGGTAAGTTTGAAGAACAGGACTATTGCTACGAGCACGGCATTCTGGACTATGTCACCGAGATGACCGAACAGAACGCGCTGACGATCCCGCAGTTCTGGGAGGCCGAGCGCAAAGGCCGCGACCGGGCGGATCAGGCGGAATACAAGGTCAGGATTTCTGCCGTTGTATGCTTCTCCAATGCGGTGAACCGGCTGGAGTATTACCACAATTCCTCCTGGCTGGAGCACGGCGGCGCGCCGGAAAAGGCGGCAAAGGCTGGCTTTGTCTCCGCCATTGACAGCTATATCAAGCAGATCGGAAAGTACAACAAAAACGAGAGCAAAATCACATGGCAGGATATTACCGACTGCCTGGTTCTGGTGACCAACTGCTTCTCCACGCAGACCAGCTACGAAAACCAGACCAAAAAGGCGATCAACAACAAGTTTATCCAGGAAGCCATGACTGAGTTCTTCAAATCCCGGCTTCAGGTTTACTTTATCGAGAACAAAACGGAGGCGGACCGGATCGCCGAGCAGGTGCTAATCAACAAACGGTCGAGAGAAACTGCGGAAAAAACACGGCAGAACACAAAGAACAACCTGATCAAGAAGATCGACATCTCCAACCGCGTGCAGAAATTCGTGGACTGCCGCAGCAAGGACGCCGACAAGCGGGAGCTGTACATCGTGGAGGGCGATTCCGCTCTCGGCAGCGTCAAGCTCAGCCGTGACGCGGAATTCCAGGGGATCATGCCGGTCCGCGGCAAAATCCTCAACTGTCTCAAGGCGGACTACGTCCGGATCTTCAAGAGCGACATTATCACCGATCTCATCAAGGTCCTGGGCTGCGGCGTGGAGATCACCGGTGGGAAAAAGGCGAGAGATCTGAGCTCGTTCGATCTGGCGTCCCTGCGGTGGAACAAGATCATCATCTGCACGGACGCAGATGTGGACGGATTCCAGATCCGGACGCTGATTCTGACCATGCTCTACCGGCTGGTTCCCACCCTGATCCAGGAGGGGTATGTCTATATTGCGGAATCTCCGCTCTTTGAGATCAATTACAAGGATAAGACCTGGTTTGCCTATTCCAACCGGGAAAAGGACAAAATCATCGAAGAGATCGGCGCGGACAAGAAGATCTCCATTCAGCGCTCCAAGGGCCTCGGCGAAAACGACCCGGAGATGATGTGGATGACCACGATGAATCCCGCGTCCCGGCGGCTGATCAAAGTGATGCCCGAGGACGCTGAAGCGACGGCGATGATGTTCGATCTCCTGGAAGGGGACAACCTGCAGGGCCGCAAGGAACATATCGCGGAAAACGGATACAAGTTCCTGGAACTGGCGGATATTTCGTAGAAAGGAGGCGAACTGCGTGGCAAGGAAAAAGAAGACCGAAGAGAACAAGCACAAGGAAGTCTCCAATGTCTACGGACTTCATGCGGAGATCCTGGAACAGCCGATCACCCAGACACTGGAGATCAACTTCATGCCCTATGCCATGAGCGTGATCATGTCCCGGGCGATTCCGGAGATCGACGGATTTAAGCCGTCTCACCGAAAGCTGCTCTATACCATGTATAAAATGGGACTGCTCAGCGGCGGAAGAACGAAATCCGCCAACATTGTCGGGCAGACCATGCGGCTCAATCCCCACGGCGACGCCGCGATCTACGAGACGATGGTTCGCCTCAGCCGGGGATATGAGGCGCTGCTCCACCCCTTTGTGGATTCCAAGGGCAACTTCGGTAAAGCCTATTCCCGGGATATGGCCTACGCGGCGTCCCGGTATACTGAGGCAAAGCTGGACAGCTTCTGCCAGGAACTGTTCCGGGATATCGACAGCGACACAGTGGATTTCGTGGACAACTACGACAGCACGATGAAGGAGCCTTCTCTGCTGCCCACCACGTTCCCCAACGTGCTTGTGTCGGCAAATAACGGCATCGCCGTGGGCATGGCCAGCAATATCTGCGGCTTCAATCTAAGGGAAGTGTGCAATGCCGCAGTTGCGCGGATCAAAAACCCCAAATGCGATCTCCGGGAGTATCTGCTTGCCCCGGATTTCCCCACCGGAGGCGAGCTGATCTTCAATGACGAGGAGATTCAGAATATCTACGATACCGGAAAAGGCAGCATCAAGGTCCGGGGCAAATGGCGGTACGTGAAGGAAGGAAATTTGATCGAGATCTACGAGATCCCCTATACCACCACCACGGAAGCCATCATCGACAAGGTTTCCGATCTGATCAAAGCCGGGAAGATCAAGGAAATCAACGATATGCGGGATGAGACGGACCTGAGCGGCCTGAAGCTGACCATCGACCTCAAGCGGGGCGCCGACCCGGATAAGCTGATGTCCAAGCTGATGCGCATGACCACGCTCCAGGACAGCTTCGCCTGCAATTTCAACATCCTCATCGGCGGTTATCCGAAGGTCATGGGTGTGGGCGAGATCCTGGAGGAGTGGACGGCCTGGCGGACCGAATGCGTCAAGCGGCGTCTGTACTATCAGCTCACAAAGAAGCGCGACAAGCTCCATCTTCTGCTTGGTCTGCAGAAAATCCTGCTGGATATCGACAAGGCCATCCGGATCATCCGCGAGACCGAGCTGGAGGAGGACGTGATCCCCAACCTGATGATCGGATTCGGGATCGATCAGGTCCAGGCCGAGTATATCGCGGAGATCAAGCTCCGCAATATCAACCGGGAATACATTCTCAAGCGGACCAAGGAAACCTCAGATCTGGAAACGGAGATCGCGGAGCTGGAGGATACGCTGTCCTCTCCGAGAAAGACCAAGGCGATCATCGTCAAAGAGCTGGAGGCGGTGGCGAAAAAATACGGGAAAGACCGCAGGACTACCATTGTCTATGACGATGAACTGGAATTTGAGGACGAGGCGGAAGAGACGCCGGACTACGCGGTCACCCTGTTTGTGACGCGGGATGGCTACCTGAAAAAGATCACGCCCCAAAGCCTTCGTATGAGCGGAGAGCAGAAGCTCAAGGAAGGGGATCGGATGGATCTGGCGGTGGAGACCACCAACCGTGCCGAGCTGCTTGTCTTTACCGACCGTTTCCAGGTGTACAAGGCGTCCCTTTCGGAATTCGATGACAGCAAAGCCAGCGTGCTGGGGGATTACCTGCCGACCAAACTGGGCTTTGAGGAAGGGGAGAGCGTCGCAAAGGTCTGCCTGCCCGGAGATTACAGCGGATTCATGCTGTTTGCGTTTGAGAACGGGAAGGTCGCGAAAGTGGCCCTGAGCGCGTACAATACCAAGTCCAACCGCCGCCGGCTCACCGGCGCGTACAGCGACAAGGTGCCGGTCCGCGGGATCCTGTGCCTGAGCGAGGATGCGGATGTGGCGCTTTATTCCACGGACGGACGGGCCCTCGTAGTCAATACGGCGCTCCTTGCCATCAAGACCACCAGACCGACCATCGGTGTGTCTGTTATGACCCTGCGGAAGAAAGCGCTGCTGGAGAGAATGCTTCCCCTCAAGGAGACGGCGATCAGCAATGTGACCCGATACCGGAGCCGCTCGCTGCCCGGAGCCGGCGCGATCCTGAAAGAGACCGATTCCGAAGAGCAGCAGCTTACGCTTGATCTTTAAAATTGGAGTGGAGAGAAATGAAAACGAAATTGTTGCCCGAGCTGAAGCGGATCTTCTGGATCGCAGCGGGATCGGCAATTTTTGCGCTGGGGTTCGACCTGTTCCTGATGCCCCATCAGTTTGGCGCCGGCGGCGTTTCCGGCCTTGCGGTGGTCATCCACGCGCTTATCCCGGTGGTTTCTGTGGGTGTGATCTCCCTGATCGTGAATATCCCGCTGTTTATCGCCGGATACCGGGTGGTAGGGCGTAAGTTCTTTGTGGGCTCCCTGGCGGGAATGCTGATCTCCTCTGTCCTGATCGATGTGTTCGTGTATCTTCCCACGGTGAAGACAGAACCGCTGCTTGGTGCGATCTTCGGCGGGCTGCTGGTAGGCGGCGGCTGCGGGATCGTGCTGATGCAGGGGGCGTCCACCGGAGGCGTGGATATTGCGGCCCGCCTGATGAAGTACAAGTTCCGGGAACTTCCCATCGGCAAGCTGATGCTGATGGTGGATA
>JAFUFT010000054.1 GCA_017469795.1 Oscillospiraceae bacterium
AAGAACCGGCTCAGAGGCATTCACCGCCCCGTCTATAGTCTGAACAGAATTACCAACACTGAACCATTGGCGATTTTCTTCCGACCGGAATTGGCGAAAATCGCCCGACACTAGAGTGGCGAAAATCGCCCGACCCGAACAACGGTCTGTTTTTTAATCCCGCCCTTGTGGTTTGGAGGATTCTTTGTTATAATATTAGGAAAAATGATTTGGATGTGTATTGAAGTTGAAGTACGGAACCTGGAATATTTCGACCCTGGACCGGAATCGCACCGCGGCACTGATCGATTCCGGTATTTCGCCATTGGCCGCAGCACTTCTGGTGTCCAGAGGCTATGATTCTCCCGACGCAGCCCGCAGACTGATTGACTCCGGTCACGGACCGCTCCGAGACCCCATGCTGCTGCCTGACATGGACAAAGCCGCCGCCCGTGTTCGTCTGGCTTTGGACCGCGGGGAAAAGATCGCGGTATTCGGCGACTATGATGTGGACGGCATCACCTCCACCTGCCTGTTGACGGACTTTCTTCAGGCCCGCGGCGCCGACTGTACCTGGTACATTCCCGCCCGTCTGGAGGAAGGATACGGACTCAACGAAACGGCAATCCGCGGACTCCACGCTCTGGCCGTCAACCTGATCATCACCGTGGACTGCGGCATCACCGCACTGGATGAGGCCCGGCTATGCCGTGACCTCGGTATGGATCTGGTCATTACAGACCACCACGAATGCAAACCGGAACTTCCGGAGGCGGCCGCTGTTGTCAACCCCCATCGAAAGGATTCCCAGTATCCATTCCCCCATCTTGCAGGCGTTGGCGTTGCGTTCAAACTGGCCGCCGCCGTCTCCGGGGATCAGGACGCTGTGTTTCGTGAATACTGTGATCTGGTGGCAATGGGAACCGTGGCCGACGTGATGCCGCTGATGGACGAAAACCGGGTGCTGGTCACAGGCGGTATCGCATCCATCCAGCGCTGCAGCCGCCCCGGCCTGATGGCCCTCATGCGCGAGTGCCAACTCACGCCTTCCGGTATCAATTCCTCCGCCATCGGCTATACCCTTTCTCCGCGAATCAACGCCGCCGGACGAATGGGACAGGTGGAACTGGCTGCGGAACTGTTTTTGACGCATGACCCGTCAGAGGCGGAATATCTGGCCTCCGCCCTGTGCAGGCTCAACCGGCAGCGGCAGTCCATTGAGGCCGAGATCTACGCGGACGCGGCGGCCATGCTGGAAGGGCAGAAGGATCCCCCGGTCATCGTTCTGGCTGGCGAGACCTGGCATCAGGGCGTCGTGGGCATCGTCGCCTCCCGGCTCGCCGAAGACTACGGCTGCCCTGTTTTTCTGGTCTGCCTTTCCGGAGAGACAGGAAAAGCCTCCTCCCGGAGTTACGGCGGGTTCCCCCTGTTCTCCACGCTGGAACAGCTCAGCGGGTTGCTGGAAAACTTCGGCGGCCACGAGCTTGCCGCCGGATTTACCATTCGCCGGGAGAACATCGATGAATTCCGCCGTCAGGTGACTGTGCTCTGCGCTTCCTGGCGGGAGGACCATCCCGAGGGGAAAGCCCTGGATCTGGACTGCGCGATCCCGCCGGACCTGCTGACGGTCCAGAACGTAGCCGCTTTGGATATGCTCGAGCCCTACGGCGCGGGATTTTCCCGGCCTCAGTTTTATATGGACGATCTTCGGGTGGAGCAGCTCACAGAGGTCGGCGGCGGAAAACATCTCAAGCTACGGCTGAGCCGGGACGGCATTCCCCTTTCCGGGATCTTTTTCTCCACCACCGCCTGCCGGGCTGCCATCGCTCCCGGCGATCTGGTCGAGGCAGCGTTTACGCCGCAGGTCAATGAATTCCGGGGGATCCGTTCCGTTCAGCTCAATCTGGTGGACATACGCCCCTGCTTTGCCTGGCGGCAGGCAATCGCAAAGGATCAGGCCGCATACAGCCGGTTCTGTTCCGGAACCCTGCAGAGTGGAGAAGCCGTAGAACTGATTCCGCCCCGTCAGGAATTTGCAGCGGTCTGGAGATACCTTTCCGCCAACGCCCGGGACGGGGTGCTGACAGACAATTTCAGTCTTCTGGCCAGAAAGATCGCCAGGAGTGCAAATATGCCCTGCTCCTTTGTACGGACCAGAGTCTGTCTGGACGTTCTGGCGGAACGGGGGCTGATTCATCTGGATTCCGGTTCCGGCACCATCTCCATCCGCCTGACTCCGGGACCCGACAAAGTGGATCTGGACCGTTCGGTCATCATGATCCGGCTTAGGAAAGAAGAAGGTGACGTTTAATGGAATCTGTTCAGGAACATTATGACAGCATGAAGTCTGCCATTTTAAAATACTCTCCCCATGTGGATATGGCCCTGGTGGACGCGGCGTACCTCTACGCCGCCGAAAAACACAAGGAGCAGAAGCGGAAAGACGGCTCTCCGTATATCATTCACCCGCTGGCCGTCGCTGAAATCGTTGCAGAAATGGGTCTGGACACGGACGCCATTCTGGCATCCCTGCTCCACGACTGTATCGAGGATACGGACTCCACCCACGACGAAATTGCCAGAAAATTCGGCAAAACTGTCGCGGATCTGGTGGAGGCGGTCACAAAGCTGACCCGGGTCAACTTCACCTCCATGGAGGAGGAGCAGATGGAGAACCTCCGGAAAATGTTCCTCGCCATGAGCAAGGACATCCGGGTGATCATCATCAAGATCGCGGACCGGCTCCACAACACCCGCACCATGCAGTATCAAACGCCCGCCAAACAGCGCAGCAAGTCGCTGGAAACCATGGAGATCTACGCACCCCTTGCCCACCGGCTCGGCATGCAGAAGATCAAGTGGGAGCTGGAGGACACTTCCCTGCAGTATCTCGACCCCATCGGGTATGCCGATATCTCCAAACAGCTGGACAAGAAAGAGGCTGAGACTGATCAGGTCATGCAGTCCATTCGGGAAAAGATCGAGTCCCGGCTTCGGGAAAGCGGCATCCAGTTCCAGATGTACGGACGGGTCAAGCACATCTACTCCATCTACCGGAAAATGTATTCTCAGAACAAATCTCTCGACGAGGTCTATGATCTCTACGCCTATCGGATCATCGTCCACGACATTGCCGACTGCTACAACGTGCTCGGACATATCCATGATCTGTTCAACCTGGTCCCCGGACGGTTCAAGGACTATATCTCCACGCCCAAGCCTAACGGTTACCAGTCCCTGCACACTACGGTCATCGGCTCCGAGGGCATTCCCTTTGAAGTGCAGATCCGCACGGAGCAGATGCACCACACCGCAGAATACGGCGTGGCAGCCCATTGGAAGTACAAAGAAAACATCAACGCCAAGGGCGGCGAAGAAGAGTTCGAATGGGTCCGCAGACTGCTGGAAAACCAGCAGGATTCTGAGGCAGAGGACTTCATTTCCAACATGAAGATCGACATGTTTGACGACGAGGTGTTTGTATTCACGCCCCGGGGCGAGGTCATTTCCCTGCCCTCCGGCTCCACCCCAATTGACTTTGCCTATGCCATTCATTCCGAAGTCGGCAACCACATGGTAGGCGCCAAGATCAACAACCGGATCGTCAACTATGACACAGTGCTCCAGAACGGCGACATTGTGGAGGTCATCACCTCCAAGTCCGCCAAAGGTCCCAGTCGGGACTGGCTGCTTCTCTGCAAGTCCAACCAGGCCCGGGTGAAGATCCGCCAGTGGTACAAGAAAGAACGCCGGGAGGAGAACGTGGCCGCCGGCAAGCAGAGCTTTGATGAGGAGCTCCGGCGGATCGGCATTCACCCCTCTGTGGTAAATGACGAAAAGCTGCTTCCCACGCTGCTGAAAAAGGTCGCCTTCGGATCTTTGGACGATATGTACGCCGCCATCGGCTACGGCGGTCTGACCGCCGCCAAAGCCGTCAACCGCATGAAGGAGGATCTGCTCAAATCCCAGCGTTCTGCCAAGGCGGAGGAGGCGGACCAGCCCCAGGAGGAGCTGGCTTCCTTCAACAAGAAAAGCGGGAAAGTGGCCACCTCAGGCATTATCGTGGAGGACATCGAGAACTGCATGATCAAGTTTGCCCGGTGCTGCACCCCGGTTCCGGGAGACGACATCGTCGGCTTTATCACCAAAGGGTTCGGCGTATCCGTTCACCGCAGGGACTGTCCCAACGCCGCAGGCGCCGCCTCTCCGGAAAACGATGGCCGGTGGGTCAAGGTTACCTGGGCCAACACGCCTCTGGAGAATTATTCCACTTCCTTTGAGCTGGAATGTACCGATCGGGACGGCCTTGCGCTTGACGTTGCCATGGCGATCACCGCTATGAAGCTCCGCTGTTCGGAGCTGGCTGCCCGCGCCGACCACAAGGGCGGCTGCATGGTCTATGTGACTGTGGAGGTCCGGAACGTGACCGAACTCAACAGCATCAAATCCCGACTCTCCGGGATCCGGGGCGTTCGAAACGTCAAGCGGGGCAGAAGCTGATGCGGGCGGTGCTGACAAGAGTCGCCTCCGCTTCGGTGGAGGTGGATGGCGTTGTTACCGGCCGGATCGGCCGCGGATTTCTGATCCTGCTGGGCGTCGGTCCCAAGGATACAGAGCAGGACTGCGAAAAACTCTGCCGGAAGCTGCTGAGTCTTCGCATTTTTACTGACGAAAACGACAAGATGAATCTGGGTCTGGAGTCCGTCGGGGGCAGCGTTCTGGTGGTGAGCCAGTTTACTCTGTACGGCTCCTGCAAAAAGGGCCGCCGTCCCGATTTCTTCGGCGCTGCGGCGCCGGATCAAGCCGAGCGGCTGTATGAATCTTTTCTTTCCCTGTGTGCGCAGGCCGGGTACCCGCCGCAGCACGGCATTTTCGGCGCGGATATGAAGGTTTCTTCTGTGAACGATGGTCCCGTGACCCTGATCGTAGATACGGAGGATTTATAAATGGTAACCGAAATCGATATACCTGCACTAAAGACCGCTGTGGCATCTGAGATTCTAACCCGGCTTCCGGCCTGGTTCGGAATCCCCGAATCTACAGCGGAGTACATCAGCGGTGTTGCGGATCTCCCCTTTTGGGCAGACACGGACGCGGAAATGCTCCGGGGATTCATTGCCCTGAAACAGACCGGGCCGAGAGCCGCGGAGATCTATGTGATGGGCGTTCTGCCGGAATACCACCGCCACGGCGTTGGCCGCGGTCTCTTTGACGCAATGGAGCAATACGCAAAGGCCAAGGGCTATTCCTATCTGCAAGTCAAAACGGTCTGCCGGGGCGTCTGGGAATCCTATGACATCACCAACGATTTTTACACAGCCATGGGATTTGAGGAGCTGGACTGTCTCCCGGAGCTTTGGGGCAAAGAAAACCCCTGTCAGATCTATGTCAAGGCGATCTGAACCTTCCCGCTTACACGTTACCTACTACGAGGAGTTGATCGTATGAAAATCGAAGCGCAGCAGGTTGGCGAACTGATGACCAACTGCTATATCGTCTGGGACGAAAACACCAAAAACGCGGCTGTCATCGATCCCGGTGACGACGGTGCCTATCTGTCGGATTGTCTGCGCAAAAAGGGGCTGAACCTGTGCTATATTCTTCTGACGCACGGCCACTATGACCATATCGGCGGCGTCAAAGAGCTGACGCAGACCTGCGGCTCTACGCCCGAAATCTATATGTCGGAAAAGGATCTCCACCTGAAGCCGCTGTTTCACGAGCCGGTCAGCCTGGATCCCGCGGAGGTCACAGACTGGAAAGAGGGCGATACAGTGACCATGGACTCCATCACCTTCCGGGTCATGGAGACCCCCGGCCATACGCCGGGTTCCGTGTGCCTGATCTGTGGAGATGTGATCTTCTCCGGAGATACGCTCTTTCAGGGCTCCTGCGGCCGGACCGACTTCCCGGGAGGAAGCTGGGCAGAGATGGAGCAGTCTCTGAAACGGCTCTATGAGCTTCCCGGCGACTATCTGGTGCTGTCCGGCCACACTGGCTCTACTTCTCTCGACCGGGAGCGCAAAACCAATATGTTCATGCGCAGCGCCATCTCATGAAGCTGCAGCTCATTGGACACGACAGCCGCTACGCCATGGAGCAGATCCAGCTGGTGCTGTTTCCTGCGGAGAAGGTGGAATACACTGAGACTTCGTTCGACGGAGACGGCGCGGTATCCCGTCTTTTCCAAGGCGACTGCTGGACGACTGCTTCCACCAGGATCACCCGCGGCGGCATCACCCATACCGGGATCGCCCGCTGTGCCGCTCAGGATGCCGGAGAATCCCGGAAGCGGCAGATCCTGCGGCAAAGCTATTACAAGGCAGCGCTGCCTTTCCTGGATGCGGCGCCGTCCTGGGGCGCGCTCTCTGGCGTCCGCCCCACCAAGCTGGTCACCCGGGAGCTGCTTTCCGGCGGCACCCGGAAAAGTGCCGACAGGCTCCTGCGTGACGTATACTATGTGACTCCGGCCCGGCGGCAGCTCGCACTCGACGCCGGGGAAGCTTCTGTCGAGGCCTGGCACCGTCAGCAGAACGGAGATATTTCCCTATATGTTGGAATACCCTTCTGCCCTACCCGCTGTATTTACTGCAGCTTTGTCTCCGCCGCAATCGAAAAGCAGCGGCATCTCCTCGATCCTTACCTCCACGCGCTGGAGCAGGAGATCCATGCTGCGGCACAGGGCCTTCAGGACCGCCCACGGCGGATCCGCACCGTCTACATCGGCGGCGGCACGCCTACTACGCTTTCGGCCCATCAGCTCTCCTGGCTGCTGGACACCCTGCAGCGGGAATTCGATCTTTCCGGCTGCCTGGAGCTAACCGTGGAGGCAGGACGTCCGGACACGTTGGATCCGGAGAAGCTCCACGCACTCAAGGCCGGCGGTGTCACCCGCATCTCCATCAATCCTCAGACCATGGACGATCGGGTCCTTAAAATCATGGGACGGAGCCACAGCTCGGCCGATATCCTTCGCGCCTTCGATCAAGCGCTTCAGGCCGGACACAAAGACATCAATATGGATCTGATCGCAGGTCTTCCCGGGGATACGCCGGAGGGATTTTCCCGTACGCTGGATCAGGTTCTTTCCCTTTCCCCTTCCAGTATTACTGTTCACACCCTCGCCCTGAAAAAAGCCGCTTCGCTCTATTACGAAAAGCAGGCCGTGCTTCCCAGCGCGGAGGATGTGGAACAGATGCTTCAGGCCGGAAATTCTGCCCTTCGCAGGGAAAACTACCGTTCTTATTACCTTTACCGGCAGAAATACATGACCGGTAGTTTTGAAAATGTTGGCTGGTGCAGGCATGGATTTGAAAACCTGTACAATATATATATGATGGAGGAAATGCACTCCATCCTTTCCCTGGGAGCGGGCGGCATGACCAAAATCGTCTCCGGCGGAAAGATTTCCCGGATCAGCAACCCAAAATACCCACAGGAATACATTCGCGATATTCAATCTATTATGCAAAGAAAGCGGGAGGTATCCCTATGACGTTTCAAACCTATGATATTGACGAAGTGCTTTCGGTTTTGGCACAGGACCCCGAAACAGCGATCCTGAACTGGGAACAGGCCTATCAGGATCAAATCAAGTCTGTCGCCGATTTTATCGCAGAAAACCGGAAAAACAGTCCTGTTGTTCTGCTGGCGGGTCCTTCCGCCTCCAGCAAGACCTCCACCGCCGGACGGATCCGAAGCTATCTGGCAGACATGGGGATCGGTGCGCATCTGCTTTCCATGGACAACTATTTTATCGACCGGGACGCGGAGGAATATCCCACGCTCCCCGACGGCAGTCCTGATCTGGAAAGCCCGGAGTGTCTGGACATGGAACTGCTGGATGAGCATTTCTCTACCCTGGAACGTGGCGAGGACATCTATGTTCCCGAATATGACTTCCACAGCAAAAAGCGTGTCCCCGGAGAAGGCAACTTCCTGGATGCGGAAATGGGGGATGTTTTCATCTTTGAAGGAATTCACGCGCTGAATGAACGATTCAGCAGCAAGCATCCCTACGCCTCCAGAATTTATGTTTCTCCGGAAGTGAACTTCATCCGGAACGGCGAGACCTTCTGCACCCCGGTACAGCTCCGGCTCATGCGCCGTATCGTCCGGGATCATCAGTTCCGCAGTGCCTCAGCCGAGTATTCCCTCTCCCTCTGGGGCAACGTCATTGCCAGCGAGGCCATGCATATCGTCCCCTATCAGGCTACGGCAAATTGCCTGGTCTCTACCGCCCTGCCCTATGAGATCGGCGTTCTGAAGCGTTTTGTCGCCCCGCTGATCGACCATCTTCCGAGAAAGGTGCCCTGCAGGAATCAGGTGGACGGCATCCGTCAGCTTCTGAAAGGAGTTCCCAAACTCAATCCCGCGCTGGTGCCGGAAGGTTCCATTCTACGGGAATTCATCGGGCCAAAGCCCACGGCGCAGGAGGGCTGACCGATGCGTTATACATTCCAGGATTACCAGACTGCGGCAGATGTGATCAAAGAACGTCTGCAGGGTTTTATTCCCGAGATCGCCATGGTCCTCGGTTCCGGTCTCGGAGACATGGCAGATCAGGCGGAGGATCCCATCGTCATTCCCTACGGGGAAATCCCGGGCTTCTCCGTCTCCACCGCGCCGGGACATAAGGGCCGGCTGGTATTCGGCACTCTGGCCGGAAAAAGCGTGGCCATTATGCAGGGACGGTTCCACGCCTATGAGGGGTATTCCTTTGAAGAGGTCTGTTTTCCTCTTCGGGTGCTTCGCCTCTTAGGCTGCAGCAAGCTGATCATCACCAACGCATCCGGCGGCGTGAATCTCAAATATCGGGCCGGAGACATCTGCCTGATCACGGATCATATCAAATTTTTCATGGATTCTCCGCTCCGGGGCAGAAACATCCCGGAGTTTGGCGTCCGTTTCCCGGATTCCACACATCTGTATACGCCCCGGCTCCAGGAAATTGCCCGGATGGTGGCCATCGATCAGGACCTTCCGCTGCAGGAAGGCGTCTACATGTATTTCCCCGGCCCCTCCTACGAGACGCCCGCCGAGATCCGGGCCATCCGGATCATGGGCGGTGATCTGGTGGGCATGAGCACCGTTCCGGAGGTGATTGCCGCCGCTCACGCCGGCATGGAAGTGCTCGGTTTTTCTCTTGTATCCAACGCCGCAGCCGGCATTACCGGTCAGGCGCTCTCTGAGCAGGAGGTCCTCGATGCGGCAGCCGAGGCAAAGGAGCGTTTCTCCCGGCTGATTTCCGGCTGCGTGGAACGGATCTCCGTCCAGGGTCCCCTCAGCCGGCTGGCACCGCTGACCAAAGATCATCTTACCGCCGTAATTCGTTTGTATTCAGATGCAACGGTGCGGGAGCATCTGGGTGGGCCGATGCCATCGGGTTATGCCCAGGCAAAACTCGACGAGTGGATCCATTCCAAATATCCGTGCTTTGCTGTCCAACGTATCTCAGACAATGCCTTCCTTGGCGTGATCACCGTTTCCCCCTATCATCATACCGACCGTCTGGAACTGAGCTATATGTTCCTGCCGGAATACTGGGGCCGGGGCTACGCCGTGGAAAGCCTGCAGATGGCTATGACGCGCTGCCGGGACGATTGGGATATCCATACTCTGATATCTGAAACACAGGCGAGGAATCTCCGGTCCTGCCACCTGTTGGAACGGCTCGGCTATCAGCTGGAGCAGCAGGAGGACCGGTTCGGACAGACACAGAATATTTATCTCAAAGAGTTATAATCCGCTTTCATTTCAACTCACAGAAAGGTCTTTATTATGGACACATTATTCAGCAATATCACCGCCGTAACCATGGCGGACCGGCTTCCTGTGATTTTGGGGGCTTATGTCGGGGTTACAGATGGAAAGATCAGTTACATCTCCCAAAAGCCGCCGGAGGAGCACGCAGACCGCATCATCGACGGACGGGGCATGGTACTGATGCCCGGTCTGATTAACTGTCACGCGCATCTGCCCATGACGCCGCTGCGCGGATATGGCGACGACCACAATCTCACCGACTGGCTCAACAACTACATCTTCCCCAAGGAAGATCTGTGGGATGAACGCGCCATCCGTGCCGCTACGCTGCTGGGTCTGGCGGAAATGCTCCGCTTCGGAACCACTTCCGTTTCGGATATGTATTATTTCTCCGATACGATCTGCCAATGCGTCAGCGAGGTAGGAATCAAAGGAAACATCGCCCGCTGCGTTACGGTTTTTGAAGACGACTACTGCTTTGACAAGCACGGCCCGTCCCAGGAGCTGGTTGCTCTGAAGGAAAAGTGGCATGGATTTGACAACGGAAGGATCCAGGTGGAAGCTTCAATCCACGCGGAATACACCTCCTTCGACAAGGTCTGGCAGGGTCTGGCTGAATATGCCATCAACGAAGGGATCGGCATGCAGGTTCACGTCTCCGAAACGCAGAACGAGCATGAGAGCTGCATGGATAAGTACGGTCTGACTCCTGCGCAGATCCTTGACGTGTATCATGTCTGGGACACCCGTTCCGTCGCCGCCCACTGTGTCTGGCTCACCGAAGAAGACATGGATCTGTTTGCCCGGCGGGGCGTCAGTCCTGTCCACTGCCCCAACAGCAACCTGAAGCTGGCCTCCGGGATTGCGCCGGTTCGGAAAATGCTGGACAAGGGCATGAACGTGACTCTGGGAACTGACGGTGTCTCCTCTTCCAACAATGCCGACCTCTTTGAGGCGGTCAAGCTCTCCGCCCTTTTGTCCAACGGTTCCACGCTGGACCCCACCTCCCTCACCGCCTATCAGGCCTTGAAACTGGCCACCGTCAACGGTGCGAAAGCCCAGGGCCGGGAAAACGAATGCGGGATGATCGCTCCGGGACTGGATGCCGATCTGATCATGCTGGACTTCACGCAGCCCCATCTGATTCCCTGCCATAACCCTGTCAGCAATCTGGTCTATGCCGCCTCTGGCCATGACGTCGTCATGACCATGGTCCGCGGTAATATTCTCTACGAAAACGGCACATATCCCACCATCGATCTGCAGGCCGTTCTCCAGGAGTTCCATGACTATGTGATTCCGCTGATGTTTGGAAACGATAGAGAGGATCCTATTATTGGCTGATCATGTGACCGGGAAACCGAAAAAGCAGAAGTTCCTCCACGGCGCCGCAATACTCACCGCAGGTACAATCCTCACCAAAATCATCGGCGCGCTGTACAAAATCCCCCTGAACCGGATCATCGGCACGGAAGGCTTTGGCCATTTCAACATGGCTTACAACATCTTTAATGTTCTTCTGACGATCTCCACCGCCGGGCTTCCCATTGCACTGAGCCGGATGATCTCAGAGGCTTCCGCTTTGGACAACCGGCGTCAGATTCAGCATATCTACCGGGTGTCTCTCCGGATCTTTCTTTTGATGGGTCTCGTCAGCAGCGCCATTATGCTGTTCCTGTCTCCGGCGCTGGCCCAATTCATGCGGGATCCCGATGCCGTATACTCCATCGCAGCGCTGGCTCCTGCAGTGCTGTTCCTGTGCCTCTCCTCATCCCTGCGGGGGTATTTTCAGGGACAGCAGTATATGACCCCCACTGCCGTCAGCCAGATTCTTGAAGCACTTAGCAAACTCGTGCTCGGACTTGGAGCTGTCTATGTGTTTCTGCGTCTGGGCTTCGGCACTGCGCAGACAGCGGGCGCGGCCATCGCCGGCGTTACCGCCGGATCCGTGTTTTCTGCGCTCTACCTGATACTCGTCTACCGCAGAAAACACCTGGTTCTGACCGCACATGATCTGAAGCAGCCTGTCGAGGATTCAGGAACCACTGCCCGGAGACTGTTGGCGCTGGCAATTCCCATTACGCTGGGCGCTGCAGGGATCCAGATCTTCAACGCGCTCGACAGCATGATCATCCAAAGCCGGCTGCAGGATTCCCTCGGTCTGAGCACTTCTGCCTCCACTTCCCTGTTCGGAACCTATTCCGCGGCGCAGACCTTTTATATGCTGCCGCCGTCTCTGATCCAGCCGCTGGCCATCGGTATCATTCCCGCGGTTACCGCGGCCCTGACCACCCGCCAGGAGCAGGAGGCCCGGCGGGTGGCGGAATCCGCCATCCGGATGACTGCGCTGATTGCCCTGCCATGCGGTGCCGGTCTGGCCGTTCTCGCCTCTCCGATCCAGGCTTTAGTCTATGGCTACGACCGTCAAACGCTTGAAACTGCAGGCCCGATCCTTGCACTGCTTGGATGCGCGGTGATATTCCACTGCATGGTCACCGTGACAAACGCGATTCTTCAGGCCCATGGCTACGTCTATATTCCGATCTACACCACTCTGGCCGGCGGCACTGTCAATCTGTTCCTGCATGTTGTTCTGGTCAGCCGCTTCGGCATAACCGGCGCTGCAGTTGCCACCATTTGCTACTGCGGCATCATCATGTTCCTCAACATTGCCGCGCTCCACAAACACCTGGCGCATCCGCCCAGGATCCTTGTGATTTTCGTCCGTCCCATGGCGGCAACCGCTCTGATGGCCACAGGCGCATTTCTGAGCTATGAAGCGGTCATGTCATACACCGGTTCCCTTTTGATTTCCGTAGGTCTTTCGATTGCGGTCGCCTGTCTGATCTATGCGGTCATGGTCCTGTCTATGGGCGTGATCACCTGGGATGACTGCATGCTGCTCCCCAACGGGCAAAAATTTGCCCGCCTCCTTCACATCACACCTGATAAATCCACATCATAGAGGACGATACCATGGCATTCTTTCCCGAAAAAACGCAATACGGCTTTGACGATCTTGTCGCGCTCGTCCGGATACTCCGCGCGCCTGACGGCTGTCCCTGGGACAGTGTGCAGACCCATCAGAGCATCCGGCGAAACTTCATAGAAGAAGTGTATGAGGCCTGCGAGGCCATCGATCTGGACGATGCAGCGCTTCTGAAGGAAGAACTGGGGGATGTCCTCCTGCATGTGGTGTTTCACGCGGGAATCGAGGCAGACGCCGGAAGATTCACCATTGACGACGTATGCGACGGCGTTGTGCGGAAGATGATCTCCAGGCATCCGAACCTGTTCGGGGAGGGATCCGACCTGAACTGGGACGAGATCAAGCGGAAGGAAAAGGGATTGACCTCCCTCTCTCAGGAGCTGGACTCTGTGGCAAGGAGCCTGCCTGCGCTATGGCGAGCGGAAAAAATGCAGAAGAAGGCGGAGGATTCTCTGCCGGTTCCTGTTGCCGAAAACGCTTTGGATGCAGATCCCGAGCAAGCCGTGGGGGAGCTTCTGTTTTCCGCTGTCGCGCTTGCCCGCAAATATGGGATCGATCCGGAGCAGGCGCTGCACCGGCGATGTGACGCTTACCTGCTTCAGGCAAAAGAATACGAATCATAAAGGAAGGCACGGACGCCGGTCCGTGCCTTTTCTCTGTCCTGTGATCCGAAAAAATGGAACCCGAACACAAAAACTGGAACTTTCAGAAATGCGGTCCACACACTATAATAGAATCATAAAGGAGGTAAAAATCATGAACGAACCTAACAGCAAGCCGATGGGTGGTCCTGGCGGTCCTGGCGGTCCCGGTGGTCCCGGTGGTCCCGGTGGTCCCGGCGGTGGTCCTCCCAAAGCGGGATATACGGAGATCAAGCCGGAGAGCAGCTATGTTCTGACAGAGACCGAGGTCCATCCTAACGGTCTTGTAATCGAGGATGGAAATATTCCCATCGCCGCAGAAGGAAAAGCCCTCCTGATGACGGTGAACGGCATAGTCACCAACATCACGCCGGGCATTTATCCCGGGAAAGTCGTACTGACTGTATATGAGCTTTCCCATGTGCCGGAGGATCAGGCAGAACTCAGCTCCGGAGACTTCCGGACCGCACTGTATGTGATGGACGGCAAATTGGTGCCCACCGGCATCGAGCAGGCTGCCGGATCTTTTGAAAACGATGACCGCGGAATTTCCGATGTGGAATACCTCTCCGAAGCAAATGACATGAACGGCATTATTGTTGGCGCCCATGCGTCTTCTGAGGAACCCTTCGAAATCAGTGACAGCTGGTTTTCTGCCTCCGGCAGCGGAACCAGCGAGGGCCGCGGCGCAGTTCTGATGACTGTGGGCAAGGCGAACGTGAAGCTCGACGGTGCTAACATCTGGAACTACGGCACACTCAGTGCCATCGTTGCCAGTGGAGATAGCCGCCTGGAAGTTGCAAACAGCGTCATATATGGTGAAAAAGACTTCACTGCCGGTAAACTCTGCCCATGGGTCCTTGGCATCAACGGAAACAACCGGCTGACAAATGCCATCGACAATGCAAAGGTCTATTATCACGACAGCATTGTCGTCGCGGAGAGCTGGGCGGCCCTGTCCACCGACTCCGGCCGGGGTGTCAGGCTGGTCGGTGAAAACCTGTTTTCCGGAATCGGACGTCTGGAGCCTTATGAGGAAAGTCATGCTGCCGACTATACTGCCATTCCTGAGCTGAACGGTGAGAAATACGGTTTCTATCTCGGCAACAGTGCCATCGGTGAATGTGGTTATGTAAACTATGCAGACGGATTCCACAATAGCTTCAAGGACGTGACCTTCTTCGCGCCGGACTATATCTTCATTCTCTCCAGTGGACAGGCCTCCATCGATGTGGAAGGCGACAGCTATTGCCACTCCGGACGGTTCGGCATTCTCTGGCACAAGAATCAGGGCGGCACAGTATCCCTCAAGGGCGGCAAGTGGTATGCCGAGGATGCGCTGATCCTGGCCAAGAGCTACTCCTCCACTGACACTGCAGGCTGTTTCTGCAACGTGGTCTGCGACGGAACCGAGATCAAGCTCGGAAAGGGCGGCGTTCTGTATCAGCTCATGACCAGCGACGACATGGGCCTGACTCCCGGACAGGTCAGCGTTTATTCCGTGCCGGAAATAGAAGCGGATCTCAGTCGTGTGGAAAAGCTGCCGGAAACCTATCGGGCACAGAAAACGGAACAGGGATTCCCTCCCTTTGTGAAATACCCGATCTATCAGCTGGATGGACAGGAAGTCACTGTCCGGGAAGATGAGGCTGGATTCCTTGCCGCCCATCCCGACGCGGTTCCAGCAATGTACGACGCGCCTTACCGGATTCATCCTTCTACCTTTACGCTGAAAAACCTCCACGCGGAGGGAGATATTTTCAACGGCGTCTACGAACGGATCCAGGTTCTGGATGTCACGCTGGAAAACGCCGGTGTGAAGGGGCGGATCTCCAGCGCATATACGTTCCATGTGGATGCAGCCGGCAAACCCTGTGTCCCCGGAACCACCTATTCCAAAGCAGGAAAAGAGGACGAACATCTTGGGATCGGCCGAGTCGGCAACATCCCCGCCCCTGCCATCAACAATCCGGTACATCTGACGATGAAGTACGGTGCTGAATGGACTCCCACCGGAACCTGCTATTTGGAACAGCTGACGGTAGACGGCAGCGCCAAAATCCACGGTACAGTCCTGGTAAACGGAGAAACAGTAACCGCTTCCGGCACATATACGGGAAATATTGTAGTGAAGCCCTGACGGGAAAAGAAAAGCACCGGCACGATGTGCCGGTGCTTTTCCATAACAAAATCAGAGAGAGGTATAACCGCCGTCAACAGGCAGGATCACACCATTGACGTAAGTACTCATGGGAGAGGACAGGAAAATCGCAGCTGTATCCAGCTCGCCTTCCTTGCCGTAACGGGACATAGGGATCATGGTCTTGGCATACTCCTGGAAGAAGGGAGAATCCAGCGTCTCTTTGGTCAGCGGAGTCTCGAAATAGCCGGGGCAGATCGCATTGACGTTGATGCCCTTCTCACCCCATTCGCAGGCCAGAGCGCGGGTCAGGTTGACTACGCCGCCCTTAGCCGCATGATAGGGAGAAGCAGGAGCGATCTTGTTGCCGACCAGTCCATACATGGAAGCAATGTTGATGATCCGGCCATATCCTGCGGGAATCATGGCCTTATTGGCCACAGCGCGGGCCATCTTGAACGTTCCGAAGAGGTCAATGTCCAGTTCATGACCGAACTGCTCATCGGTGATCTGCTCAGCAGGTGCAACTGCGCCCGTTCCGGCATTGTTGATCAGGATGTCGATCCGTCCGAACTTCGCCATGATCTCATCGACTGCCTTTTCAACACTCTCTGTGTTGGTGACATCGCAGACAACGCCCAGAGCCTTGACGCCATAGGTCTCCTCGATCATCTTCGCGTTGGCTTCCACGTTGGCCTGACGGCGGGCAAGACAAACGATATTGCAGCCCTGGTTGGCAAGTGCCTTTGCCATCTGAACGCCCAGACCGGTGGACGCGCCGGTAACAACAGCAACGCGATCCGTTAAATCAAAGTAGTTTTTCATGATAATTCCTCCTGTGGAAGTATGTTAATTAATTTCATGTATCATTATACAGGATTGCCCGAGAAAGTGATTGTGAAATTCAACAAAGATAATATTAATTCATGTGCAATTTGTAAAAAACATTGGCAGTCCTTGAAATCCGCAAAGGATTGTTATTTTGTCACATCTGTGATACAATGCATCCGCAAGGAGGAATCAACATGGATACGACATTACTCAGCACAGCGGACTGGCTGGAACAGGAACTTCAGTTTATCAATCACGACATGGCGCATACGCTCAACGGAAGATTAAAGGCGGAGCTTGTGTCATGCGACGATCACAAGAAGGAGCTGACGCTGCGGTTTCCATTGGAGGACTGGATGGTCAACGGACTCGGAACGCTGCACGGGGGCATGGCAAATACCATGATGGATCTGGTCATGAGCATGGCCGTGTACTGCTTCTCCCGGCAGACGATTCCGCCGACGATCTCCATGACCACCAATTATCTGCGGCCCATCCCCATGGAGGGATATGTTCACATCACCGCAAGACTGACTTCTCTCGGAAAGCGAAACGCCACCGCTTATTGTGAGGCGATCATCCCCTCCTCCGGCAAAGTGGCCTGCACCGCAATCGGTACATATGCCGTGATTGCAAAAACATAAAAAAATGCCGCTGCTTACGCAGCGGCATTTTTTATCAAGCTTAGTGCTGCCAGTCGTAGCCGGTGAAGGCGGCGGCAACTTCCAGAATCTTGGTCATGCCGTCAGCCTTGCCGTTGGGCTCGGCAGTCGCCAGAGCGGCGTCAGCCTTGGCCTCGAAGGTAGCAGCCCAGATGCGGTCCAGGTCGCCCTGGCCGAGTTCCACCCAGGGGTTGCCGGTAGCAGCCTCAACAGTGGCCTTCTGGTTCTCGATGTCATCGTCATACAGGCCGGCGGAGTACAGCTCAACCTCGTCAGCGGCAGCCTGAATGGCGGCGCGCTGGCTGTCGGACAGGCCGTTCCACCAATCCAGGTTGGCAGTCCACATGTTGCCGGCGGCATAAGTGCCGTCCAGCGCCCAGTACTTGGCAACGTCCTGCCAGCCCATGGACACCATGGGAGCCAGGCCCATCTGAGTGGAGTCGATCAGACCACGCTGCAGCGCATCATAGGTGTCGGGAGGCGTCACAGCAGTAACCTGGAAGCCCAGGGACTCAAAGATAGCAGCGTCAAAGTTGCCGAAGGACTTGGAGCCGGCGATCATGGAATCCAGATCGGTGAACTCATAGGTGGTGCAGAACGCGTTGGCGCCGCCGGCGATGACGTTCAGATAGATGATGCCGTTGTCGGCAGCCTCGCCCTGAATCAGTGCGGAGGTCTCGGGGTTGTTGAAGATCAGCTCATCGAAGTAATCCAGAGCCTTCTGGGAGCCACCGGGAGCGAAGCCGGGGAAGCCCAGATAGTTCAGGGTGCCAACATGAGGCATATGGCCCAGAGCGGTCATGTTCACGGAACCGGAGCTCACGCCGTCGAGAGCCTCCATGTCGGAGAACAGGGTGCCGCCCCAGTAGACGGTCACGGTAATCGCGCCGTTGGTGATCTCACCGACATGGTCGATGAAGTGCTTGATGATCATGCCGCCGGTCTCCGTCTCGTTGAACGTGGTGGAGAAGGAGATGTCCAGGGGCTCACACTCGAAGGTCTCAGCAGCGGCAGCGTCCTCAGCGGGAGCAGCCTCCTCAGCAGCGGCGGCGTCCTCAGCAGGAGCAGCCTCCTCAGCGGGAGCGGCCTCCTCGGCAGGAGCGGCAGCAGAAGCAGCCTCCTCAGCAGGAGCGGCGGAGCCTGCAGCGGAACCGCAGGCGGCAAGGCTGAGCACCATGCAAAGCGCCAGCAGCAAAGCCATGATTTTTTTCATTTCGGTTTTTCCTCCTAAATGTTAGATATGTTGTCGCGCAGAGCGCGTTACAACTGAAATTACAATCCCGGTGCACCCAGCAGTCTGGGCAGGAACAGAACGATATCCGGGAATAGACCGATCAGCAGTACGATCGCAATCTCACAGATAAAGTATGGCACCACGCCTTTGAAAATCTCCGAGGGATTCACACGGAGCGCGTTGGCTGTGGCAAATACGTTCATGCCGATGGGCGGCGTCAGGCCGGCAATTTCGCACATGAAGCACAGCGCAATAACCAAGACATAGGGGCTGTAGCCGAGGGCGTTGAGCACCGGGAACACCACCGGTACGGTGATGATGATGATGGAGACAATATCCATCACACAGCCGCAGAAGATGTAAAGCACGATCACCAGCAGGAAGATAAAGAATGCAGGCGCATTCACGCTGGCGATGAGGTGTGCCAGGTTGTCGGCCAGCTTGGTGGCGGAAATGAACGAACCAAAGAGCTGACCGGACACGATGATCGGGAAGATACCGGACTCCATCGTACCGGCTTCCCAGATGCTGTGGGCGATCTGCTTGACGGGCAGCCGCTTAACAAAGGCGTAGATCACAACCGCGAAGGCGCCGATTGCGCCGCCGACCGTTGCGGTGAACCAACCGGCGAAAGTGCCGCCGATAATGATGCCGAACAGGCAGAGGATCGGGATCAGCAGGCGCAGGCTGGCGATTTTGTCCTTCACAGGCGTCTTTTCGCCGGACGCCGGAGGAATCGTGCCGGGCTTGAACCGGCCGATGAGCCGGACTGTAACACACAGCAGGATCGCAGTGACCAGGCCGGGGATCACGCCGCCCATCAGGGCGGTTCCCACGCTCATGGTAATGGGCGAGATCAGGCAGTACATAATAATCGCCATGGAGGGCGGGATCAGCGTGGACAGCGCGCCAGAGGCGGCGATGCAGCCCATGGAGTAGTTCCGGTCATAACCGGATGCCTCCAGCTCCGGCATGGCCAGCTTGCCAAAGACGATGTTACCGGCAATGGAGGAACCGGAGCAGGCGCCGAATACCGCATTCGCCGCGACAACCGTAAAGAGCTGGCCGCCCTTGACTCTGCCGAGCCAGGATTTCATGGCCTGGAAGGCGCCCTTGGCAATGCCGGTCTCACCTGCCAGTGATCCAACCAACATGAACATCGGCAGCACGGCATAGTTGTAGTTGGCACCGAGTTCAAAGGGAGCGGTGGTGAACTTGGTGATCATCATGGTCATATCGCCATGATAGAGCACGATGAATCCGCCGAACGCGGAAACAAGCATGGAGACAAACACGGGGATTCCCGCAAAGATCATGAGCATCATGACCAGGAATGTCACAAGGCCTACAATGGAAGCAAAACCCATTATTCCGTCGCCTCCTTCTCATCCTTCGGCGCAGCGTCCGCCGCACGTTTGATATACTGACGGGTGATGGCCCAGACAAAGCTGAACGCCAGCAGGAAGAATCCCACCGAGAAGATCAGCGCAAAGGGCCACTTGGCAAAGCCGACACCCGTGGTGCTGGACTTTGCGTGGGTCTTGATGAACTTCATCATCTGAACGATACCGCGGCATCCTACAAATGCGCAGATCCCGGCCCCGAGAAGATAGCCCACGGTAGTGATCACCGTCTGAACTTTCGCAGGCAGCTTGCTGGAAAGCAGGTCAATCTTGGTGTGGCCGGTGTCCAGCGTCACATACCCGCAGGCCAGGAAGACCACAGGAATATGGAGATACTGAATGATCTCTGTGGAAGCAGGAATACCGTGGTGGAAAATTTTCTCCCCAAGAACGTTGAAGAAGGCCACCAGCATGATCGCGATCAGGCACACGCCGGATACATACGAGACGTATTTGAGCACCTTGACGACGATACTGTCAGCCTTATCGTACAGGGAAGGACTGTTATTATTCAAGCTCATTCCTCCTTACGATTATAGCTTTGTCAGAATAACATTATAATTATAGTGACTAAAGAATTTGCTGTCAATGTTCACAATATACACAAACGAGCGGTTTTGTGCTGTTCCATTTGCGATTTCCAGAAACAGCCTGATAAGGAGGAGGAAATGCTGACCTGTGAATCCCTTCACACAGCGTAAAAATTGATATTTCGCATCAGATAATAATAACTCCAAAAAAAGCAAAATGTGGTATGATACAGACATACCAGAAAAAGAAGGAGGACCAATATGAAACACGCAACGAGAATTCTCGCTCTGATGCTGAGCATCGCCATGCTGCTTGCTCTGGCGGCCTGCGGCGGTTCTGCCGCGTCCACTGCTTCCGCGCCTGCGGAAGAAGCAGCTGCCCCGGCGGCCGCAGAAGAAGCGGCTCCCGCTGAAGAGGCTGCTGCGCCTGCAGAGGCAGAGCCTGCCGCGGAAGAAGCAGCTGCGCCTGCGGCGGAAGCATCTGCTGCCGAGCCTGAGGAAGAGCCCGCCCCTGAGCTTCCAGTGGTAGAGTATCCCCTGTTTGATGAAACGCAAACCTATACCATCTGGCTCGGCACCGCACCCGACCTCAACGATGTGGTCAAGAACATGGAAGAGTTCGTCATCTTCCGGGAGCTGGAAAAAGTCACGAACGTGACCTGGGACGCCACCATGGTTTCCTTTATGGCGGAATCTGAGCAGTTCCAGCTGATGGTGGCCGGCGGCGACTTCACCGACGTGGTCTGCAAGGCCATCGACAACTATAACGGCACCGTCGATCAGGCCATCGAGGAAGATTTTCTCATTGATCTGACCCCCTACATCGAGGACAATATGCCCAATCTGCTGACCTGGTTCCAGACCTATCCTGAGCTTCGGAAGGCTCTGATGTCCAACGAAGGCGCCATCGGCGGCTTCCCCAAGTTCTACAGGGAATACAGCGATATCGCTTCCGGTCCCATGATCCGCGCTGACTGGCTGGATCAGCTGGGTCTGGAGAATCCCAAAACCTTTGACGAGATGTACGATGTTCTGTGCGCCTTCCGGGATCAGAAGGGCGTGGAGCATCCTCTGGAGATTGCCAACTCCTCCGGCGTTCAGGCAGAACTGATCAGCGGCTACAACATCGCAGCCGGTTACTACCAGGTGGACGGTGAGGTCCGCTACGGCGCCATTCAGCCGGAGTTCAAGGACTACCTGACCATGATGAACAAATGGTACACCGAGGGTCTGGTACGGGATGCGTTCCTCTCCAACCCTTACGAAAGCCTAATGGACTTCTCTCCCCTGCTGAACAACGAGACCGGCATCTGGTATGGCACTGCCGCGCAGGCCATGACCTACATGCTCTCCTCCGCCACGGATTCGAACATGGCCATCACCGGCGTTACCAACGTGACGGTGGATGGCTCCCAGGCCCATGTCGGTGAAACCGGCAACCTGCTTGACACCCCCATGTGGTCCATCACCACCGTGTGCGAGGATCCCGACGTGATCGCACGTTACGTGGACTACGTATACAGCGACGACGGTATCCTTCTGGCCAACTATGGCGTAGAGGGCGAGACCTTCACCTATGTGGACGGCGTTCCCCGGCTCACAGACGTTGTGCTGAACAACCCAGATTACTCTTACGGCGCCGCCATGAACATCTTTGTCTGCGACCGTATGACGCCCGCTCCCTTTATCATTGACGAGGACCGTGTCCGGGCCGATTATGTGCAGGATCAGCTCAACGCCATCGCCATTTGGAACGAATCCAATGATGGCCTGTACAACATGCCCCGGGCTGGCATCAACCTGACCGTGGAGGAGTCTCAGGAGTATAATCGGATCTACGCCGACATCGAGACCTATGAGGATGAGCACATTGTGAAGTTCGTGGTGGGCGACGAGTCCTTGGACGAATTTGACAACTTCGTGTCGACGCTGAAGCAGATGGGCATCGAAGACTGCATCGCCATCGAGCAGGCCGCCTACGACCGCTATCTGGAAAGCTGACCGATCTCCTTTGGATACCGGCATATACCGGATTATAGCCATCACAGATTAAAACGAACAGGCATGACCAATCGGTCATGCCTGTTCGTTACTCTTCGGAGATAATTGATTTCGGTTATGAACGGCGTGAAAGGATCATGACCCTTCGATAGCTGAGCAGGGCGAGAACCGCCGCAATCAGTGTCAGGGAAAGCGTCACAACCTTCTGATCCATCCGGGTGCCGAGAAATACCACCAGAACGATCAGACCCATGACCACGAACATATTCGGCAGCATATAGACGGCCACTGCCGCCCCCTGCTTGATAACTTCGATCTCATTTTCCCAGTCAAGCCGCATATGCCGGATGCCGCAAACACATCCCCAGGCTGTGGAGAACGCGCAGAGCGCAAGACCGAGAATCAGATACAGTACCGTGTCCAGAACCGGCGCTTTGGCGGAGATACACAGACACAGGTTGGTAAAGATCATAAACGGAACCGTCAGCATCAGATTGAACAGCATTTTCCCCTGATACACCGTTTTTTTCTCGATAGGCAGGCTCTGAATGATCCAGTAGTTTTTGCCCTCCAGGGACGGAGAACAAGCTGTCGTGGCAACCATCCCAAGGAGGAAATAGGTAATCAGCGGAATCGCCGGCCGCAGGATGGTCGGATCGATGGGCGCTCCTTGGGTCACCACGGAAACGATCCGGTCAAATCCGATCAGCAGCGTCACAACGCCCAGCAGCACTGCCAGGAGTTCCCCCATGGCTCCGTTGGTCAGATAAGTAGTGGACCCGGTCAGACGCTTCCACTCCTTAAATGCCACCGAAAAAACCACGCTTCTCTGTTTCAGTCCTGTCATCTTGTAATTCTTTGCCGCTGTGTGGGATTTCATTGCGGAATTGATCTGCCGGTAGGATTTGCCGACCAGATAGAACAACACAGCAAACAGCAGCAGACTAACGCCTACCAACAGCAGGATTCCCGATAAACTGAACTTTGTAACAGCATCGCAAAACCAGCCGGCAGGCAGATAGATCTTTGCGGCACCTCCAGTCATTTCCGCGGTTGTCTCCAGCGTTGCCTGGACTTTATCGTTCCGGAACAGATCTTCGATGATATAACGCAGAGAAAAGCAGAAAATGATGAAGGCGAAGGTGAGCACCGTCTGCACGATTTTCGTCTTTCGGAAGCCGGCACTGATCCGCGCAATCAGGAATCCCAGAAAAGCCGCACCCAACATTGGGATCACAGGAAGAAATGCAGACAGCAGGATCCACAGCGGATAAACTGCGGCCGACGGTCGGGCATAATACCCGTATCCAGCCATCATGGCCAGTGCGATGCACAGATACCAGGGGAGGCTTTTGACATACATATATGCAAACTTGCAAGCCGCAACCGTCCTCGCCTCAAAGGGAAGGGCCATCAGCATATCATATTCCTTGAAGTTGAAAAGATATCCGTTCGTTTTAAAGAACGTAAACACGAAGGACAGTGCGCTGATCGTCAGCGCGCACAGCACCGGTGCACTTTCGATCATGCCATAGGTTCCGTATCCGACACAGATCGCCGCGCTGTATCCGATCAGCATTGCGTACAGGCAAAAGACGCCAACATAGCCAAACATGATCTTTTTACGCTTTTTGGAGTCTTTGGAATACCTGTAGATGTTTCTCTGACTGGTGGATAACAGCAGCGTCTTCATAAGAAGAAAATTACGTTTCATCTCGGTCCGCCTCCAGGAACGTCTCCTCCAGGGAATGGCCTTCCGTCAGTTCCTCCATGGTGCCAGCAGCAACGATCCTGCCCTGCTTGATGATCGCAACTCTGTTGCAAAGCTTTTCCGCAACATCGAGAACATGGGTCGAAAAGAACACCGCTGTCCCCTGTCCGCACATTTCCCGCATGATCTCCTTCAGGGTAAAGCTCGCCTTGGGATCCAGACCCACAAAGGGTTCATCCAAAACGAGCAGCTTCGGATTGTGGATCAGCGCCGAGATAATTGCAACTTTTTGCTTCATTCCGTGGGAGTAGGATCCGATCAGGTCCCCAAGCGCGTCCGTGATTTCAAAAAGCCCAGCGTATTTCCGGATTCTCTCTTCCCGTTCCCCGGGGCTGATTCCAAAGACATCCGCCACAAAATTCAGATACTGAATCCCGGTCAGGTTTTCATAAAGATCCGGGTTGTCCGGAATGTATGCGGTAACCCGCTTGCAGGCCATGGGTTCATCCCTGACGGAATGTCCGTCGATATAGATCTCGCCGTCAGTAAAGTCCAGAACGCCCACTACCGCGCGGATCGTGGTGGACTTGCCCGCTCCGTTGTGCCCAATGAATCCGTAAATGTCTCCACAGGCAACCTGGATCGTCACATCATCCGCAGCCTTCTTCCCGCCACCGTATGATTTGGAAAAGTGCCGGATCTCAAGCATCATCCTGTCGTTCATGATACGGTGCTCCTCTCCTGATGTAAATTCATCATATCTTATAGGTTCTAATAAAATGCCGGCAAAAAGCTTCGATCCTCGCCATTGCGTCCGGAGTTTTCTCCGGCTCCCTGTCACACAGGTGAATCAGCGCAGAAATCGGCGCCGTATAGGCAAACGCAAGCATTTCCGGGTCGTCCCGCCGAAGAAGCCCCCTGTCCATCATACCGGAAAAGACAGGTGTAAACATGGCGGTAAGTCCCGTTAAAAAGTGTCTGGATGCCAGTTCTCTTGCCCGGTCATCCCGGAACTGCTCGACAGCAAGGACCTTTCTGGTCATAACGATTTTCTCATCATGCACCGTGAAGTCCACCATTCGCATGGTAATCACAACCAGTTCTTCCGGAGATTCCGGTACCGGAGGAAGATGCTCCGGAGAGCCAAATCGGGACGTGTAGTAGGCAATCATCTCGTCGAGAAGCGTATTCCAGATCTCCTCTTTGCTGTTGAAATGCCGGTACATGGACGATTTGCCCAGCCCCAAAGAGGAAGTGAGCTCCCGGATATTTGTCCCGGCATATCCGTTTTTCGAGAACATCTCCAGCGCCGTTGCAAGGATCCTTGCCTTGGTATCCTTTGCCATGTGTGCACCCCCAAAAATGCGACCGTTCGTTCACATGTGATTATAGCAATCAGGCATTCTCATGTCAACAGGGATTACAGGATCCGCAGGGTTTTCTGTGATTGACTTTTTTTACTCCGGGGGCTACAATAACCAAAACTCAATCAAAGGAGCAGAACTTATGTGGGCTGAAACCAGCGTATTTTATCAGATCTATCCTCTGGGGCTCTGCGGCGCGCCAAGGGAAAATGACGGGATTCTGGAGCATCGGATCAAAAAAGTGGAGCCTTGGCTGGATCACATTGCCCGCCTCGGCGCCAACGCCATCTACTTCTCCCCTGTCTTTCAAAGCGATACCCACGGATACGATACCCGGGACTACCGCACATTGGACTGCCGGCTCGGCACGAACAGCGACTTCACCGACCTGTGCCGTTCCTGTCACGAAAAGGGGATCCGGGTCGTGCTGGATGCGGTTCTGAACCATGTGGGCCGCAATTTCTGGGCATTTCAGGATGTCCGGGAGAAGAAGTGGGATTCTCCCTATAAAGACTGGTTCCACATCAGTTTTGACGGCAACACCGCCTACAACGACGGATTCTGGTATGAGGCCTGGGAAGGTCATTATGAGCTTGTGAAGCTGAACCTACGGAACCCGGAGGTGGCGGACTATCTGCTGGAGTGCATCCGGTTCTGGGTCTCGGAATTCGACATCGACGGTCTGCGGCTTGACGTGGCGTACTGCCTCGACCACGATTTTCTCCGTCGGCTCCGTGTCTTTGCCAACGACATTAAACCGGAATTCTTCCTGGTCGGCGAGACGCTCCACGGCGATTACAATCAGTGGGTCAACGACGGCATGCTTCACTCCTGTACCAACTATGAATGCTATAAAGGGCTGTATTCCAGCTTCAATTCCATGAATCTCTTTGAGATCGTCCACAGCCTCAAGCGGCAGTTTGGACCGGAGTACTGGACGCTGTACAAAGGAAAACACCTCCTGAATTTTGTGGACAATCACGATGTGAGCCGGATTGCCAGCATGCTCCAGAATCGAAACCATCTTCCTCTGATCTACGGCCTGCTGTTCGGCATGCCCGGGATCCCCTGTGTGTACTACGGAAGCGAATGGGGTGCCGAGGGCCAGAAGCAGTCCGGAAGCGATGATAATCTGCGCCCCGCCTTCGCCGCCCCGGAATGGAACGTTCTCACAGAACAGATCGCATCCATGGCAAAGGCTCATCGGGAAAGCCCTGCCCTTTGCTACGGAGATTTTCAGGACCTGGTACTTACGAACCGGCAGACGATATTCCAGAGATGTACGGACGGACAGAGAGTCCTTGTCGCAGTCAACGCGGATTCCCAGTCCTACCGGGCCTGGTTTGATCCTCATTGCGCTCAGGCGGTGGATCTGCTCACGGGACAGACCTGGAACTTTGACGGCGGATGCGAGCTTCCGCCCTATTCGGTTGCCTACCTCTGCTGTCAGTAATAATTCTGATAAAGGAATCTATTGCATTTGGCGCTTTGATGTGTTAATATGTTAAAAACAAAGCGGAAAGGAACATTGGAATGGATATTGTCTGTTTGGATCTTGAGGGAGTTCTGGTCCCAGAGATCTGGATCGCGTTTTCGGAAGCTACGGGAATCCCGGAATTACGGCGCACCACCCGGGACGAGCCGGACTACGACAAACTCATGGCATTCCGCCTGAATATACTTAAGGAGCACGGACTTGGCCTCAAGGAGATCCAGGATGTGATCGCCACCATCGACCCGCTTCCCGGCGCCAGAGAATTTCTGGACAGCCTTCGGGAAATGACTCAGGTCATCATCATCAGCGACACGTTTTCCGAGTTTGCCAAACCCCTGATGAAAAAGCTGGGTTGGCCCACGCTGTTCTGCAACTCCCTGACCGTCGGAGAGGACGGAATGATCACCGGTTACCAGATGCGGATTTCTGACTCCAAATACAGCACGGTACGCGCGCTTCAGAGCGTCGGCTTTGAAACCATTGCCAGCGGCGACAGCTTCAATGATCTGAAGATGATTCAGGCCGGAAAGGCCGGTTTCCTGTTCCGCACCACGGATCAGATCCGGAAGGATTACCCGGATATCCCCGCTTTTGAAGAATTTGACGATCTGCTCGCCGCAATTTCGCAGGCTCTCAGCTGAATATACTAAAGGCCCTCACGATCGTGAGGGCCTTTTCCTATCCCAGCATCTGCCGTATCAGCATGACAAACGCCGTTATTACCGTAACGATGATCGTTCCACTGGATTTCATATCCCCACCCCGTTCCGTTCTGATGGGCCCATCATAGCGGATCGGGCGTCCCTTATTTGGGACTTATGGATGCCGGAGCGTCGGCGCCCGCTCCACCCAGTTCTCATAAGAGTTCCGAAGCACTGTAGCGCCATAGTATTCGATGATCCGGTAAGAGAACATCAGATGGAAAACAGTCTCCGCATCGGAAAAATCCACATGGATCAGATCGTTGATCTTCTCCAGCCGTTTGGAAAGGGTATTCCTGTGGATAAACAGGGACGCAGCCGCCTCGCTCAGGTTGCGGTGACAGGACAGGTAAGCATGGAGTGTCCCGAGCAGTTCCGTCCCGTTCTTCCGGTCGTAAGATTCCAGATGCAGAACGGCGGAGTGGCACATCTGCAGAATATCCGTCTGCTGAGCGCACCGCTCCAGACAGTGATATACGGAATAGGTATCGTAGTAATAGAGCGGTCCTGCACCGCCCAAAAGGGTTCCGAGCTCCAACGCCTTCATTGCCTGCTGATGGCGAGCCGCCAGGTTCCTCAGCCGCCAGGATGCCTGGCTGACGCCCGCCAGGAGATTCCTTCCCTCGCAGATATTCCGGAATTCGTGGAGGATCATCGCATCCTTGGTAGATTGGTCATAGACAGGAATGATCATCTTGATGTGATTGCCGTAAAGGAAGACCGTCGCATCCGGAAGGAGCCTTCCCAGAGCGTCGCGGTGCCGGTCCAGCGTCAGATAGTCCGCTCCGACATTCATGTTCTGTCCACCGGGGCGGATAGTCATCACACGATAAGGCATTTTCAGATTCCAGCCGAAAAACTGACACCGGTCAATGATCCTCTGCTCATCCGTAATCACGCCACTCAAAAGATCCGACAGGAAGAATTCCAGCATATTCTCCGGGTACTCTCCGTAATGCAGATCCTTCTGCATCCGCAGCGCGCACAGATCTCCCACCAACCGGATCAGATCCAGATGCTCCTGATCCGGAGCGCCCCCGTAGCAGGGACAAAGAAGGTACCCGATCAGCCTGCTGTCCTGGCTGACCGCGCACCGCACAATGGTCAGGCCGGTGGAGTCCGTGGAGAGAACCGGCGAGTCAGACCGGAGCGCCGATTGATACAGGCCGATATTCACAATGTTCGCCGGCACAGTCCGATCCTGGGTGATCTGGATCCAGCGGGGATCCGTGACGGAAGCATCCTCGGTTACCGCCAGCACATGACAGGTCAGATCCGCCAGGATCATCGGATTCCCGATGCACCGGCGTCCAATGTCCAAAAGCTCCTGCAGACTTCTGCTGCCCAGCAGTTCGTGAACGTCCCGGGAGAGAATACTCATTCTGCCGCCTCCTTTCTATTTGTGCATATTATAACACAAACCCGATGCGATGTCAGCAATTCCACGCAGCTAATGTGCAGATCTGCACATTATTCCCAGAAAAGAGTGTGCAGTCTGGTCTTTACCCTGGTTCTCAAAAACAGTAAAATAAACGCAGAAATGAGAAAAGAGGCGATCTGCATGAAGAACATCGACTATCAGAAAATGTATCAGGACAAGCGGCGCACCCTTCAGGAGTGTCTGGACATGATCCAGTCCGGCGATCACATCTGCTTTGGCAAGGACTGCAACGAACCCCTGCTGTTTTGCCAGCAGCTTCATACCATTGCGCCGCGTGTGGAGGGCGTTACCGTACTCAAGGGCCGCTCTTCCGATTTTGGTTTTCTGCAGAATGAGGGAATCAAAGGACACATTCTGACCCAGTCCGCATTCTTCGCCAAGGGCTGGGAGCGGCCTCTGGAGCTGGGCAATGTGACCTTCGTTCCCAACGACCTGCGGGATCAGCCCTTCTGGTATAACGCCGCGAATCCCCGCAACACCTACATCGCTGCCGTCACGCCAATGGATGAAAACGGCAACTTTCAGGTGAACCTCTCTCAGATGTGGGAGCGGGACATCGATCCGCTTTCCTGTAAAAAGATCATTCTGGAGGTCAACAAAAACCTCAAAACCGTCAAGGGAGGCGTAGACATCAACATCGCCGATATTGACGCGTTCTATGAGGCCGAGTATCCGATCTATGAGATTCAGGACGCCCCTTCCTCCCCCATCGACCAGAAGATCGGTCAGTACGTTGCGGAGCTTGTCCACGATGGAGACACCATTCAACTGGGCATCGGTTCCCTGCCCAACGCCTGCGCCCGTGCGCTGATGGACAAAAAGGATCTGGGCATTCATTCCGAGATGTTCACCAATCTGATGGGCACCATGGTGGAAAAAGGCGTCATCACCGGCGCGCGTAAGAATTTCAATCCCGGGAAACACATTTTCTGCTTTGCAGGCGGCACCAGCCATCTCTTTGATATGCTCCATGAGAATCCCGACTGTGAGATCCATCCGGCCAGTTACGTCACCGATCCCATGATCATCAAGCAGAACGACAATATGGTTTCCATCAATGCCATCATGGAGATCGACCTGACCGGACAGGTATGCTCCGAGTCCATCGGAACCAAGCAGTATTCCGGCCCCGGCGGCGGCTTTGATTTTGCTTACGGTGCAGCCCACTCCAAGGGCGGACGCAGTATCCTGATCATGCACTCCACCACCAATAAGGGCGCCAGCAAAATCAAGCCCATCCTCACCCCGGGCGCAGTGGTCACCATTCCCCGGCCCTATGTGGACATCGTTGTCACAGAATACGGCATCGCCCATATGCGCGGTCAGACCGTTCAGAAGCGAGTGAAGAACCTGATCAACATCGCCCATCCCGACTATCGGGAGGAGCTCAGAAAAGAAGCTGAAAAGCTCTTTTATATCTAAACCGCACGGCACGAGTCCCGGATTTGTCCGGGACTCGTTTTTTTACTTGTCCATTTGCGCTTCCTCGGCTATAATAGATACACATTTATGTGAAGGGAGCACTTTATGTCTCGTTTTACCTGCTGCGTCCCCTGTCTGTTCGGACTGGAAGGCATCGCCGCTCAGGAACTTAGGCGGATGGATCTTTCCAATGTCCGGGCGGAAAACGGCCGTGTCCTGTTTGACGGGGACTTTTCCGATATCATCAAAGCCAACCTGAATCTGCGTACCGGCGAACGAGTCCTGCTGCGGCTGGCCAGTTTCCCTGCCAAAACCTTCGAAGAGCTGTTCCAGGGCGTCCTTCATACCCCGCTGGACGAATTCATTCCCCGGGACGGCGCATTTCCGGTGAAGGGACACTGTCTGAGTTCCCAGCTCCACTCCGTCCCGGATTGCCAGGCCATCATCAAAAAAGCCGCAGCCAAACGGCTGGGGCAAAGATACAAAGTCGGCTGGCTGCCCGAGACCGGTGCGCTGTACCAGCTTCAGTTTTCCATCATGAAGGATCAGGCAGAGCTGTTTCTGGACACCACGGGCGCCGGACTGCACAAACGCGGATACCGGGCGGTTGGCAACGACGCGCCCCTGCGGGAGACGTTGGCAGCTGCTCTGGTGACGCTGGCCCGTTACCGCGGAAAGGGCAATTTCGTAGATCCCTTCTGCGGCTCAGGCACCATCGCCATCGAAGCCGCCATGATTGCCAGGAACCGTGCTCCGGGACTTCAGCGCTCCTTCTCCTGCCAGAAATGGGCCATGAGCGCCGAAAAGCTCTGGCGAGAAGCCAGGACGGAGGCAATGGATAAGGAGTTCCATGGGGATTACCATATTTACGGCTCAGACGTCGACCCGAAATCCCTGGCTACCGCCCGGTCCAACGCGAAAAAGGCCGGTATGGACGGACTGATCTCGTTTTCTGAGGCAGACGCCACGAAACTGGTCCTGCCCGACGGTCCCGGAGTGATCGTCACCAACCCGCCCTACGGCCAAAGGATGCTGGAACAGCGGCAGGCGCAGCATCTGCTCCGGGATTTTGGCCGGCGCATGAAGGATCAGACCGGCTATGGGGTATATATCATCTCCTCGGAGGAAGAGCTGGAGCGGTACTACGGAAGGAAATGCCGGAAAAAGCGCAAGCTCTACAACGGCATGATCAAGTGCAACCTGTTTATGTACGATTAAAAAGGTGATACGAATGAAACTGATGATTCTCGACGGGAACTCCGTCGTCAACCGGGCTTTTTACGGCGTAGGCTACCTCTCCTCCCGATCCGGCCAGCCCACCGGGGCCATTTACGGATTTCTGAACATCATGCAGTCCCTTCTGGACGAGGAGCATCCCGACGCCCTCTGCGTGGCCTTTGACGAGAAGGGTCCCACCTTCCGGCATGAGGAATACGAGGGATACAAGGCAACCCGGAAACCCATGCCGGAGGATCTGGCGTCCCAGATGCCGATCCTCAAGGAGATTCTCTCCGCCATGAACGTCCCCATGTATTCCCTCTCCGGCTGGGAGGCTGACGACATTCTCGGTACCGCTGGGAAAATCTGCGGCAGCGAGGGATGGGACTGCGTTGTAGTGACCGGCGACCGGGATTCCCTGCAGCTGGTGGATGTTCACGTTACCGTCAAGCTGGTCACGACCAAGGGCGGGCGCACCCAATCTGTCAACTATACGCCTCAGGTGTTTGAATCAGAATACGGTTTTCCGCCCAAAGGATTGATCGACCTGAAGGCTCTGATGGGAGATTCCTCGGATAACTATCCCGGCGTCCCGGGAATCGGCGAGAAAACGGCAAAGGACCTGATGGCAAAGTTCGGCTCTCTGGACAATGTTTACGCCAACGCGGAAGACGACAGCCTCAAGCCTGCCGTAAAGCGGAAACTGGCAGAGGGAAAGGAATCCGCCTATCAGAGTTACGATCTGGCCACCATTCGCTGCAGTGCGCCGATTTCGTTCACTCCGGAAGATAACAGGATCCGGAAGTGGGACCGGGCCAAGGTGCTGGAGCTGTTCCGGCAGTTGGAATTCGGCCGTCTGATTGAAAAATACCGGCTGCTGGAGCCGGATGAGGATTCTACGCCCGCGGAAGAGACGAAGCTCAACGTAATTGAAGTGACCACACCGGAAACCATTGCGGAACTTCAGTCTGCCATGCGGTTCATCCGTCCTGTCGGAGTCGCCGTAACGGAGCACCTTGACGGATTTGCTCTGGCGGTAGGAGATACTGTGTATACCGCACTGGAAACAGATCTGGGACTGGTGGACTATCCCCTGCTGCTGGAACAGCTCTGGGGAACCGACGTAAAAAAGATCTGCCATGACAGCAAGTCCATCCGCTCGGAGCTTCTCCGGCGGGGTATCCAGGCAGACGGCATAGAATACGATACTGCCCTCGGCGCCTATCTTTTGGAGCCGGCACGTTCCAGATACAACCCCACCGATCTTGCGCAGCAGTACTGCGGCAGGACATTGCCGGAGGATCTTTCCGGTCAGGCTGCGGCGGTCCTCGCGCTCGGCACTGCCCTACCCAAGCTGGTCCGGGCCAACGGAATGGAGGCGGTCTATCGGGACATCGACTTTCCCCTCTGTCCGGTCCTTGCGGAGATGGAGTCCACTGGCATCGCAGTGGATAAGAACACGCTGGAGTCCTTCGGCGCGATGCTGTCCGAGCGGATCCGCGACTGTGAAAACCTGATCTACGGCTATGCAGGAGGGCCCTTCAACATCAATTCAACAAAGCAGCTTGGAACCCTGCTGTTTGAGACGCTGGGCCTCCCCCACGGGAAGAAAACCAAGTCCGGGTACTCCACCAATATCGATGTGCTCGAACAACTTCGGGAAAAGCACCCGATCATTCCGGCTATAATAGACTACCGGATGCTCACAAAGCTCCACTCCACCTACGCTGAAGGTCTCCTGAAGGTCATCGCACCGGACGGAAGGATTCACAGCACATTCCAGAACACCGTCACCGCTACCGGCCGCCTTTCCTCCACGGATCCAAACCTCCAGAATATTCCGGTCAGGACGGAGCTTGGCGGAGAGATCCGGAAGATGTTTGTGGCGCGGCCCGGATGGGTGCTGGTTGACGCAGACTACAGCCAGATCGAGCTTCGGGTTTTGGCCCATGTGGCGGATGACAAGGCCATGCAGGATGCGTTCTGCTCGGGAGAGGACTTCCACACCCACACCGCTGCCCAGGTCTTTGGGGTCGCGCCCGAAGAAGTTACGCCACAGATGCGCCGCAGCGCAAAGGCCGTCAATTTCGGCATTGTCTACGGCATCTCCGACTTCTCTCTGGCAGGGGATATCGGCGTCAGCCGCAAGGAGGCAAAAGCCTATATCGACGGATATCTCAGCCATTATGCGGGTGTACGTCAATATATGGAAGACGTTGTGAAAAACGCGAAGGAATCCGGATACGTGGAGAGCATGTACGGCCGGCGCCGCCAGCTGCCAGAACTTCACAGCAGCAACTTCAACGTCCGCTCCGGCGCGGAACGGATGGCACTGAATACGCCCATTCAGGGAACCGCTGCCGACATCATCAAGATCGCCATGATCCGGGTGCGGGACAGGATGATGCGGGAAGGACTACAGGCAAAGCTGGTGCTCCAGGTCCACGACGAGCTGATCGTGGAATGCCCGGAAACGGAGAAGGACACGGTTCTGTCTCTCGTCACGGAGGAAATGGAAGCCGCTGCCTCGCTGAAGGTTCCCCTGATCGCAGAGGCCCACGCCGGACAAAACTGGTACGAGGCGAAGTGATAGATATGAAGATCTGTACAATGACAGCCAGCGATATCTCCGCTGTTTCCCAACTGGAGGCTGCCTCGTTTTCCACCCCCTGGAGCGAAAACTCGATCCGCTCCGAGCTGGAAAACCCCTGGGCTATCTGGCTTGTAGCCCGGGATGATGCCACTCTGGCCGGATATATCGGCGTACAGTACGGCCCAGACGGCGGGGATATCCTGACGATTGCCACTGACCCCGCCTGTCGGGGCCGGGGCGTTGCAAAAGCGCTGATCCTGCACATGGTTCAGCTCCTGAGGGAGAAAGACCTGAGCTGGTTGACGCTGGAGGTTCGTCCCTCCAACCATGCCGCTCTTTCTCTGTATGAATCCATGGGATTCCGCCAGGTTGGCCGGAGAAAAAACTATTACCGCAGTCCTGTCGAGGACGCGCTGCTGCTGACACTGTATTTTAAGGAGGACGGATCATGCTGATCCTTGGAATTGAAAGCTCCTGTGATGAGACCGCCATCGCCGTATCCCGCGATGGCCGAGAAATCCTTTCCAACTGCGTTCTGAGTCAGATCGATATGCACACCATTTACGGAGGCGTAGTTCCGGAGATCGCCTCCCGCAAGCACATCGAAGTAATTGCCGCGCTGGCAGAACAGGCACTTTCAGAGGCCAACATCACAAGGAAGGATCTGGACGCCATTGCCGTTAGCTACGCGCCCGGGCTCATTGGCGCGCTTCTGGTGGGCGTCAATTTTGCCAAGGCGGCTGCGCTGGCGCTCCATATTCCCCTGATCCCCGTGCACCACATCCGCGGACATATCGCCGCGAACTATATCGCCTTTCCGGAGCTGGAGCCGCCCTTTGTCTGTCTGAGCATCTCCGGCGGAAACACACTGATCCTGGATGTACGCGACTACACCGACACCCGGGTTATGGGTTCTACCCGGGATGATGCAGCGGGAGAATGCTTTGACAAGATCGCCCGGGTGCTTGGCATGCCTTATCCCGGCGGCAAAGCATTGGATGACCGGAGTCAGGGCGGCAATCCCAACGCTTATCCCCTGCCCCGCACAAAGGTCTCGGGCTATGATATGAGTTTTTCCGGGCTGAAAACCGCAACGCTGAATATCATTCACAACGCGCAGCAGCGGGAGGATTCGCTGGATGTGCCCGGCCTTTGCGCCAGCTTTGTCTCTGCCGTCCAGGATATGCTGGTTCCGCGAACGATGGAGGCGCTGAACGCAACCGGATACGGAAAACTGGCCGTAGCCGGCGGTGTTGCCGCAAATTCACACATCCGAAACGCATTTCAACAGGAATGCGCGAAGTGCGGAGCTACACTCTATCTGCCGCCGCTCTCACTTTGCGGAGACAACGGCGCAATGATCGCCTGCCAGGGATATTATGAATATCTGGCCGGAAATATTGCCGGACAGGAACTTAACGCCATCGCTTCTTTGAGCCCCGAAAAGGGAAGCTATGCTATGAAATGAACGAAAAAATTCTTGTGAAAAACAAAAAATGGGCTTGACAGATTTTCTGATATTTTTTTATGTTAACATGAAAACATATCATTTTATCGTTAGACAATTTCCCATTTCCTGTCTCGGCAGAGAAAACACACAAATTACGGCTGATTTCTTTGTCTTCTCCGTGGATAACTCTGTGGAAACTGTGGATAACTTGCTTTGTTCCGTGTTCCGCGCAATTTTATGTTAACTTCCTGTAAATATTTTTTGAACTTTTTTAACCTTTTTGTGCTGTTCCCCTGCATTTTTTCTTGTAAAATCCTTCATACTCTCCTGCTCTTATCTCCCTTTTGAAAATATTTTATTTTTGTCTTGACAAACAGATCATTGCACGCTATAATATATGCACAAACGATATCGCGGGGTAGAGCAGTTCGGTAGCTCGTCGGGCTCATAACCCGGAGGCCGCAGGTTCAAATCCTGTCCCCGCAACCATATTGTGCAACCAAAAAAGATATTGCACCGGAAAACCCCGATACCACAACGGTTTCGGGGTTTTCTCGTGCCCATTTTTTCAAGTGCAAACAAAAAGATATTTCCTTTGTTGAGAGGACTTGAACTACCGACCCCAACGTTTACAGGC
>JAFUFT010000075.1 GCA_017469795.1 Oscillospiraceae bacterium
GGAGAATCGTTTTGATACGCTTTGCCAGAAGTACGAGGCAGAGCAGGCGGCGCTGGGTGAATCGATTGCCTTGTGGAAAGAGCAGGTGGAAACCTACGAAAATGACACGGAGCATGTGGAGGAATTCCTGGCGCTGGCAAAGCAGTATACTGACTTCTCGGTGCTGACTACGCCGATGATCAATGAATTCGTAGATAAGATTCTGGTCCATGCTCCGGTTCGGACGGAAGAAGGACGGACCCAGGAAGTGGAGATTTATCTGAAGTACATCGGGAAGATCGAGATGCCGGAGGAGCCGGCGCCCGAGCCCACGCCCGCAGAACTGAAGGAGCAGGAGCGCATTCGGAGGAAGCGTGCGTCCGGCAGGAAATATTATTACAAGAAGAAGGCAGAACTGGCGGCAGCAAAGGCCGCCGAAGCAGCAACTACAACTGCATAATCTGAGCGGCCTATGAGAGTATAACAGCTCCATGGGCCGCTTTTTTGCGCCCAATTTGGGAAGGAGGACAGCAATGTATCCATTTATCAACGAAAAACAACCCATCATCATTGCCGTGGATCACGGCTATGGAAATACGAAAACTACCCACTATTGCTTCCGGTCCGGCGTGACTGCCAATGACCGGGAGCCGGTCATCAAGAACGATATGTTGATCTATGACGGACGCTACTATGTCATAGGGGACGAGCATTTGGAGTTTGCCGCCGACAAGACAGCCAATCAGGATTACTATATCCTGACGCTGGTGGCTGTGGCGAAAGAACTGCTGTACCGCGGTCTGACCGAGGCCCGTGTCCATCTGGCAACCGGCCTGCCCCTCACTTGGGTCAGCCAGCAGCGTGACGCCTTCAAAGCATATCTCTTACAAAAGGAGACCGTGGAGTTCAACTATCGAGGTCGGGACTTCCATGTGGAATTTGCTGGTGCGGATGTGTTTGCCCAGGGGATCTCGGCGGTAGCCATGGAGCTGCACCGCTTCAAGGGCGTCAATCTGCTCTGCGACATCGGCAACGGCACCATGAACATCCTGTATATCAACAACGGCAGGCCCGTTTCGACCAAATGCTTCACTGAAAAATACGGAACCCAGCAGTGCATGATCGTCATCCGAGAGCAGCTTCTCCGGCAGTTTGGGACTACCGTGGAGGATGATGTGATTGAGGAGGTCCTTCGGACCGGAACCGCCGATATTGGACAGAAGTACCTGAATGCAATTTCGGTAGCCGCTACCGAATATGTGTCCGGGATTATGCGCCGGCTCCGGGAGCATGAGTACAACCCGGAGCTGATGAAGCTGTATGTCATGGGCGGCGGGAGTTGTATGATCAAGAATTTTGGGACCTATGACCCGGAGCGAGTGACCATTAACGAGGACATTTGCGCCACAGCGAAGGGCTATGAAGCGATTGCCCTTCACAATCTTCAGAAGCGGAAGGCAGGTGCTGTGACATGAACCGAATTCAGAATCTGACCATCCGCTTTAATCTGAACAAATCGGAGGATCGGGCCGCGTGGGAGCGGCTGCGGAACATGGACCGCAAGCAGTACAAATCCTACAGTAAAGCGGTGATTACTGCGGTAAACGATCACTTTGACCGGCAGGAGCGTCACGCGCCTTTCTTCGGAAGTGCGGAGCAGGATGACCGGTTCTTTCAGCGGGTTCGTGAGGCCGTAAACGCCGGTGTGTCCGATTCTTCCGCAGGCGGCGTACTGACCCTATCTAGACTGCTTCAAAGCCTGTCGCCGCCTGCTTCGGGGGCACCAGCACCGATTGAGAGCGATGCGGTCAACGACAGTCTGGAGGAAGCGATGGCGTTCATCGACAGTCTGTGATGGAGATTTGGATCACAGAGTCAGAATTATCTTTCACTCCGTTCTGCTTGACATTATACCGGCATACCGGTATAATATGTACAGAAAGAAGGTGCTATGCTATGACGATCCGGGATGCATTGAAGGATAAAAATATGTCTGTCTACCGACTGGCAAAGTTGAGCGAAGTCCCGTATGCCACCGTGAATGACATATGCAACGGCAAAACGAGGCTTGAAAAATGCAGCGCGGAGACGGTCTATCGAATTGCCAACGCGATGGATATTTCCATGGAGGAACTACTGGCGCCATATATGATAAAGCGGCCCAGCTTTGAAAACTATAAAAGCACGGTTTGTCATCGTGTCAAGGAGATGGGCGATATCGCGTTTATCATTGACACGTTGGAGCATCATGATATTCGCTCCTATTACGATAGAAAATGGTATCCGGAGAGCCTGTACCTTCTGGCGATGCTGGACTATCTCAGCCGGGTGAATGATGTGCCGCTTTGTGATGAGTACGACGATCTCCGCCGCTGCAAGCTGGAAAAGCCGGTGTATCCGGCCAGCATTCGCGCGATGGCCGCCGCATCTCCAAATGACGAAATCTTCAGTCAGGCGGAAAAGGCGGCGATTCCGGAGTTCAAACGCTTCAATATTATAGAAAGTGAGGTCAGGAGTGTTGTCTGACACACGATTTGAATTTACAAAGGATAATATCGACCTCTACTTGAAAGAGCTGTCCAAGGAGTACCGCAGGCGTGTCGGCAAAGGCCTGCCGGCGGAGCTGATCCTGATCGGCGGAGCCTCTGTTCTGATCAATTATGGCTTTCGTAATATGACCACGGATATTGACGCCATCATCCAGGCTGCTTCCAGTATGAAAGACGCAATCAACGCCGTGGGAGACCGGTATGATTTGCCCAACGGATGGCTGAACGCGGACTTTAAGAAAACGGATTCCTATACGCCGAAGCTTTCAGAGTTTTCCGTGTATTACAAGACCTTTTCCAATGTGCTCACGATTCGTACCATTTCAGCAGAATACTTGATTGCTATGAAGCTGCGCTCCGGCAGGCAGTATAAGAGTGATCTTTCGGATGTGTTGGGTATTCTGTCCGAACACGAAAAAAGAGGGGTGCCGATTACGATGGAGCAGATACACAAAGCGGCGTCGGATCTTTATGGCGATTGGTCATCCCTGCCGGAACCATCGCAGGCGTTTATAAAAAACGTCATGGAAAACGGACAATTTGAGCAGCTCTATGAACAGACGTTGCAGGGCGAACAGGAAACGAAAGAACTGCTGATCCAGTTTGAGCAGGATTACCCCGGTACAACAACAAAGAACAACGTGGATGGCATTGCCGAGAGCCTTCAAGAGAAGACGAATAGGGCTTCTGTGCTGGCGAAGCTGCGCCAACTGCAAGCGCAAGCTGATCAGTCTGATCAACCACAACAACGCAAGAAAAATTATGACCTGGATAGATAACTCGAGGGAGCCTATCGGTATAGGGTTTGACACCGGTGTCAAACCCATGCAGGAAGGTTCGGTGAATTCGCCGAACCTTCCTGCTATAAACTTTGACGAATTTATCAAAACCGATTCTCGTCGAACAGGGTTGTACACCGGTGTACAACCCTCTGATGGCATAAACGAGAGGATCTGACTTCATCTATGCGGTCAAGTGCCATCACTTTTTGGATGGGTTACCATCAATCGAATACTTCTTCACCGGCGGCGGTTCTCCTGATGGCAGAATCGCCGCCTTTTGCCGTTATTTACGGTGTTTTTGCCATCAAATTATACCACATTTCAATTTGAGGAGGTTTCTGCCATGACAGAAAACGAAAAGAAGCTGATTCAGGCGCAGCACCGATTGGAGGAAGCCCAGGCGCGGGACCGGGTGAAGGAACGCAAAGCCCGGACGCGGAGGCTGATCCAGGAGGGAGCGATCCTGGAGAAGGTGTTTCCACAGGCGGCAAACATGGAGCTGACCGTACTGGAGGGCGATTTGGACCGAAGACTCAACGGGAGATAAGAATCACGACATGGGGAGGCGTTCCGGAAAACCGGGATGCTTCCCCTGTTTCCTTTTATCCCGAAGGGCGCACTTACTCACCACCGGGCAAAGCCCGGCGGTGGTAGCCCTTCCGTTGGTCGGGCTCGTGCGCTCTCCGAGGGGGAATGCGGCTTCTGCGGAAGCCTCCAGCCAGTGTCGCCGATGCGTCACCGGCTGTGCGGTTGGCCGCTCCGTCCCGGTGCAAATCTGGCAATGCTGTCGCACCGCCAGGGCCAACCGCATGGGACCCGCCCAATGGAATCGTTTGTGGCGGGTCCCCTTCCCTGCGGGGGGACGAAGGACGATGGACGGGAGACGATATACGAAGGACGGAGGTGTTATTATAGCGATCTATCACCTGGAGGCAAAGGTCATCAGCCGGGGCGCAGGCCGCTCCGCCTGTGCTGCCTCTGCCTATATGAGCTGTTCCCGCATTTTCAATGACTACGACGGGGTGCAGCATGACTATACACGGAAGCAGGGTCTTAAATGGGAGAAAGTTTTTCTACCGCCCATGGCTCCGCCGGAATGGCAGGATCGGGAACAATTATGGAATGCTGTGGAGGCAGCGGAGAAAGCAAAGGACAGCAGGCTGGCCCGGGAGTTTGTGATAGCCTTGCCCGTGGAACTGGATAAGGAAGCCTGGGTCAAGCTGCTTTCTGATTTCATACAGGAGCAATTTGTCAAGGAAGGAATGTGCGCCGATGTTGCCATCCACGATACAGACGGACACAATCCCCATGCCCATATCATGCTGACAGTCCGGCCCCTGACGGAGAAAGGAACATGGCAGCAAAAGACGCAGAAGGAATATCTCTGTGTCCGAGGCAACGAGGAACAGGGCTTTACTGCGGAAGAGTTCAAGACCGCGCAGAACGAAGGCTGGGAGAAGCAATACCAATACAAGGTCGGCAAGAAGAAAGTCTGGATGACCACCGCCGAAGCAGAAGCGCATGGGTATGAGCGCGTGTCCAAGTACCCGAAAAGCACCAAGTTCGGACGGCAGAATCCGATCTCCGAGCGGTGGAACAGTGAGGATCAACTTGTGACATGGCGGGCAGCCTGGGCCGATGCAGTAAACCGCTCCTTAGAGCAGGCCGGCCGTGCGGAACGGATTGACCACCGTAGCCACACTGCCCGAGGTCTCGATGAGCAGCCAACCATCCATGAGGGTGTCGCTGCCTGCGCCATGGAGAAGCAAGGGATAAATGCGGAGCGCTGTGCGATGAACCGGCAGATCAAAGCAGATAACCGAATCCTCCGCAATCTCAAGGCCACCATTGCCAGGCTGACCGAAGCAGTAAAGCAGACGGTTCCAACTATCGCCGACGCGCTGGAGACCATCCGGGCGAACATGATCGTCCTGCGATATGCGGCAATCCAATTCCGGGAGTGGCGTTATTCCGAGCAGCGGTATCAAAAGCAGGTCAAAGCAAATTACAGTGATTATCAGACGGTCCGAAACAGCATCCGGGACAAACTTGCCAAACGGAAAAAGCTCCAGAAGGAGTATGACGCTCTGCCAATTATCAGCATGTTTAAGCGCCGGGAACTGGCCGCACAGATTGCGGAACTGACAGAGGAAATCGAGGAACTGCGCAGCGAAGAAACCTCCCTCATCCGGGGCTTCGGCAAAAAGGACGCCGCCGGGATGAAGGAGGTCGAGTCGGAGATGGCACAATCCGAGACCAGGTCCGGTTCCTATTGGGAGAGTGAACAGAAATACAGCCGGGAGTTGGATGCGGAACGGAAAAAGTTCATGGAGACCAAAGCCCAGGCTGATGATCTGGATCAGGCCGATCTGATCGCCGCCCGGATGGATATTCGCCCAGTAAAAGAGCAGGACGCCATTCAAACGATCCAGCGGGCCATCGGGCGGGAAATCTATCCCCACGAACGCGAGAATACCGCCCACGATGTAGATGTCATGCTGGATGAGGAATTCCTGGAGATCCGATACCGGGCAGAACAGCGGTATGCGGGGCGGGATAAGCAGCACGAAAAGAAAACACGGTCACGGGATTGGGAGCGGTAACTTTTTCTGCTAGAATCTGTGGCTCATTTTTTCAATGAAAATGTAAAGCAGTTGGTAGTTGCAAACCCAATCATCCGCTATGATGAACACAAAGGAGCGGATGCGTATGATCACCGATCTGACTACCGGCAGGCCATTGACGGTCATCTGGCGGTTTTCCCTGCCGCTGCTGCTGAGCACTGCCCTGCAGCAGGTCTATAATATCGCCGACAGCATTATTGTGGGACAGTTCACCGGGTCCATGGGACTGGCCGCCATCGGCGCGGCGTACCCTATCACATTGTTTTTTATCGCCTTTGCCACGGGCGCAGCCATGGGCTGTTCCGTCATCATCTCCCAGCTTTTCGGGGCAAAACGCATGGGCGACCTGAAATCCGCGGTGTTCACGGCGTTGATCTCCCTTTTGGTGATGGGTATCGCGTTGTCCGGGCTGGGCATCGTTCTTTCTGGGCCGCTGATGCATCTGCTGAACGCCCCGGAGCACCTGTATCCCTCCGCCCGGAATTATCTGGCTATCTACTCCGTGGGCGTGGTGTTTATGTTCCTGTACAACGCCTCCACTGCCATTTTCACCGGACTGGGGGATTCCAAACGTCCGCTGTATTTCCTGATGATGTCCTCGGCGCTGAACATTGTTCTGGACATTCTGGCGGTGGGTCCCCTTCACATGGGTGTGGAGGGAGCGGCCTGGGCCACCACCATCTCGCAGGCGGTGGCGGCGGCCCTGTCCACAGGCCTTGTCACAAAGCGAATCCGCGGACTGGAAACAAATGAGCCCTATCGCTTCTTCGACAGAGCCCTCTTGGGGGACATGGCGAAAATCGCACTGCCCAGCATCTTTCAGCAGAGCTGCGTGGCCCTGAGCCATACGATCCTTCAAAGTCTGGTGAACTCCTTCGATACGGCGGTGATCGCCGGATATGAGGCCGCCTCCAAGCTCCACAACTTCGCCTATATGTGTTTCAACACTTTGGGAACAGCACTGTCCAGCTTCGTGGCCCAGTGCTACGGCGCGGAGAAATATGACCGCATCCACCGGGGCTTCTGGGTCTCCACCGGGCTCTGCTTTGGATTTACACTGGCGGTCATCGCCGTCTTTCAGATCTTCCCGGCTCAGCTTGCCGGGCTGTTCGTGGACGCGGGGGCGGAGGCGGATGTCATCGACGTAAGCATCCACTATCTGCGGATCATCTCCCCGGTGTATTCCATCATCTGCTTTATCATCACCACCGGTGGGCTTCTTCGTGGGGTGGGCAAGAGCATGACCTTCTTCATTGAGACGGTCATCGAGTTCATCGTCCGGGTGGCCATGTGCTTTGTGCTGACAAAGGCCCTTCACAGCTACACCGGCCTCATGTGGGCCTGGTACTTCGGCTCGCCCTGCGGGTTCCTGATGTGCCTGGGGCTGTACTTCCGGGAGAAACGAAAGCTGTTTCCAAACGCCCGTCTTACAGAAAGGTTGTGACCAAGTCATGAAACGGTGTTTGCTATGGATCGGAATGTTCGTTATGATACTGGTGATGGCGGTGATCGACATTCTGGGGATCGCCGGTATACTCAGTCAGAATGTCGTAATTCCTCTGCTGCTTCCCTTTATCATCGTGATGCTGATCCTGTTCGTCCTGATCTTAAAAGGAGAGAACGTCCATGAGACAAGAGATCGTTGATTTCCTGCTTGAAAGCCGGAATCCCCGGCGATATGAGCCCGGAGAGATCATCTTCAGCCAGGGCGACGCGGCGGAAGAATTCTATTATCTGCTGGAGGGACTTTCCCTGACCTATACCCGGTCCGAGGAAGGGCGGGAGCGGAACATCCTGATCTCCTGGCCGGATCGGGTGTTCGGCGCGTCTACCTTCTTTGAAAGTGTTCCACGCAGAGCA
>JAFUFT010000008.1 GCA_017469795.1 Oscillospiraceae bacterium
AGACCTTTCAACTCTCCAAATCCGGCTTCCTTCAGATTCCACCTCGCGATGGACACCTTTGCCTTTGGCTAACGCTTCCCACTGCCGGGCGCGTTCGGGACTTTCACCCTATAGAACGTGCGCTCGCCGGGCGCACATCAGTCAGAAAAAGTCCCGGTCCGATCGGACCGGGACTTTTTGATATTTGTTAGCATCACTGGGCCGCAGGCGCGGAGCCGGTGACCTTTTTCGCCGCATTGGCCGCGGCACGGGTCTGGAGCGTGTCCATGGTGACGGCTGCCAGGAGGGCAATGCCAAGCACCACGTACTTCCAGTACTGGTTGATGTTCAGGAAGGTCATGCCGTAGTCCAGCAGACCGATGATCAGAACGCCGATGACCATGTTGCTCATCTTTCCGCCGCCGCCGCCCATTTTAACGCCGCCGAGCATGGCACCCGCCATGACGGTGAACTCTGAACCGATGCCCAGGCCCTGGTTCACGGCGCCGCCCATGGTGCCGATGTTGACGATCTGGGCAATGCCGAAGAAGAAGCCGGCCAGCGCAAAGATCGCCACGCGCATCTTCGCCACAGACACGCCGGAGAGAGCAACCGCGTCGGGGTTGGAGCCCAGGGCGTAGACGTTCCGTCCGAAATAGGTCTTGTTCAGGATAAAGGAGCCGATCAGCACCATCAGGACCATCACCAGCACGCCGGTCTTCAGGGCACCGCTGCCGATGGTGATATTGCTGCCGCCAATGAGCTTGAACGCATCGGAGACATAGTTGGTCTTGCTGATGCCTCCGGTGAGCAGATAGGTGGCGCCGTTGAGAATATACTGGGTGCCCAGGGTAATGATGAACGGGAACACCTGGAGCCAGGAGTACATCACGCCGTTGAACGCGGAGAGCAGTACCGCCAGCAGAATGCCGCAGATCAGCGCCACCACGATATTGCTGGAGCTCTCCAGCAGCGCCATGCAGACGCCCACGGTGGAGATCAGGAAGCCGGTGGACAGATCCATGCCGCCGCCCAGCATGATGAACGTGATACCGACGCCCAGGATCACCAGATACGCATTCTGGTTCAGCATGGTCAGCAGGTTCTTCAGGTTAAAGAAGGAACGCCCGGCCACGGCAGGTCCCAGAATGCTGAACACGATCAGCAGGACCACCAGCACAAGCAGCATCATATAGTCTTTCAAGTATTCGGAAATTCCCTTTTTCATGGGATCAAGCCTCCTTTTTTTCTGTTTCCCGGTCGCTGGTGGAGGCCATATCCAGGATCCGTTCCTGGGAGAATTCCTCCTTGGTCAGCTCGCCGGCCAGGCACTTTTCGCCAAAGACCACAATTCGGTCGGACATTCCCAGCAGCTCCTCCATATCAGAGGTGATCATCACCACACATTTGCCCTCTTCGCACAGACCGTTGATCAATTCGTAGATTTCGTACTTGGCGCCCACGTCGATGCCGCGGGTGGGCTCGTCAAAAATGATGATATCAGACTGGGTGGCCAGTGCCTTGCCCACCACCACCTTCTGCTGGTTACCGCCGGACAGGGTCATCACCTTGGTCTTCTTCAGGTCCGGGGCCTTGATCCGCATGGATTTTCCGTAGTAATCCGCGATCTCCGCTTCCTTTTTGGCATTTACCACCGTCAGGTGGGAGATCTTCTCCAGCACGTTATATACCAGGTTCCAGGAGATCGTCTCTCCCAGGAAGCATCCTTCCCGCTTCCGGTCCTCCGGGATCAGGCAGATGCCGTATTTATGCATAGCGTCCTTGGGTGACCGGATATCGGCGGGTTTGCCGTTCACCAGGACCTCACCCCACTGCTTTTTCTCCGATCCGAAAACCACCTTCATGATTTCCGTGCGGCCTGCGCCGACCAGACCGGAAATCCCCAGCACCTCGCCCCGATGGGCCTGGAAGGAGATATTCTTGACGCCGTTTCCGGTAAGGTTCCGAAGCTCCAGCGCCACTTCACCGATCTGTGCATTCCGGGGCGGGAACGTGGCGGTCATCTCACGACCCACCATATAGCGGATCAGCTCCGCACGGTCGGTATCCTTGGTGTTGAGGGTGGTGATGTATTCTCCGTCCCGGAGGATGGACACCCGGTCTGTCAGTTCAAAGACCTCGTCCAGACGGTGGGAGATAAAGATGATGGCAACGCCCTGATCCCGGAGCCGCCGGACGATCCGAAACAGGATCTCCACCTCCGCCACGCTCAGGGGCGCGGTGGGTTCGTCCAGGATCAGCACCCGGGTCTGCTTGGAAACCGCCTTGGCGATCTCCACGATCTGCATATGTCCGGGGGTCAGGTTCCTTACCGGAGTGTCGGGATCGATGTCCACGCCGAAGTCGTCAAACAGATCCTTGGCGATCTTCCGCATCTTCTTCTGGTCCACCAGCTTGCCCAGCCGCTCGCCGTAGCAGATGTTCTCCGCCGCGGAGAGCACGTCGATCAGGTTGAACTCCTGATAGATGCACTCAATGCCGTGTTTCCGGGCCAGCGCAGGCGTCATGGCTTCATAGGTCTCCCCATCCACAGTGATGGTACCCCCGTCCGGGGCATGAGCGCCGGTGATGGTTTTGATGAAGGTGGATTTTCCAGCGCCGTTTTCACCGATGAGCGCATGGACCTCACCGGGATAGAAATCGATCGACACTTTATTCAGGGCAATCACGCCCGGATAGACCTTCATAATATCCTTCAGGGACAGAATCGGTTGTTTCTCAGTCAAATATAACGCCTCCTATCGCAAAGCAGCGGTCATGCCCGCACCTTCGCGGTGTATGATACAGGCTGATTGGGGCGGCGCAAGGCTATCCCGCGCCGCCCCAGTTTCTGCGTTATGAACTTATTTCTTGTACTCCGCAGCGGGGTTCTCGTCACCCATAGACCAAGTGGCGCTGAAGCCGTCCACCGTCACTGCGGTGATGGTGTCGTAATAGGTCTCGCCGTAGGTCCACTCATAACCCTCAAACTGGCCGCAGACGCCCAGCAGGATGTCAGCAAGCCGCATGCCGGTCAGGATGGGCGGGATGATCACAGGAGCGCCGGGGTTGATCTCCTCGGAGATTTTGGCCAGAGCATCATAGCTCTGGGGGAACTGCTCCTGGACAGCCTCCATGGGCATGGCAGGGTCGCCGTAGGTGGAGTAGCCCTTGATGGCGTTGGCAGCGGGATCCGCAGCCGCTTCCTCATACAGGCCGGTGAAGGTGGTGTCCTCGCCGTAGCAGGGTGCCACGAAGTAATCCGCGGGGGAGTTGCCGGTCTGTTCACAGTAGTCCATGATGGCATTGTTGATGCCCATGGCGTTCTGGGGCTCGTAGGCCACGAAGATGTGGCAGTCGGGGTTGGCGTTGAGCACGGCCTGGGCGTTGTTGAAGGCAGTGTTCAATGCATCAGAGCCGTAGGAAGAGGACTCACTGACCAGAGTCAGGGTGTCGGACTTCTCCACAGTGCCCTTGATCGCGTTGGAGCGGTACACGCCGTCGGCGATATCATAGTAGGTATCGATGGCGATCTCATACTTGCCGTCGGCATTCTTGGGCACGTTCTGGCCGGAATGCTCGGCCCAGTACTCCGCGGCCTGCACCGCATACATACCGGTGATCTCATAGGCGGTGTAGACGCAGCCGGCGATGGTGTAATCGGTGGGCTGAGCGCCGAGGTACGCAACCGCGATGCCCGCGTCAACAGCCTGGCCAACAACATCTTTGAGCATTTCCACGCTCATGGCGGCGATCATCAGGCAGCCCACATTGCCGGCCGCGATGGCCTGCTCCACGAACTGGACCTGCGCGCCGGGGTCGCCCTGGGCGTCCTTCTTCACGTAGGTGAAGCCCTGAGCCTCCATGACAGCGCCCATGGAATCGTTGATCCACACCAGGCCTTCAGCATCCGTGGTGGGGAGAATGGACCAGACTTCCTTCTGGCCGTTCCAGACGAAATCACCCGTAGGAGCAGCAGCCTGCTCGGCGGGAGCGGCTTCCTCGGCGGGCGCAGCGGCAGAGGCAGCTTCCTCAGCGGGCGCGGAAGCGGGAGCTTCCGCAGAACCGGCGGAAGAACCGCAGCCGGAGAGCACTGCGACCAGCATGCAAGCGGCCAGCAGCAAAGCAATCAGCTTTTTCATACTATTCATTCCTTCCTGAATTTACGGCGTTTTTGCCGTGCATTTTCATCAGGATCTTCCGATCCTAATGTTACAATTTTAATACCTGGTACATCGTTAGTCAAGGGATTATCCTTGGAAAGGTATGGCATTTTGGGTCCCATTTCATCCATTTGTGCCGCTTTTGACTATTTTGTCAACGCCAGTGTAAAAGTGAATGTGGTCACGCCGTCCCGGGATGTGACGGTGATATCCTCCCCGTGGCTTCCCAGGATCGTCTTGACGATATACAGTCCCAGGCCCACGCCTGTTTTATCCCGGGAGCGGCTCTTGTCGGACTTGTGGAACCGGTCAAACACCAGCGGGAGCTCCTCCGGCGGGATGGTGGGGCCGGTGTTGGCCACGCTAATCAGAGCCTTCCCTCCCGTCGTCGCCACGGTCAGGCGGAAGGGAGAGTTTTGCTCCGCGAACTTCACGCCGTTGTCGATCAGGTTGTAGATCACCTGCGTGATGGAATCCTCATTGGCCAGGACCCAGACCGCCCTGTCCGGGATGTCCACCTGGACATCCAGATGCTTCTCATCGATCTTCTGTTCGAAGGTCAGCAGGGTTCGGCCCAGCGTTTCCGTTACGTCGAACCGGGATTTCTGCAGCGCTTCCCCGGTGGACTTCATCCGGGAGATATCCAGCATACTCCGGACCAAACGGCTCAGGCGCTTGACCTCATCGGATACCGTCTGCATATAGTAGGCGTGCTTTTCCCGGGGGATCGTTCCGTCCAGCATGCCGTCCATAAATCCGGCGATGGTGGTCATGGGTGTCTTGAGTTCGTGGCTGATGTTGGAGATGAATTCCTGCCGCAGCGTCTCGGAGCGGTCCAGGCTGTCGGCCATATTGTTGAAGGCCGTGGCCAGTTCGGCCACTTCGTCGCCCGCCCCGTCCGGGTTGATCCGCGCGGAAAAGTCCCCGTGGGCGAACTGCTTGGCCGCCCGGCTCAGCTCCCGCAGTGTCTCGGTCTGGCGCCGGGTCAGCAGCACCGTCGCCACCACCGCCACGGCCAACACGATCAGCGCGGTCACCAGGAACATTCCCACGATCCGGTTCATCATGTCGCTCATGTCCTTGGTGGCCGTGGAGACCACCACATATCCCATGAGGCTTCCCTCTCCGGCGGAGCGGACCGGCAGCGCGTAGAGATAGCGCTCGTCCTCATAGATGCCGGTGAGGACTCCGGTGGCGTAGACGTACCCGTCGTCGCTGATCTTCTGGAGCAGCATGGTGTCCAGGTTTTTTCCCACATGGTCACAGTAGAACTCCCCGCAGGAGCAGAACACTGTGGCGCCGCCGGTGTCGCAAATCAGCACCTCGGTATCTGACACGTTCGCACCGTATCCCACTGCCAGCTGCAGTTCCCAATCCATGGCGTCGCTGAGCTCTGACTGGGCGCTGACAAAGGCCGCCACCGCAGACGCGTTGGTGGACAACGCGCTCTTTTCCGCCCGGAGCATGTAGTTGTAGAACAGGCTGGTAAAGCTGCACCCCAGCACCACGAAGCTCAGAAGAATCATCCCCACGGTCAGCATCAGCTGCCGCTGGAAGGTGCTTCTCATGCCCCGGACACCTCGAACTTATAGCCGACGCCCCAGACGGTCTTCAGCTCCCACTGGCTGCTGACGCCTTCCAGTTTTTCCCGCAGGCGCTTGATATGTACGTCCACCGTGCGGCTGTCGCCGAAATAGTCGAAGCCCCAGACCTCGTCCAGCAGCTGGTTCCGGGTGTAGACCCGGTTGGGGCTGGAGGCCAGATGGAACAGCAGCTCCATCTCCTTGGGCGGTGTGTCCACCTTTTTTCCATCCACGATCAGTTCGAAAGCGTCCATGTCGATGACCAGCTTGTCAAAGGTCAGCCGGCGGCCGGCAGGGGCCGCGCCGGAAGTGCGGCGGAGGACTGCCTCCACCCGGGCCAGGACCTCTCTGGCCTCGAAGGGCTTGGTGATATAGTCGTCCGCCCCCAGCTTCAGGCCGTTCACCTTGTCGTCCGTTTCTCCCTTGGCGGTCAGCATGATCACCGGCGTTTTGGACTCCTGCCGGATGTTCCGCAGAACCTCCCAGCCATCCATTACCGGAAGCATGATATCCAGCAGCACCAGATCCGGCTGCAGCTCCCGGAATTTCTCCACACCCTTGCCGCCGTCTCCGGCGATGGCGGTGGCGTATCCTTCCTTCTCCAGATACAGATGCAGAAGGTCGGCGATATTGGGATCGTCCTCTACGATCAGAATTGTCTGTGCCATGACGTTGCCTCCCATTGTTTGTTGGTAACATGATACCGCATTTTCCGGCGGTTTCGGGTGAATTTTTTATGAATTATTCTGCCGGATTTCCCCGGAGTGCCAACGGCTTTCGGTTCAGGACCGCCTCCCGGAGCCGGTCCCCTTCGTACCGCAGCTTCAGGGAAAAGAACGGCACCCGCTCCTCCAGGAGCTTCAGGAAAATCTCATCTCCCTCCCATTTGGGAATCCTTCGGAGCTTCTGCTTGGGAAGCCACTCCAATACCCCTTCGTCACAGTCCCGGAGCTGCCCGGTAAAGCCGTCCGCCCAGAACAGGTGCATATACTCGGTAGGGTATTCGTTCGAGACGAACGTCACAATCCCCCGGTATTCCATATGGGTCAGCGTCAGGCCGGTCTCTTCCAGCACTTCCCGGAGCACACAGTCCTCCGGACTTTCCTTGTCCTCAAATTTGCCGCCGATCCCCACCCACTTGTCGTGGTTCATGTCCTGCTCTTTTTTTATCCGATGGAGCATCAGGTAGCATCCGTCCTGCTCGATATAGCAAAGCGTCGTATTCAGCATTTCAGTCCTTCCGCACTTCCGCGCCGCCCCATTCCACAGCGGTGAAGCCTTTGCGCTCGGCACCGGGCAGCTCCTGCTCCGGAATGTCTACCGGTTCTTCCAGCGGTTCAAAGGCCATGAACACCCGGATCATCGTTTCCGGCTGCGGCTCCACGGTGAGCGCCGCCGCATCGGTATAGGCCCGTCCCTGGAACGCGATCAGGTTGTAGGGGTTATCCTGCATTCGAGGCAGCCAGTAGCTGATAAAATCTCCGGCCTCCCGGTCGGAAAGGCCCATCTGCGCCAGCTTTTCCTCCAGAAACGCCCGCGTATCCTCGCCCGCTACGCAGAAGCCCCGGCGGAAATCATAGGAGGTGCCGGACTCGCCCTCCCAGAACAGGCAGTTGTATTGGCGGCCGCTGCCGTCGGTCAGCACTCCGTCCGGATCCGCCAGAACGTGCCAGCCCTCCCCGTATTCCGGGTAGGTGCAGGTGACGGTTCCCGCGTAATCCAGCGTGACCGTCACCTCTGTGGGTGTCTCCGGGTAAAGGTAGATGGCCGGCTTTTCATCTAAAGGCTCTTCCTCGATGTCCGGCTCTTCGGCGGGCGTGGCAGTGGAATACGTTTCCGACGGCGCAAAAGGCTCCGTCTGACTCGAAGGCATCTGCGCGGCATTCCCGCAGCCGCACAGTCCGAGCACCAGAGCCGCCGCCAGAATCAACGCAATTCTCTTCATGGGTCATTCCTCCTAATTGACTACACTGGGCTTCCTCACGTCGATGATAAAGGAGTTGAGTCCCTGAACCGTTTCCTCGATTTCAATGCCGTAGCTGATCTCCAGCCGCCCGCCGTTCGGTCCCAGGGTGCTGTTCATCCTGCGGGCCTTGACGCCAATGGTCAGTGCGCCGAACCCCAGGTCGTAGAGGCCCACGTTCTTCTTTCCCTTCTCAAACACCATCCGGGACTGGATGGCGCCAGTGCGGGTCAGAATCACATTGTCCTTCCCCACCGCGAAGGTCGTGGTAGTCCCCTCCATGCCGGTCATCTCCGACTCCTCATAGCTGAGATAGACCACATCGCCCTCCCGGCGCATGGTGCCGTCGGTGACGATCTGAACCGTCTGTTTTTCCTCCCCAATGATCTTCTGGGTGCCTTCCACAGAAATCACAACGGATTCTTCCATAGCTTCAGTACCTTTCAATGTCGATTTGTTCCACCTGATGCTCCACCGGCCGCTGGAGGAACAGGGAGGCCATCTCCACAAATCCCTCCGGCGCGTCGCTGACATAGTAGCGGCAGGTGCCGCCTCCGTCTCTGCCGGAGAGCAGATCCGCCTCCCGAAGCGTCATGGCCAGTGCCCGGGCAGCCTCCCGGCCGGAGTTGATCAGCGTCACGCCCGGCCCCATATAAGCTGAGATCACATCCCACAGAAGCGGATAATGGGTGCAGCCCAGCACCAGCGTATCGCAGCCCCAGTCCTTCAGCGGCTCAAGATATTCTCCCGTGATGATCTCCACGGCCCGGTCGCCCCGCTGATAGCGGTGGTTCTCTACCAGCGGCACCAGCAACGGGCAGGCCACGCTCTTGACCTGGGCCTCAGGCCGCAGTTCCCGGATGATGGCCTCATAGCCTCCGGCGCGGATGGTGGCGGTGGTGCCGATCACGCCGATACGGTTGTTCTTTGTGGTTCGGGCCGCCACGGCCGCTGCAGGCCGCAGCGCGCCGCAGATCGGCAGGTCATATTCCCGCTGGACGACAGCACCTGCCGCCGTGTCCGCCGTGTTGCAGGCGATGACGATTGCCTTGATATCAAACTGCATCAGGAAGTTGATATCCTGGCGGGAATATTTCAAAATCGTCTCCTGGGACCGGGTCCCATAGGGGACCCGACTGGTGTCCCCGAAGAAAATGATATCCTCTCCGGGGAGCTGCTCCATGAGCTGGCGAACTGCCGTCAGGCCGCCAAGGCCCGAGTCAAATACGCCGATTGGCCGTTTGTCCATATTACGCCTCCATCGCCAGCCGAATCAGTTCATCCAGCAGGTTTTCGTAAGGTATGCCGCTTGCCTCAAAGAGCTTGGGATACATGGAAATGGATGTAAAGCCCGGCAGCGTGTTGATCTCGTTGAACACCACTTCCTCCCCTTCATAGGTCAGGAAGAAGTCCACCCGGCTCATGCCGCGGCAGCCCATGGCCTTGTATACTGTCACCGCCGCATCCCGCAGGGCCTGCGCGGCCCGCTCCGGAATCTCCGCAGGGATCACGGTTCTGGATTCCTCGGAGTTGTATTTTGCCTCATAGTCATAGAATTCCGCACCAGCCAGGATCTCTCCCACCACGGAGGCGATGGGCGTATCGTTGCCCATGACGGCAACCTCCACTTCATGGCCGGAGATAAACTCCTCCACCAGAACTTTGCTGTCATACTTCGCGGCCAGTTCCAGCGCAGCCTTCAGTTCCTGTGTGTTGCGAACCTTGCTGACGCCCACGGAGGAGCCGGTTCCGGCAGGCTTGACAAACAGGGGATATTCCCCTCCCTGCTCGATATCCCGCACCAGCCGGTCCATCCGGTTAAGAATGCTGTCCCGCCGGGCCAGATACCAGTTGGCCTGACGGACGCCGGTCTCCCCCACCAGGAGCTTGGTCAGGGATTTGTCCATGCTGGAGGCGGAAGCCGCCACGCCCGGACCCACACAGGGGATCCCCGCGATCTGCATCAGCCCCTGTATGGAGCCGTCCTCGCCGTTTTCCCCGTGCAGTACCGGGAACACACAGTCGATCTTCACCGATTCCGGAGTCTGATCCTTCCACAGGAGCAGCCCCTGTCCCCGCACCGGAGAAATGGCCGCGGCACATACGCCGGGGGCCTCCCGCCAGGTGTTCGCCGGGAGCATCCCGTAGTCCGTTCCCGGGAAATAGAACCACTGCCCCTCCTTGGTGATCCCCACGGGATAGATGTTATATTTCTCATGGTTGAGGTGGTTCAGCACGGATTCTGCCGAACGAAGAGACACCTCGTGCTCCGGGGAAATCCCGCCGAATAAAACGCATACATTCATCGCCATAACAATACCTCGATCCTTATTCTTGCGCACTTGACTAATATAATATAATAGAATAAACAGCCGTATAAAACAAGTCCCAATTTGTATTTCCCGCCTGTCACATAATTTTCCTGGGCGAAAACCGCCTTCCCGGTGGAAATCTGATTGGAAAATGTATATAATGATAACAAAGGAGGGATCTTTGATGCAGATCGAACTGACCGAAAAGGAATACCGCCGTCTTTTGGATATGGTTTATATCGGCAACTGGGTCCTGAATTCCGCCCGGGGGCAGGACCGTTTCCCGGACTACGACAAGGTAGAGAGCAAGATCTTCTCCTACTGCAAAAATCACCGGATGGAGTCCCTGATCGAGCGGTGGAACGGCGAGATCGTCCCATCCCGGGCCTTTGCCGAGGGCGGCATTCATGAGGCCATCATGGACTATGAGGACGCTGTTTTCTTTGATATTCTGGCCGAGGAGCTGGCCCGGCGGGATATGAATTACGTGCCCATCTCCTCCCAGAACTATGAAGAGCTGATGGCGCGCATGGACGAATATATGGATGAATTTGAGCGAAACGGAACGGATCATCTACAGTTGGAAGATTGACGAAAGAGCTTGGAACCGAGGTTCCAAGCTCTTTTACGTTCCATGCATCAGCCAGTAAATCAGGCCGTAGAGCACACTGGCGCCGATGCCGTAGACCAGCACCGGCCCCGCGATCACGAACATCTTGGCCGACAGCCCCATAACCAGGCCCTCCGTCTTGAACTCCATGGCGGGAGACACCACAGAATTCGCAAATCCGGTGATGGGAACAATGGTCCCGGCGCCGGCCACCTTGGCGATCCGGTCGTAAGCCCCGATCCCCGTAAGCAGCGCCCCAAGGAACACCAGCGTCATGGACGTTGCCGTTCCCGCCGGATCCTCCTCCAGTCCGGCCGCCGTCCATCCGTTCCGGATCAGCTGTCCCAGAACGCAGATCAGTCCTCCGATCCAGAATGCGTTGAACGTATCTTTGACAATCCTGGAATTCGGAGAGTGTTTTCTGACCAGTTCCCCGTATTCCCTGCTTGTGATTTTCATACGATCATCTCCGGGATCAGTTTGCCCGAATCTTTCAAAATCATGCACAAATCCCCGCCGCAATGCGGCGGGGATTTAATGATGCATTTATTACTTGACCAGCTCGATGACAGCCATCTCCGCTGCATCGCCCCGACGGGGTCCGATGCGGGTCACACGGGTGTAGCCGCCGTTCCGGTCAGCATAGGAAGGCGCGATCTCCTTGAAGAGCTTGTTGGCCACGTCCTCCTTGGTGATGAAGCTCAGAGCTCTCCGGTAGGATGCCAGAGTGTTCTCCTTGCCCAGGGTGATCATTTTCTCCGCCACGGGCTGAACTTCCTTCGCCCGGGTGACGGTGGTCTCAATACGGCCCTTCTCCAGCAGATCCGTGGTCAGCTGACGGAGCATCGCCTTACGCTGCGCGGTGGTTCTGCCGAGCTTGCGGGTTCCGAACATTGTCATTACCTCCTTTGCAAAAGGATTGTTTTAGTTGTTGTTGGATGAGCTGTCGCTGGCCAGGCTCAGGCCCATCATCGCCAGCTTGTTCTGGACCTCTTCCAGAGACTTTCTGCCCAGGTTGCGGACCTTGATCATATCTTCGCCGGAGCGGCTGATCAGGTCTTCCACCGTGTTGATGTTGGCGCGCTTGAGGCAGTTGAAGCTCCGGACGGAGAGATCCATCTCTTCGATGCTCATCTCCAGCACCTTTTCCTTGACGCTTTCCGCCTTCTCCACCACAGTGGACTTGCTGGCCACGGATTCGGAGAGATCGGTGAACAGCACCAGATGGTCCGTCAGGATCTTGGCGCCCAGGGAAACAGCGTCCCGGGCGGAAATGGTGTTGTCCGTCCAGACCTCCAGGGTCAGCTTGTCATAGTCTGTCATGTTGCCCACACGGGTGTTCTCCACCGTGTAGTTGACTTTATAGACAGGCGTGTAGATGGAGTCGATGGGGATCACGCCGATGACGGTCTGGGCTGTCTTGTTCTTATCGGACGAGACATAGCCGCGGCCGTGGTTCATGGTGATCTCCATGTTGAAGGTCGCATCAGGACCGAGGGTGCAGATGTGAAGCTCAGGGTTGAGGATCTCCACCTCGCCGTCCGCCTTGATATCGCCGGCGCAGACCTCCCGCTCTCCCATTGCCTCGATATAGACCGTCTTAGGTCCCTGGCAATGGAGCTTGGCAATGATCCGCTTGACGTTCAGAACGATCTCGGTGACGTCCTCTTTCACGCCGGGGATGGTGGAAAACTCATGCTGTACACCGGCAATCTTGATGGAAGTGGCCGCGGTTCCGGGCAGGGAGGACAGCAGGATCCGCCGCAGGCTGTTGCCCAGGGTGGTGCCATATCCGCGCTCCAGAGGCTCTACCACATACTTGCCGTAGGATGTGTCCTCCGCAGAGTCAATGCATTCGATGCGAGGCTTTTCAATTTCTACCATATAGGAAATACCCTCCTTGTAACCGCGATAGAAAACCGCAAATAGTTCAGCTTACAGATAATCGAGGGTGTCGTGTGTTACTTGGAGTACAACTCGACGATCAGGTGCTCGGCGATTTCGAAGTCGATATCGTCGCGCGCAGGAGCAGCCACAACAGTGCCCTGCAGGGTGTTCTTATCCCGGTCGAGCCACTTGGGAGTGGCGGCAAAAACGTCGTCCTCCTTGAGCTTCTTGAAGAAGGCGTTGGAAGCGCTCTTCTCGCAGACGGCGATCACATCGCCGGTCTTGATGAGGTAAGAGGGAATGTTCACCCGCTTGCCGTTGACGGTGAAATGGCCGTGGTTGACGAGCTGGCGGGCCTCACGACGGGTAGAGGCAAAGCCCAGACGGTAAACAACGTTATCCAGGCGCCGCTCGATCATGGTCAGGAGCTCCTCGCCGGTGTTGCCGGACATTTTGGAAGCCTTCTCGTAGTAAGCACGGAACTGCTTCTCCTGAATGCCATAAACGAACTTGACCTTCTGCTTCTCAGTCAGCTGCGTTGCATACTCGGACTTTTTGGTTCTTCTCTGTCCGCCGGGGTTCTTGTTGGAAGTTCTGCTATAACCCATGACAGCAGGAGAAACGCCCAGCGTTCTGCAGCGCTTGAGAACAGGCTGTGTATTTCTAGCCATTGCTTAATTTCCTCCTTTGATTATACGCGGCGACGTTTGGGAGGACGGCAGCCATTGTGAGGAATGGGAGTCACGTCCTTGATCATATTGACCTCCAGGCCAGCAGACTGCAGGGCGCGGATGGCGCTCTCACGGCCCTGGCCGGGGCCCTTGACATACACTTCCACGGTCTTCAGGCCATGCTCCATCGCAGCCTTGGCAGCGGTCTCCGCGACCATCTGGGCAGCGTAGGGAGTGGACTTTCTGGAACCACGGAAGCCCAGGCCGCCGGAGGAAGCCCAGGAAATCGCATTACCGTTGAGATCGGTAATGGTAACCATGGTGTTGTTAAAGGAGCTGCGGATATGCGCGGCACCCTTTTCAATGTTCTTGCGCTCACGGCGCTTTCTGATCACTTTTTTCTTGTTGGCAGCCATTGCATATCCCTCCTTTACTTCTTCTTATTAGCAATGGTCTTCTTGGGACCCTTGCGAGTTCTGGCATTGGTTTTGGAACGCTGGCCCCGAACGGGAAGACCGCGGCGATGACGAATGCCGCGATAGCAGCCGATTTCGGTCAGTCGCTTGATGTTCAGCGCGACCTCACGGCGAAGGTCACCTTCGATGGTGTAGTCCCGGTCGATGACGTCACGGAGGGCGGCCTCCTGATCGTCAGTCAGGTCCTTTACTCGGATGTCGGGATCGATACCCGCCTTCACAAGAATGTCTTTCGCACTCTTTCTGCCGATTCCGTAGATATAGGTTAGACCGATTTCGATCCGCTTATCACGCGGCAGATCAACACCTGAAATACGTGCCATTTAACTCTGCACCTCCTTTAACCCTGTCTCTGCTTGTGCTTGGGATTCTCACAAATCACCATAACGCGGCCCTTGCGCTTAATGACCTTGCATTTTTCGCACATGGGCTTTACGGACGGTCTTACTTTCATACTGTTAACCTCCATGTTGAGAACGTTTTTCTCACTTACTTCTCCAGGTAATGCGGCCCCGGGTCAGGTCATAGGGTGACATCTGAACCGTAACCTTATCGCCCGGAAGAATCTTGATAAAGTTCATCCGGAGCTTGCCGGAAATGTGTGCCAGAATGGTGTGTCCGTTTCCGATATCCACGGAAAACATCGCATTCGGCAGTGCATCGACAACGATGCCCTCAAGCTCAATTACGTCGTCTTTTGCCAAGATTACTCTCCTCCTTGGTTCTGACTGTTGAATTCCTGACCGAAGATGGCCAGAGCTTTGCGTAACTCGCTGTTGAGTACCGCGTCGCCCTGCCGAAGCTTTTCGGCGACGCGTGAATCAGACCGAGCGGCCAGCCGGAGATGCTTCAGCTTCTTCCGTTTGGGATGTTCCAGCTTTCTGATTTTGCCGTCGGCGATCGTGGCGTACATTCCGTCGGTTTCCAGGACGAAGAAGAATCTTCCCTGATCCCTGCCGGCGGTGGATTCCACGATATCAGACTTGGATATATTCATTGGTTGGCCCCTCGGTGACGGTGAGGATTTCCGGCTCGCCGTCGGTAATGAGCACAGTATTCTCATAGTGTGCCGCTCGGCTGCCGTCCACAGTCTTCGTGGTCCAGCGATCCGGCATGACACGCACTTCAAAGGATCCCGCGTTTACCATGGGTTCCACAGCGATGACCATGCCCGGAATCAGCCGCGGGCCACGGCCGGGACGGCCGAAATTCGGCACTTCCGGTTCTTCGTGGAGATTCTCTCCCACACCGTGCCCCACAAAATTCCGAACTACGGAGAAGCCGTTGGCTTCCACATATTCCTGAACCGCGTGGGAAATGTCGGAGACGCGGAACCCGCGCTTGGCGAATTTGATGCCCTCAAAGAAGCTCTCCCGGGTGACCCGGATCAGCTTCTCGCTGAGTTCATCGGTTTTGCCAGCCACAAAAGTGGCGCAGCAGTCGCCATGGAATCCGTTCCACTTTGCCCCCACATCCACGGAAACAATGTCGCCTTCCTGGATGACCTGATCTCCCGGAATGCCGTGGATCACCACGTCATTGATGGAGATGCAGGCGCTGCCGGGGAATCCACCGTACCCAAGGAACGAGGGAGTCGCTCCCTGGGATACGATGTAATCATGCACAGCTTTATCGATTTCTGCGGTGGTGACGCCCGGCTTTACCAGATCGCCCGCCAGCTTTCTGGCGTTCGCGGTAATCCGGCCGGCCTTCCGCATGATTTCGATCTCACGCTCTGTTTTGATGGAGATCATATTCAGCGCTCCAGCGCCGCCAGAATATCTCTGGTGGCATTCTCGATGGGCTGATTTCCTTCCACTTCCGCGACAATGCCCATCTTCTGATAGAAGGCCTTGAGGGGCTCTGTCTCGTCGTGGAACACCTTCAGGCGGTTCTTGACCGTCTCCGGGGCGTCATCCTTGCGGATGATCAGTTCGCCGCCGCAGGAGTCGCAGACGCCTTCGGTCTTGGGCGGGTTGGCAGCCACATGGTAGCTGGCGCCGCAGCTTGCGCACACGCGGCGGCCTGTCATGCGCTCCTCGATGACCGCGTCAGCGATCTCGATGGACACGACCTTGTCGATCTTGACGTCCTGAGCTACCAGAGCCTCCGCCTGGGGAATGGTCCGGGGCATGCCGTCGAGGATGAAGCCGTTTTTGCAGTCGTCCTGCGCCACGCGCTCCTTGACGATTCCAACGATCACTTCATCCGGGACCAGCTTTCCGGCGTCCATATAGGACTTGGCTTTCAGGCCGATCTCCGTGCCGTTTTTCACTGCCTCACGCAGGATGTTTCCGGTGGAGATGGTGGGGATGCCCAGCTTTGCGCTGATGATCTCAGCCTGGGTACCCTTGCCCGCACCGGGAGCACCAAGAAGAATTACGTTCATGTTACGTCTCCTCCTTAATTACTCAAGAAAGCCTTTGTAGTTGCGCATCATCATCTGCGCCTCAAGGGCACGCATGGTCTCCAGCGCAACGCCCACCACGATGATGACGGAGGTACCGCCGATAGCCAGGGTGTTGGGCACGCCGGGGAAGTTGGAGATGATGATGGGAAGAATCGCGATGACGCCCAGATAAAGGGAGCCGAACAGCACGATCTTGTAGATGACCTTCTGGATGAATTCCGCCGTGGGACGGCCAGCCCGGAAGCCGGGGATAAATCCGCCGTTCTTCTTGAGGTTGTTGGCGATCTCGATGGGGTTGTACTGGACAGCCGCATAGAAGTAGCCGAAGCCGATGATCAGCAGGAAATACACCACCGCATAAACCCAGCCGCGGGTGTCGGTGATCTTCAGGAAGAATTTCATCACATTGCCGCTGTTGGAGGTGTTTACGAAGGTCAGGATGGTGGCCGGGAGAGATGCGATGGACTGGGCGAAGATGATGGGCATAACGCCGGACATATTCACCTTGATGGGCAGGAATGTGCTCTGCCCGCCATACATCTTGCGGCCGCGCATCTGCTTGGCATACTGGATGGGGATCCGGCGCTCCGCCTCATTGACAAAGACGATCAGAACCACCAGCGCCAGCGCCAGCACCAGGATAATCAGCACCGCCACGATGCTCATGCCGCCGCCGATGACGTTGGTGATGGCGGAGGACACCGCGGAGGGGATCCGGGAGATGATGGACGCGAACAAGATGATGGAGATGCCGTTGCCGATGCCGAACTCGGTGATCTGCTCACCCAGCCACATAATGAATGCAGAGCCCGCGGTAAAGGTCAGCACGATGACAAGACCGGTGAGGAATCCTCTCTGGGTCAGCATGCCGTAGTTCCGCAGCATGGTGTAGTAGGCAAAGCCCATGAGCAGTGCCAGCGCCACGGTCACATAGCGGGTAATGCTGGCGATCTTCTTCCGGCCCTCTTCGCCGCCCTCCTTCTGGAGGCGCTCCAGAGCGGGAATACCGATGCACAGCAGTTGCATGATAATGGAAGAGTTGATATACGGTGTGATGGACAGGGCGAACACTGTTGCACGGGAGAACGCGCTGCCGGACATGGCGTTGTACAGGCCAAGCACCGTATCACTCAGCGTGGTGCGGAAATACTCGTTCAGAGCCGCCACATCCACATAGGGGACCGGAACGGCGTTGCCGACCCGGAAAATCAGAAGAATAAACAGGGTGAATAGGATCTTCTTGCGAAGCTCCGGCGCTTTCCAGGCACCTCTGAGGGTCTGAAGTGTTTCAGCCACTTAGATCACCTCGGCCTTTCCACCTGCCTGTTCAATCTTCTCTTTGGCAGTCTCGGAGAACGCAGCCGCCTTCACGGTCACCTTCTTGGTGAGATTGCCGCCGCCCAGAACCTTCAGACCGTTCTTGCACTCGGACAGAACACCCGCCTGGATCAGGGTCTCAGCGGTGATATCTGTGCCGTCCTCAAAACGCTCCAGCTGGGAGACATTGACGGAGGTCAGGGGCTTTGCGAAGATGTTGTTGAAGCCGCGCTTAGGAACGCGCCGGGCCAGAGGCATCTGGCCGCCTTCAAAGCCTCTCCGGACCTTACCGCCGCTGCGGGCCTTCTGGCCCTTATGACCGCGGCCTGCGGTCTTGCCGTTGCCTGTACCATGGCCGCGGCCCTTGCGCTTGCCGGGCTGAGTGGAGCCGGCAACCGGAGCAAGTTCATGCAAATTCATCTACCTGCACCTCCTTATTCTTCCTCAGTGACCTTCAGCAGATAGCCGATCTGGGCGATCTTGCCGCGGGTCTGGGCATTGTCGGGCTGGATGGTCTTCTGACCGATCCGGCGAAGGCCAAGGGAGTTGGCAGTCGCGATGTGCTTGTCAAGGCGGCCGTTGAGGCTCTTGACCAGCTCGATTTTCAGATTAGCCATTGATTACGCCCTCCTTAACCCAAGATCTCTTCTACGCTCTTGCCCCGGATCCGGGCGACCTCTTCGGGGCCGCGCAGCGCCATCAGACCGTTGAAGGTGGCCTTAACGACGTTCTGGGGGTTCTTGGAGCGCATGCACTTGGCACGGATGTTGGAGATGCCGGCCGCTTCCATAACGGAACGGACCGCACCGCCGGCGATCACGCCGGTACCGGTGGAGGCGGGCATCATCAGCACGGAGCCCGCACCGTAGATACCGATGACCTCGTGAGGAATGGTGGTGCCGGACAGGGTGATCTGGACCATGTTCTTCTTGGCGTCGGCGATGCCCTTGAGGATCGCCTCGGAAACCTCGGAAGCCTTGCCCAGGCCGTAGCCGACCTTGCCCTTGCCGTCGCCCACCACGACCAGCGCGGCGAACTTGTAGATACGGCCGCCCTTAACGGTCTTGGAAACGCGGTTCAGGGAGACGACCTTTTCAATATACTCGTTGGCAGCTTCGTCTTTGGCTGCCCGATTATTGTTATAAGCCATAATCTAATGTCCTCCTCCTGACTTAAAATTCCAGACCGCCCTCGCGGGCGCCTTCTGCCAGTTCCATCACACGGCCATGATAGATATAGCCGCCGCGATCGAACACGACATTGGTGATTCCCTTGTCCTTGGCGCGCTCAGCCAGCAGGGCGCCGACCTTGCGGGCGGCCTCCTTGTTGCCGGTGGCACCTTCGATGGACTTATCCAGGGAGGAAGCGGAGACCAGGGTGACGCCGTTGACGTCGTCGATGATCTGCGCATAGATGTTCGCATTGCTGCGGAACACGTTCAGGCGGGGTCTGCCGGGCGTGCCGGAGATCTTCGCGCGAACACGGACATGGCGCTTCTGGCGCTTTGCGTTTTTATTCACTTTAGCAATCATTTAGGCACACCTCCTATTACTTCTTACCAGCGGTCTTGCCTTCCTTGCGGCGCACGACCTCGGTAGCGTATTTGATGCCCTTGCCCTTATAAGGCTCGGGGGGTCTCTTTCCGCGGACCTCGGCGGCAAACTGGCCGACCAGTTGCTTGTCGATGCCGTGGATCACGATCTTGTTGTTGGTCTTCTCGGGGACCTCAATGGTGATGCCGGGGATCTCATCGACGATCACGTCATGGGAGTAGCCCAGCTTCATCACAAGCTGCGTGCCCTTCTTTTCTACTCTGTAGCCGACGCCGTTGACCTCCAGCTCCTTCTTGAAGCCGTCGGTAACGCCGACCACCATGTTGTGCAGCAGGGTCCGGGTCAGGCCGTGAAGGCTGCGGTTGAGCTTCTCGTCGTTGGGACGGGTGACAGTCAGGACGCCGCCTTCATTCTTGATTTCCATGTTGGAATGCAGGGTCTTGGTCAGTTCCCCCTTGGGGCCCTTGACGGTGACGACATTTCCCTCGCCGATGGTGACCTCAACGCCTGCAGGTACTGTGATAGGCATTCTGCCGATACGAGACATAACGCTGTTCCTCCTTTACCATACAAACGCCAGGACTTCGCCGCCGACATGCTGCTTGCGCGCATCCTTGTCGGTCATGACGCCCTTGGAAGTGGAAATGATTGCAATGCCCAGGCCGCGGAGAACCTTGGGAAGATCGTCAGCGCCGGCGTACATACGCAGGCCGGGCTTGGACACACGGCGCAGGCCGGTGATGACCTTCTCCTTGCCGAGGTATTTCAGGGTGATACGGATCACGCCCTGATAGTTGCCCTCCAGGACCTCAAAGTCCTTGATATAGCCCTCGTCCTTGAGGATCTGCGCAATGGCGATCTTCAGCTTGGACGCGGGAACATCCACAGTGGCGTGGCGGGCATCGTTCGCATTTCTGATACGGGTGAGCATATCAGCGATAGGATCAGTGATTTGCATTTGGTAACCTCCTGTTTAGATTTACAGCCTTTGAGACTGTTGTGATGCCGGAGTATCTTCCGCCCTGGAGTAAGGCGGGAGACTTCCGACGCCTTTGATTTACCAGCTGGCCTTCCGGACGCCAGGAATCTGGCCCTTGTAGGCAAGCTCTCTGAAGCAAATACGGCACACGCCGTAGTTGCGCAGATACGCATGGGGTCTGCCGCAGATCTTGCAGCGGTTGTAGTAGCGGGAGGAGAACTTGGGATCTCTCTGCTGCTTGTTGATCATAGCTTTCTTTGCCATCAGTTCCTACCTCCTTAGCTGTAGAACGGAGCGCCGACCAGGGTCAGCAGTTCCTTGGCCTCTTCGTCGGTCTTGGCGGTGGTGCAGATGACCACGTCCATGCCGCGAATGGCGTCTACCTTGTCATACTCGATCTCAGGGAAGATCAGCTGCTCCTTGATGCCGAAGCAGTAGTTGCCGCGGCCGTCGAAGGAGTTGGGGTTGATGCCCCGGAAGTCACGAACACGGGGCAGCGCCACGTTGAACAGACGGTCCAGGAACTCCCACATCCGATCCTGACGGAGTGTGACCTTCACGCCGACGGTCTGGCCCTCACGGACCTTGAAGTTCGCAACGGACTTCTTGGCCTTGGTGGGCACAGCCTTCTGGCCGGTGATGGTGGTAATGTCCTTGATGATGGCTTCCACGACCTTGGCGTTGTCCTTGGCCTCGGAAGAACCAACGTTCACGACAACCTTGTCGATCTTGGGGATCTCCATGACGCTCTTGTACTGGAACTTCTGCATGAGCGCCGGGGCGATCTCCGCCTTGTATTTCTCTTTCAGTCTAGGCACAGTCAATTCCTCCCCTTAAAATGTCTCGCCGCAGCCGCGCTTGCCGCTGCAGAACCGGGTCTTGGAGCCATCCTCCAGGATCTTGTAGCCGCAGCGGGTGGGCTTGCCGCACTTGGGGCAGACAACCATGACCTTGCTGGCCCGCAGGGGGATGGCCTTGCGGATGATGCCGCCTTCCTGGCCCTGACGGGTGGGCTTGACGTGGCAGTCAGCCATGTTCACGCCCTCCACCAGAACCTTGCCCACGGTGGGCATGGTGGAAAGGACTTTGCCCTGCTTGCCCTTGTCCTTGCCGGACAGGACAACTACGGTGTCATTCTTTTTGATCTTCATTCGCTCGTACCCCCTTAAATGACTTCCGGAGCCAGAGACAGGATCTTCATGTAATCCTTGTCACGCAGCTCTCTGGCCACAGGCCCAAAGATACGGGTGCCTCTGGGGTTCTTGTCGTCCTTGATGAGGACGGCGGCGTTCTCGTCAAAGCGCACATAGGTGCCGTCGGCCCGGCGAACGCCCCGGACGGTCCGGACGATCACGGCCTTGACGACCTCGCCCTTCTTCACCGTGCCGCCGGGCGCAGCCTTCCGGACGGAAGCCACGATCACATCGCCGATGTTGCCGTAGCGCCGGCTGGAGCCGCCCATGACACGGATGCACTTAATTTCCTTGGCGCCGGTATTATCGGCAACCTTCAGGTAACTTTCCTGCTGAATCATCGCGTACCGGCCTCCTTACTTCGCTTTCTCGATGATCTCTACCAGTCTCCAGCGCTTGTCCTTGGACAGGGGACGGGTCTCCATGACGCGGACGGTATCACCGACGCCGCACTCATTGTTCTCGTCATGCGCCTTGAGCTTGTAGGTTCTCTTGATGGTCTTTTTGTAGAGGGCATGCTGAACGCTGTCCTCGATCGCAACCACGATCGTCTTGTCCATCTTATCGGAAACGACGGTGCCGACCCTGGTTTTGCGGAAAGCTCTTGTTTCTTCGCTCACTTGAGTTTACCTCCTTAGGCTTCGGTCCGAAGCTCCCTTTCACGAATAATAGTCTTGACTCGGGCAATATCCTTCTTCACAGTCTGGATCTTCAGGGGATTGTCCAGCTGATTGGTGGCATGCTGCATCCGCAGGAAAAACAGGTCCTTCTTCAGGCTGACGAGCTGGGCCTGCAGTTCCTCTGTGGACTTATCTCTCAATTCATTTGCCTTCATCGTTATTCACCACCATTTCCGGATTCGGTGTCCTGCTTCTCCACGATTTTGCACTTGACGGGCAGCTTGTGGATGGCAAGACGAAGGGCCTCATAGGCGACTTCCTTGGAAACGCCGCCGATCTCGAACATGACCTTCCCGGGCTTGACCACAGCCACCCAGAATTCGGGGGCGCCTTTACCGGAACCCATACGAGTACCGATGGCTTTCTTGGAAACAGGCTTGTCGGGGAAAATCTTGATCCAGACCTTACCGCCACGCTTGGTGGAACGGGTCATGGCCACACGAGCGGCCTCGATCTGGTTGCTGGTGATCCAGCCGGGCTCACAGGCGGCGATACCGTAATCGCCGTAAGCCACGTAATTGCCGCGGGAAGCAGCGCCCTTCATGCGGCCTCTCTGCTGCTTGCGGTATTTAACTCTCTTAGGCAGAAGCATTAGCGGTTGCCTCCTTCTCTGCGGCCTTCATTGCGGTTGCCGCCGCGATTGTTGTTGTACCGGCCGCCGCCACGGCGATCGTTTCTCCGATCGTTCCGGCGGTCATTCCGGCGGTCACGGCGAGGCTGCTCGACCCGGGTCTCACGGAGGGTGGAGTTCAGAACCTCGCCCTTGTAGATCCAGACCTTGACGCCGCACTTGCCGTAGGTGGTGTTGGCCTCAGCGAAGCCGTAGTCGATGTCGGCACGGATGGTCTGCAGCGGAATGGTGCCCTCATGATAGGACTCGCTGCGGGCGATCTCAGCGCCGCCCAGACGGCCGCCGCAGGTGACCTTGATGCCCTTGGCGCCAAGGCGGGTTGCGTTCTGCATGGCCTTCTTCATGGCACGGCGGTAGCCGATGCGCTTCTCGAGCTGTGCGGCGATGTTCTCAGCCACCAGCTGCGCGTTCATGTCGGGGCTGCGGACCTCAACGATGTTGACGGCCACGGGCTTGCCGAGCATAGCCTCCAGCTTCAGCCGGAGCTTCTCGATCTCGCTGCCGCCCTTGCCGATCACGACGCCGGGGCGGGAGCAGTGAATGTTGATGCGGACCTTTGCCGCGTTGTCTCTTTCAATCTCGATTCTGGCGATGCCAGCGGAGTACAGGTTGGTCTTGAGGTACTTGCGGATGTTGTAATCCTCGACAACCAGATCACCGACCTTGTCCTCACGGGCATACCATCTAGAGTCCCAATCCTTGATTACGCCGACGCGCAGTCCATGGGGATTAACTTTCTGTCCCATAAGTTACCTCCTGCCTTAGTCCTTCTCGCTGACCACAAGGGTGATGTGAGAGGTTCTCTTGTTGATTCTGTAGGATCTGCCCTGGGCCCGGGGCATTGCCCGCTTCAGGATGGGGCCGGGATCCGCGGAAACCGCGGAGACATAGAGCTTCTCAACGTCCATATTGTGGTTGTTCTCTGCATTGGCCACCGCGCTGCTGAGCAGCTTCAGAAGAGGCTCAGAAGCGGCCTTGGGGGTCTGCTTCAGAATTGCAGCAGCCGTCCCCACGTCCTTGCCGCGGATCAGGTCGCAGACAACCTTGACCTTGCGGGGAGAAATGCGGGCGTAACTCAGGTGTGCTTTCGCTTCCATTTAATGCTTCCTCCTTACTTGGAATTGGTGGTCTTGCTGCCGGAATGGCCCCGGAAGGTCCGGGTGGGAGCAAACTCGCCCAGCTTGTGACCGACCATGTCCTCGGTGATATAGACAGGAACGTGCTTCCGGCCGTCATGCACCGCGATGGTGTGGCCGACGAAGGAGGGGAAGATGGTAGATGCTCTGGACCAGGTCTTGAGCACCTTTTTCTCATTGGCCTTGTTCAGCTCCTCAACGCGCTTATACAGCTCAGGAGCAACAAAGGGGCCTTTCTTAACACTTCTGCTCATTGTATATCCTCCTTACTTGCTGTTTCTGCGCTTGACGATGAACTTATCCGTGGGGTTCTTCGTCTTGCGGGTCTTGTAACCCATAGCCGGCTTGCCCCAGGGGGTGACCGGTCCGGGACGGCCGACCGGGCTCTTGCCCTCGCCGCCGCCGTGGGGGTGGTCATTGGGGTTCATGACGGAGCCGCGAACAGTGGGACGAATGCCCATGTGGCGCTTGCGGCCGGCCTTGCCGAGATGGATGTTCTCATGATCGAGGTTGCCGATCTGGCCGATGGAGGCCTTGCAGTCCATGCGGATATAGCGGACCTCGCCGGAAGGCATACGGATCTGCGCCATAGCGCCGTCCTTGGCCATCAGCTGCGCGGAGGTGCCGGCGGACCGGACCAGCTGTGCGCCGCGGCCGGGATACAGCTCCACGTTGTGGATCACGGTACCCACGGGAATGTTGGCGATGGGCAGGCAGTTGCCGGGCTTAATGTCGGCAGCGGCGGAGGACACGACGGTGTCGCCGGCCTTCAGGCCCACAGGAGCGATGATATAACGCTTCTCGGTGCCATAGTCCACCAGGGCGATGAACGCGCTGCGGTTGGGGTCATACTCCAGGCGGAGGACTGTGCCGGGCACGTCGATGAGATCCCGCTTGAAGTCGATGACGCGGTACTTTCTCTTGTTGCCGCCGCCGCGATGACGGACGGTGATGCGGCCGTAGCTGTTGCGGCCGGAGTGCTTCTGGAGGGGCTCCAGAAGGCTGCGTTCGGGTTTAGCCTTCTTATCAACACCATCAAAACCGGAAACGGTCATGTTTCTGCGAGACGGCGTGGTCGGCTTATAACTTTTAATAGCCATTTGTCATTCTCTCCTTGTCTAGGATTTGGATCAGACCATGCCTTCGAAGAACTCGATGGTCTTGGAGTCCTCGGTCAGCTCAACATAAGCTTTCTTTTTGGCGGCGGTACGGCCGATGGGATAGGCGCCGGTACGGCGGCGCTTGCCCTGTACGTTGACCGTGTTCACCTTCTTGACTTTGACGCCGAAGATCTCGGCGATCGCCTGCTTGATCTCGATCTTGGTGGCATTGGAAGCGACCTCGAAGACGTACTTCTTCTCCGCGGACTCCGCCATGGATTTCTCGGTGATCACGGGGCGAAGGATAATATCATAGGCTGTTTTCATTACGCGAATACCTCCTCGATCTTAGCCACAGCGGCCTTATCGACGACCAGCTTGTTCGCGTTCACGATGTCATAGACATTGATGAGGTTCGCGAAAGTGGTGACGCAGCCGGGGATATTGCGAGCGCTCAGAACCACGTTCTGATTCACTTCGGGGGTCACGACCAGGACCTTCTTGTCAGCGCCCACAGCGTTCAGGAAGCCCTTGAAGTTCTTGGTCTTGACCTCGTCCATCTTGATCTCGTCGATGACCACCAGATCGCCGGCAGCGGCTTTGGCGGACAGCGCGGACTTCAGAGCCAGACGCTTGACCTTCTTGTTCAGGCGGTAGCTGTAATCTCTGGGCTTAGGGGCGAACACGACGCCGCCGTGGGTCCACTGAGGAGCGCGGATGGAGCCCTGACGAGCCCGGCCGGTGCCCTTCTGGCGCCACGGCTTGATGCCGCCGCCTCTGACCTCAGCCCGGGTCAGAGCACTCTGGGTGCCCTGGCGGCAGTTGGCCAGGTGATTCTTGACCATATCGTGCACAACGGACTCGTTGGGCTCGATGCCAAACACGGCCTCAGAGAGTTCAATCTCGCCGACCTGCTTGCCGGTCATATCATAAACATTTGTTTTAGGCATGATTTACACTCCTCTCTCAGGCGTTTCTTGCGGAGGCCTTCTGCGGGTTACGTCCGGAAGCCTTCTGCGGGTTCTTGCTGATGTCGGTAGCGCCGACCTTGACCTTGTTGTTCTTCACGGTGTTCTTCAGATACACCAGACCACCCTTGGGGCCGGGGATCGCGCCGCGAATCACGATCATGTTGAGCTCAGGATCCACCTGAACCACGTCCAGATTCTGGACAGTGACCTGTTCCACACCCATCTGTCCGGCGCCGATCTTGCCCTTGAAAATACGGGAAGGCGTGGAGCAGGAGTTCATGGAGCCGGCGTGACGGTGCACAGGACCGCCGCCGTGGGTCATGGGGGTACGCCGTGCGTTGTGGCGCTTGATAACACCCTGGTAGCCGTGGCCCTTGGAGATGCCGGTCACGTCGACCTTGTCTCCAGCCGCGAACACGTCAGCCTTGACTTCGTCGCCAACGCTCAGGGTGGAATCCTCAAGGCGGAACTCCTTGAGGTACTTCTTGAGGGCTACGTCAGCCTTCTTGAGATGGCCGGCCTCGGGCTGGGTGAGCTTGGACTCCTTCACGTCCTGATAGCCCATCTGAACCGCATCGTAGCCGTCCTTCTCCACGGTCTTCACCTGAGTGACGACGCAGGGGCCGGCTTCCACTACGGTAACCGGGATCACCTTGCCGCTCTCATCGAAGATCTGGGTCATACCCACTTTTTTGCCGATGATTGCTTTCTTCATTGTGTTTCCTCCTATTCAGGTTATTGGTTGACGATGTTTCACGCCAACTTGACCCATCCACCTATATAATAAATGGATTTGGCGCTGCTGTCTCCGTGGGTTAGGGGAGACAAGTTACAGCTTTATCTCAATCTCAACGCCCGCGGGAAGTTCCATGGCCATGAGGGCCTCGACGCACTTCTGGTTGGGGTTGAGGATATCGATCAGACGCTTGTGAGTCCGGCGCTCAAACTGCTCCCGGCTGTCCTTATACTTATGAACAGCGCGCAGAATGGTGACGACCTCTTTCTTGGTGGGCAGAGGAATGGGGCCGGAGACCTGAGCGCCGTTTCGCTTGGCAGTCTCGACGATTTTCTCTGCGCTGGAATCGATGATCTGATGATCGTAAGCCTTCAGCCGGATCCGGATCATATCTTGCTTTGCCATTGTGGTGTTTCCTCCTTAAAATTCGTATCCAGGTTTCCTGGGTTTTCTGGGTACGGTGAGTTCGCTGTCCGCTATGCCGTGCGTATCACTCCAGGCCATGGAAAAGACCGGCAGAAAGCCGGCCGTGACCACATCCCCGGCGATATACGCCGCGAAGCAGTTCCCTCAGCCGCCCGATCAACGGACATACTCCGCAGAAGTTACCGGATCTCTCCGCAATCTCCTGCATCATCGCAGTTTGCGCCGCCTATAGCGCGCGCCTGAATATAATACACGAAATCCCCCTTGATGTCAAGGGGGATTTTCATATTTTTATTTTTCTCCGCGGACCCACCGGAGCACCTGCGTCATCTGCTCCTCCGTCATGCATTTCAGAGGCACCAGATTGACGCTTTTCCGGTTGGGGTAGAGCATCAGGGACCGGCTGTCCCGGCGGACCCGCCAAGTCTTAGACCACAGCACCCGAACCTGTTCCCCGCCCCGGCGGACGGTCCACCCGTCCCGGTCGAACTGATAGGTCAGCTCCATGTTGCTCAGGCCGGACTGCCGGTAGATCCGGCGGATACTGCTTCGGTAGACCGCCAGCACCGCCGCCACAAGCAGGACAAGCACCAGAGAGCCCGCCATTGGAACCTGAGCTTGTCCCCGAAATGAAGCGATCAGCACCGCCAGTACCAGCACCGCTACCGCCAGGGAGAACCCCCGCAGAAACTGCCGCCATTTCAGCGACGCAAATTCCTCATATCCGATGCCGTGCACCGCGATCGTGATTTCCCGGTTCTTTCCCATGATCCTCTTTTCACTCTTCACTCTTATTTATTACTTAATACGCCACGCCCCAGTAGATCATGTGCTTGGCCGGCTTCCCGCAGATGGGACAGGTATCCGCCAGATGCTCCTGAACAAAGGGGATGCACCGAGAGGTCATGCCCGCCTTCTCCTTCATGTCCAGTTCACACTGGAGCTCGCCGCACCACATGGTCTTGATGAAGCCGCCCTTCTCCTCCTGGATCTGTTTGGCCTCCTCCAGGGAGAACGCGGGATAGGTATGGTCGGCCAGATTCTTCGCAGCCCGCTCATACAGGCCCTTGTGCACTTCTTCCAGCAGTCGGACCACTTCGGTCTCCAGCTCCGTCAGGGGCACAAACACCTTCTCGCCGGAATCCCGGCGGCAGATGCAGCACTGCTCCTTTTCCATATCCTTGGGCCCGATCTCCACCCGGAGCGGCACACCCTTCATCTCATATTCGGCGGCCTTCCATCCCATGGACTGTTCGCTGTCGTCGATCTTCACACGGATGCCGGCAGTCTTCAACCGCTCGTAGAGTCCCTCCGCTGCCGCCAGCACGCCTTCCTTGTGCATGGCCACGGGGATCACCACCGCCTGGGTGGGCGCGATTCTGGGGGGCAGCACCAGGCCCCGGTTGTCACCGTGGGTCATGATGAGGCCGCCGATGATGCGGGTAGACAGCCCCCAGGAAGTCTCGTGGGGTGCCTGCAGCTTGTTTTCCTTGTCCGTATAAGAGATGTCAAAGGCTTTGGCAAAGCCGTCGCCGAAATAGTGGCTGGTGCCGCCCTGAAGGGCTTTCCGGTCGTGCATCATGCACTCGATGGTGTAGGTGCGCTCCGCACCGGCAAACTTTTCCTTGTCGGTCTTCTGGCCCCGGACCACCGGCATGGCCAGCACGTTCTCGCACAGATCCGCGTAGGTCTCCAGCTGCTGTTCCGTCTCAGCAATGGCCTCCTCCGCGGTAGCGTGGAGGGTATGGCCCTCCTGCCACAGGAATTCCCGGTGACGCAGGAAAGGACGGGAGGTCTTTTCCCAACGCAGGACGCTGCACCACTGATTATACAGCAGCGGAAGATCCCGCCAGGAATGGACGATGTGGGACCAGTGGTCGCAGAACAGGGTCTCGGAGGTGGGACGGACGCAGAGCCGTTCCTCCAGCTTTTCACTGCCGCCGTGGGTGACCCAGGCGCACTCGGGGGCGAAGCCCTCCACATGATCCTTCTCCTTCTGCAGGAGGCTCTCGGGGATCAGCATGGGCATGGCCACGTTTACATGGCCGGTCTCCTTGAACCGGGCGTCCAGTTCCTTCTGGATATTCTCCCAGATGGCGTAGCCGTAGGGCCGCAGAATGAACATGCCCTTGGTGCTGGTATAGTCGATGAGCTCTGCCTTGGTGCACACATCGGTATACCACTTGGCAAAGTCCACTTCCATATCAGTGATCTGCTCCACCTGTTTCTTCTCTTTTGCCATTGTATTTCATCCTTTCGCGGCCCGGGGCCGTTCGTCTCGTACCGCTTATATTAGCATACTTTCCCCGCTGCTTCAAGAGCACTTTCCCTTTTTTCGCATAGGATGAAGTAGATTTTCCCAAAAAGGAGGCATATCATGCGAAGCTATGAGTTCTATATCAAGCCCGGCCCGGGAGAGCGGGACGAGACTGCTGTTCCCCTGCCCCCGCCCCAGGAGGCCCTGATCGCCGGCCATGTGACGGAGGATCGTGGACCGGTGGAGGGCGCGCTGGTACTGCTGACGGACCAGGAGACCGGCAGCCTCCTCCAGTATACGGTCACCGACGCGCTGGGCCGATTCTGGTTTGGGCCGCTTCAGCCGGACACGCTGTACTTTCTTCGGGTCCAGAAACCTGACGGTCCCGTGCGGATCGTGGAGCTGTCAAAATAAAGGCGGGAGCGGCGATGCCGCTCCCGTCAATGGGTTCCGGTTCAGTTGCGGACCTCCAAAAGCTTCTGCTTCAGTTCGCCCTCGATGCGCCGCAGCTCCACCTCGGCCTCCTGCCGTCTCTGACGGCCGTCCGCCTGGATCTGCACCACTTCATCCAGCGTGGAGATCAGCTGCTGGTTGGTGTGCTGAAGGGTCTCGATGTCCACGATCCCCCGCTCGGACTCCTTGGCGGTCTCCACCGTGGCCACCTTCAGCATATCTGCGTTCTTCTTCAGGAGCTCGTTGGTCATATCGGTGACCGCCCGCTGAGCCTCCATCGCCTGCTTGGAATGGGTAATGCCCAGCGCCAGGACCATCTGGCTCTTCCACAGGGGGATGGTGTTGACCAGGGAAGTCTGGATCTTCTCTGTCATGAGCGTATCGTTGTTCTGGATCATGCGGATCTGGGGACCCATCTGGATGGAGATCTGCCGGGTCAGCTTCAGATCATGGAGCTTCTTCTCGAACCGGTCGCACATGGCGGCGTAGTCGTTTGCTTTCTGAGCGTCCTCCGGCAGGCCGGTGGCCTTGGCGTGGTCATAGAGCTCCTGCAGGGTGGTGGCACGCTCCTGCGCCAGCTTTTTTTCACCGGCCAGGATGTACATGGTCAGCTGCTTGAAATAGTCCAGATTTTTGTCGTACATCTGATCGAGCAGCGCGATGTCCTTCATCAGCACCACCTGGTGCCCCTCCAGCTGCTCGGCGATCTTATCCACATTGGCCTCGGCCTTGTCATAGCGGGTCCGCAGGGTCTGGAGATTGGTGGACGCCTTCTTGAATACGCCCAGCAGGCCCTTCTTCTCCTCCTCCGCGGGGGAGAATCCCTTCAACTCCGCCACCAGGGAAGTCACCATGTCGCCCAGCTCGCCCATATCCTTGGTCCGGACAGAGTTCAGCGTTGCGCCGGAGAAATCGGCAATATTTTTCTGCGCGGCGGCGCCGTACTGCAGCACCAGACCCGTATTGGTCAGGTCGATCTTATCCGCAAAATCCAGCACCACTTTCTGCTCCGCCGGCGTCAGCGCGGACAGATCCGGGCCGGCCTCCGGGGCGGGCTTGGGTTCTTCCGGCACGACCAGCTCCACCTCGGGAGCGGCGGTCAGATCAGGGGTCAAAGTCAGTTCGGGAATCTTTTCATCCATGGCGATCTCTCCTTTATTGTTTTCGTGTCCGTTGGATGGATCGGAAGCCCTCCGAAATAGTAACTTTCAGTTACATGTTCAGCAGTCTTTCGATTCAATCACATTCACCTTTTATTGTGTTCATTGTACCGCATTCCGGTTATCCTGTCAAGAATAATCGGCCTGCAAGTTGACACGCCCCGAAAAACATACTATTATATATAAACCGTCTAAAACAGTCATGGAAAAGAGGTTCTTCCATTCATGCTTACACTGACCGAATTCCGCCAGGCCAGGGATCTCCTGTCCGGCATTCTTGCTGACACCAGTCTGGTGTACAGTCCGCATTTTTCTAAGCAGTGCGGTGCCAACGTCTACCTCAAGCCAGAGAACATGCAGGTCACCGGCGCCTACAAGGTCCGGGGCGCCTGCTTCAAGATCTCCACGCTGACCGAGGAGGAAAAATCCCGGGGACTGGTCACCGCCTCCGCCGGCAATCACGCTCAGGGCGTGGCCTTTGCCGCCCAGCGCGCCGGCGTACCCGCCACTATTGTTATGCCCACCACCACGCCCCTGGTAAAGGTCAACAACACCAAGGACTACGGTGCCACCGTCCTCATGGAGGGCAGCTGCTTTGACGAATCCGCCGCAGTGGCCGCCCGTCTCTCTGAGGAGCAGGGCCTGACCTATATCCATCCCTTCAACGATCTCACCGTGGCCACCGGCCAGGGAACCATCGCCTATGAGATCTTCAAAGATCTGCCGGACGTGGACATGATCCTGGTGCCCATTGGCGGCGGCGGACTGGCCGCGGGCGTGGCGACGCTGACCAAGCTGCTCAACCCAAACGTCAAGGTATACGGCGTTGAGCCGGACGGCGCCGCCTCCATGAAGGCTGCGCTGGAGCAGGGCGGCCCTGTGACGCTGCCCACAGTCAACACCATCGCCGACGGTGTGGCGGTGAAAACCGTTGGGGACAAGGTCTTCCCCTATGTCCAGAAGAATCTGGACGGGATCATCACCATCAGCGACGACGAGCTGGTGGAGACCTTCCTGGATATGATGGAAAAACACAAGATGGTGGTGGAGAACTCCGGCCTTCTGACCGTAGCCGCCCTGCGCCATTTGGACTGCAGGGGCAAATTCGTGGTTCCCATCCTCAGCGGGGGCAACATGGACGTGATCACCATGAGCTCCCTGATCCAGCACGGTCTGATCCACCGGGGCCGGGTATTCACTTTCTCGGTGATGCTTCCCGATCAGCCCGGCGAGCTGCTGAACATCGCCCGGATCGTTGCCGAGCAGCAAGGCAACATCATCAAGCTCGAGCACAACCAATTCGTCTCCATAAACCGTCAGGCGGAGGTGGAGCTCCGGGTAACGCTGGAGGCCTTCGGCAACGACCATAAGAACGCCATTGTGCAGGCCATGGAGGATCAGGGCTATACCGTCCGGATCGTACCGGCCACCGCCACATTCGGATAATCGGATCATCAGGAGGATTCTATCATGCAGAAAGTCGCACCTTCCATTCTGTCCGCGGATTTCGTCAACCTGGAACGGGACATCCGCCATGTAGCCGAGGCCGGCGCGGACTATATCCATATCGACGTCATGGACGGCATTTTTGTGCCCAACATCACCATCGGCATTCCCGTGGTGGCCGCCATCCGGAAAATCACTGATCTGCCGCTGGACGTACATCTGATGATCGACCGTCCGCTCCGGTATGTGGAGCGGTTCTGCGATGCCGGCGCGGATATTCTGACCATTCATGCGGAGGCGGATACGGAGGAGCACAATCTGGAGGCACTCCGGCTGATCCGTGAAAAGGGCGTCCGGGCGGCGGTTTCCATCAAGCCGAACACGCCGGTGCAGGCGCTCGATCCCTATATGGATCTCATGGATATGATCCTGATCATGACGGTGGAGCCGGGCTTCGGCGGCCAGAAATTCATGGAGAACATGATGCCCAAGGTCCGCGCTCTGCGGAAGATCATTGACGTGCGCAGCCCCGGCACGGAGCTGGAGGTGGACGGCGGTGTCAATCCGGAGACCGCCCGGATCTGCGTGGAGGCAGGCGCCAACGTCCTGGTGGCCGGCTCTGCCCTCTTCAAAGCGCCGGATACCGCCGCCTTTATCGAACAGCTTCATCAGCTTATATAACTTATCAGCTTGTATAACAGAGTGCGGGGCCTTCGCCCGCACTCTGTTTGTCGAATCAGAAAGATTTTTGTCTATCTTTTGTTACACTTTTTTCATTTTTAGTCTGTTCAAACCGGGTTTCTTGTGCTATAATCCTACCATACCTTTATGCATCACCTTGGAAAGGAGCGGTCTTTATGAAAAAGTTTCATGTTGCGGTTCTGATTCTGGCAGTCCTGACCGCGCTGCTGCTGTGCGCCTGCGGAGACACCTCTGCGGTATCCTCCGCCCCGGACGGAATTGAAGTCTTCGGTTTTCAGATTGATCCCTCTGCCCAGCCCTCTATGGGTCAGACAGTTCCCGGCGGAGAGAACCCGCCTGCCGCGGTCTCTCAGGACGCTCCTGTGACCTCCACGGGAATCGTGATCGAAGGAGATATGGCGACCTCGATCCAGCCGTCTCCCTCTCCCAGTTCGGCCCCAGTCACCACGCGGCCCGCTTCTCCCTCTCAAACTGCCGCTCCCGTTACGAGGACTCCGGCCAGCGCTGCGCCGGCTGTCTCCCCGGACACCCCCGTTTCCCCGGGTGCGTCCGCTTCCCCTAACACTTCCCCGCGCCCCAGCGGCTCCGATACCCCGGTCAGCGCTGTGCCCTCCGGCTCCGACGAGCCTGTGAGCAGTCCCGCCATTTCCCCTCCGGCTCCGGCCTCCACGGCAACCATTTCCGATGCCAGCGCCTATGTAGGAAAATCCCTCTCCTCTCTGATTGCGGAACTGGGCTACCCTTACAGCTCCGACTACGAGGATGTGGTCGAGGGCGACCCCGATACAGATCGAATCGGCACACTGTACTTTGATGGCTTCATCGTGACCACGCTTCGCACCACAGAGGACGAAACTGTCACCGCCGTAGTTCCCAACTGAATGCAAAGGCGTCCGGAGAATCCTCCGGACGCCTTTTTTCAGGGCACATACGGATGAAAAACCAATCAAATCGGCCCCTTTCATTTCTTGCCTTTTTCCTCTTTAGACTGTATACTAAATACTGTTAGAAGTCGTAACGGCTTCTGCCGGCTCCGCCGGAATCTAAACGTAAAGGAGAATCCTCATGAAAACATTTGAAGCTCCTGAGGGCAAGCTGGTCACAGTACTTGTCGATGGCGTGGAAGTTTCCTATGTGCCGGGGCAGGAATATCCCGACAGTGCGGAATTCATCGTCACCGATCCTATGACCGAGCAGCCCTGCAGCTTTGGTCAGCGGGGCATCGAGCCCTACCGGGCCGCCGTTATGGTGAACGCCAACGGCGTGGACGAGGCCAATTCCGTAAAGGCTGCCATCCAGGGCGGCTCCGTCACCGCAGAGGCCATGGACGGCGTCCAGATCCGCTCCACCTCTGACGACTTCTCCGCTGTGGTGGCCGTGGGCGGCAAGTATGCCATCCGCAACTCCCAGCTGACCTTCGACACCAAGTCTGACGGCAAGCACGTCTGCGACTTCTCCGGCTACGGTTCCGTGATCACCGCCCTGAAGGATTCTAAGATCACCGTAGAGAACACCTACATCAAGTCCGTGGGTGTGGCAAAGCCCGCCGCCTTCAGCGACGAGCGGTCTGAGGTCCTGTTTAAAAACTGCAACGTGGCGGTCCACGGTGGCCGGCTCTATGACGGCTATGTGAACTCCGCCAACCAGAAGACCATGGTGGCTCCCCCCTGGGTGCTGGGCATCGGCGGCAACGCCCGCGGCATCAATCTGGAGGGCGACCGTGGCACCGCTTATGTGGTCAACACCAGTTTCAAGTCCAACCAGTGGGGCGTTCTGTCCACGGATGCAGGTCAGAATATGCACCTGTATGTAGCGGACTCTGACATGATCCTGCTGGGTGAGGACATCCCCTTCTCCGACACCAGAGATCCCTACGCGGTGAAGTACGGCTCCGGATACGGCTCCTACATCATCGGCAACGCCTATGAGGAGTTCTCCGGCGTGGACATCAAGGTCGGCTGCATGGGCGCTGTCCTCCGCGGCGGCACCGGAATCTATAAGTCCTCCAAGGGCGCCGTCAAGTTCGTCTCCCCCGTCACCGGCGAGACCGTCTACGAAGCCCCCGGCAAGGGACGCATCACCCGCATCGAGGGTGAGTTCGGCGTCATGGCCCACGGCGACGGCAAGATCGTTTACACCGAGGGCACCGAGGTGGACGCGGGCAACGCCGTGTTCATGCTCAAGGCCGGCGGCGTCACCTGCGAGGTCTCCGACGGCGCGGTCCTCAAGACCGGCAACGGTGTAATCCTCCAGATGATCGATGACGACGACAGCCTGGTGGGCGTGGATATGGGCCCCAACGGTATGGCCTTCAAGACCGAGTTCAACGAGGCCGAGGGATGGCCCTCCGAGAACGGCAACATCTCCTCCAAGATGCCCAAGCCTGAGGGTCCTGGTGGTCCCGGCGGTCCCGGCGGTCCCGGCGGTCCTGGCGGTCCCGGCGGTCCTGGCGGTCCTGGCGGTCCCGGTGGTCCCGGCGGTCCTGGCGGCCCCGGTGGCATGGGCGCTCCGGCCAAGCCCGATACTTTCCTCAATGCCACGGACGTGACCCTCAACGGCAACGTCTTTAACGGCTCCGGCTACTACGGCCAGTCCGCGAAGCCCCTGTTCGTGAATCTGGGCAAGGGTGCTGTCCTCAACGGTGCCATCTCCGCCACCGAGACCCGTCACATCGACGAGAACGGCAAGCAGAATACCCACTTCACCATCAAGGAGTTCTACTATCTGGCCCATGTGGAGAACCGGAACTTCTTCAACGGCGACAACACCGTTGAGGTCACCCTCTCCGACGGCGCCGTGTGGAACGTCACCGCTCCCGGCATCATCAACAAGCTCACCGTAGGCGAAGGCTGCACCGTCAATGGCGTAGTCACCAAGAACGCAGACGGCACGCTGACCGTCGCCCCCAAGGCGTAACCCGACCCGAAACTGAAGGCCCCGGCAGTCCTGTGAACTGCCGGGGCCTTTTCTGTTCGGGATCCGCGAAAAAAGGAGCCGGGAAAACCCCGGCTCCTTTTCAGTTATTGTTATCTTCTCAGCACTTCTCGAAGATGGTGGCAACGCCCATGCCGCCGCCGATGCACAGGGTGGCAAGGCCCTTCTTGGCCTCGTCCCGCTTCTGCATCTCATGCAGCAGGGTGACGATGATCCGGGCGCCGGAAGCGCCGACAGGATGGCCGATGGCGATAGCGCCGCCGTTGACATTGACCTTGCTCATGTCGAAGCCCAGCTCGCGGGCCACGGCGATGGACTGGGCCGCAAAGGCCTCGTTGGCCTCGATCAGGTCAAAGTCCTCGATGGTCAGGCCGGCCTTCTTCATGGCCTGGCGGGAAGCGGGAATGGGGCCGGTGCCCATGATCTTGGGATCCACGCCGCCCTGGCCCCAGGACAGCAGCTTGGCCATGGGCTTCAGGCCGTACTTCTCAACGGCCTCGGCAGAAGCCAGCACGATGGCGGCAGCGCCGTCGTTGACGCCGGATGCGTTACCGGCAGTGACGCGGAGGGAGCCGTCGGTCTCCTTGGGCTCGCACTTGGCTGCGGCGAAGGTGTCCTCCACGGTGCCGCCGTTGGCCTGGAAGGCATTGTCAGCGGAGAGCTTGAAGGCGCCCTTCAGCTTGCCCATCTTCTCCCGGTTGGGGTTGGCCTGGGGGAACTCGTCCACCTTGAACTCCACGATCTCTTTCTTGACCTTCACGGGAACTGGAACGATCTCGTCCTCGAAACGGCCGGACTCAATGGCAGCGCGGGCCTTGCACTGGGAAGCGTAGCCGAAGTCGTCCAGCTCTTCCCGGGTGATGCCCCACACATCGCAGATGTTCTCAGCGGTGGTGCCCATGTGATAGTTGTTGAAGGCATCCCACAGGCCGTCCTTGACCATGGTATCAACCAGGCCCTGGGTGCCCATGGCAACGTCCATCTTCTTGCCGTAGCGCAGATCAGGCAGCGCATAGGGAGCCGCGGACATGTTCTCCATGCCGCCGGCAACGATGATGTCGGCGTCGCCGGAAGCGATGGTACGGCCGGCCTCGATGACGGCCTTCATGCCGGAACCGCAGACCATGCCGATGGTGTAGGCGGGCACGGACAGGGGCACACCAGCCTTCACAGCAGCCTGACGGGCGGGGTTCTGACCCAGAGCCGCAGTCAGGACGTTGCCCATCATGACCTCGTCCACAGCGCTGGCGTCAATTCCGGCGCGCTTGATCGCCTCTCTGATGACGATAGCGCCCATCTCGGGAGCGGGCGTATTCTTCAGGCTGCCGCCCATGGAACCTACGGCCGTACGGCAGCAGCTCACAACATAAATATCTTTCATTCGTATACCTCCATTTTTTGTCCCCCGTAGCAGGGGCCTTTTTTTACCTGCGATTATTATACGGCACAAACTTTCATCCGTCAACCATTCTTCCGAAAAGAAATCCGGCCGAGATCCGGATTCCTCCGGGTCTCCTTGACGGCAGTTTCGGCCCATGCTATAATTTTATTATACATTACTGATTATAGATTGGGGAGATTTCCATGGAAACCGCCGGCACTCCCGCCACAGCCGCCACCGCCGCTCCGGACAGTCTCACGAGCCGACTCCGCAAGATGGAATGGCTTGTCACCTGGGCCCACGGCGAGGCGCTGAAAAAGCATGGCGTCAACATGTATCAGGCCATGAGTCTGATCTATATCGCGGGTTTCGGGAAGATCCGTCCCGTCAATCAGCGCACCATCGAAAAATACCTGTATCTCTCCAACCCCGGTGTGTCCAAGATCATCTCATTTCTGGAACGGGAGGGATATGTCGAGCGGAATATGGATCCCTCGGACGCCAGGAGCTACCGGCTTCAGGCTACAGAGAAGGGGGAGCAGTTTGCCGAAGTTCTCAACGAAGCCATTCTGGAATCCGACGAGATCATTATGAAGCCGCTCACCGCGGCGGAGCGCAGAACGCTGCTCAAGCTGCTGGAGAAAATCGGCAAGGACCACTGAAAGGAGGCCAAGCTGCATGAACGAATTGTATCAGAACAAAAAGACCGATCTGCAGGGGTGCCTGGACCTGATCGAATCAGGCGATCACATCTGTTTCGCGGGCGGCTGCAACCAGCCGGCGGCCTTTATGAGCCGCTTCCATACTGTGGCCTCCAGAGTCACCGACGTGGAATGCATCAAATCCCGCTCCGGCGACTATGAGTTCGTCCGGGCCGCAGGCATGAACGGCCACATCAACACCGGCTCCCCTCTCTACGGCGAGGCCTTTATGGAGGGCATGAAACACGGAAACACCAGTCACATCGTCTGCGATATGCACGACTACGCCCGTTTTGTATCGGAGCACAAGCCGACCAATGTATTTGTCGCTGCAGTCAGTCCCATGGATGAACAGGGCTTCTTCCAGGTGGGTATGAACCTCATGTGGGAGGAAGAGTGCCTGAAGACCGCGCAGAAGATCATTCTGGAGGTCAACGAGAATCTTCCCCGGCTCCCCGGCGGACTGGACATCCACATCAGCGACGTAACTGCCTTTCATGAATCCACCTATCCTCTTCCGGAACGCCGGGAGGAACCGCCCACGGAGGTGGAGGCCCGGATCTCCGACTATATCGCGGACATCGTCTCCGACGGTGACTGTCTGGAACTGGGCACCGGAACCCTGTCTGACGCCATCGCCGAACGGCTTATGGATCACCGGGAACTGGGACTCCATACGGAATGGTTCAATACTGGCGTTGGGCACCTGATCAAAGCCGGGATCATCACCGGCGAACACAAAAACATCGACCACGGTCTTGCAGTGGCCTCTGCCGCCTGGGGTGAGCAGAAGCTCTACAATGCCCTTGCATGCAATCCCAAAGTCGCCATCCGGCCGGCCAGCTATGTCTGTGATCCCGCCGTGATCTCCGGCATGGACAATATGATCGCCATCAACACTCTGGTGGAGATGGATCTGACCGGTCAGGTCTGCTCCGAATCCATCGGGACAAGGCAGATCTCCGGCTCCAGCGGAAACCTGTGCTTCTCTCTGGGAGCCATCCATTCCAAGGGCGGAAAGAGCATCCTCTGCTTCCCTTCCATGACCCGGAAGGGCATCAGCAAGATCCGCCCCCAGCTCAGTCCCGGCGCCGCCGTGACCATTCCCCGGAACTACGTGGACTATATCATCACCGAATACGGCGTTGCGCGGATGAAGGGCCGCAGCGTCAAGGAGCGCACGGAGCAGCTCATCACCATCGCCCACCCGGCGGTCCGGGATGAACTGCGTGCCTACGCCAAGGCACAGTACTATATTTAAGGAGGGATCGCCATGACAGAGTTTGAGGCCCTGTATGCACAGAAAAAAGGCACACTGAACGACTGCCTGAAGGCCATCCACTCCCACGCCCGGGTCTGCTTCGCGGGAGACGGCAACCAGCCCAACACCGTTCTGGAGCATCTCCATGAGATCGCGCCCTCTGTGGAGGACGTCCACTGCATCAAGGGTCACGAGGGAAACTTTCAGTGCGTCACCGACCCCGCCATGAACGGGCACATCAGCTTCACCACTTTCCTCTACGGCCGCACGCTGATGGAGGGTCAGAAAAACCGGAATGTCAGCTTTGTCCCCTCGGACATCTGCGATTACGGCAGCTTCATGGCCCAGTATCGCCCGAGGAACGTATTCGTGGCGGCGGTAAGCCCCATGGACGAGCGGGGATATTTCTGCGTGGGCCTGACCAACATGTGGGAGAGCGACTGCTTCCCCACCTGCGACACCATCATTCTGGAGGTCAACCCCCGTCTTCCCCGGGTCAAGGGCGGCCTGCGGATCAACATCCGGGACGTGACCGTGCTGATGGAGGTGGACTATCCGCCCCTGATCGTCCCGGACGCGGAGACCACCGACATCGAGGAAAAAATTGGAGAAAACGTGGCGGAGCTGGTCCGGGACGGGGACACCATCCAGCTGGGGATCGGTTCCATGCCCAACGCCGTGGGACACCACCTGATGGACAAGAAGGATCTGGGCCTTCACACGGAGATGTTCACCTCCATCATGGGCGAGATGATCCGCAAAGGCGTCATCACCGGCGCCCGGAAGAACTACAACAAGGGCCTGCATATCGGCTGCTTCGCCGGTGGAGACCTGGCGCTCTATGACACGCTGGCCACCAATCCGGCCGTGCGGCTCCAGCCCACCCGGGTGGCCGTGAATCCGGCGGAGATCTCCAAAAACGACAATCTGGTCTCCATCAACACCATCATCGAAATGGACATCACCGGGCAGGTCTGCTCCGAGTCCATCGGCCCCACCCAGTTTTCGGGCACCGGCGGCGCGTTCTGCTTCGCCTTCGGGGCGCTCCATTCCAAAGGCGGAAAGGGCGTTCTGGCCTTCCAGGCCGCCACCAAAAAGGGCGTTTCCAAAATCGCCTCCCAGCTCAAGCCGGGAGCGGCCGTCTCCATCCCCAGGAACTACGTGGACTATGTGGTGACGGAATACGGCATCGCCCATCTCCGGGGCCGCAGCGTCAAGGAACGGGCGCTGGCCCTGATCGGCATCGCCCATCCGGAGGCCCGGGAGGAATTGCGGCGGTACGCCAAGGAACAGTTTATCATCGTCTGATCCGGCGGCTTTCCTCTGCCCCGTTTTTCCTCCTGTCGTCGGTTTTTTCATACTGTGTGCAACATACCCGCTTTTTCCGCGTCATTATGAGTGAAGGCGAACATACAAGAACGGAGGAATCCATATGAAAAAGAATACCAGAGTGCTGGCACTGATGCTGGCGATGATCCTGCTTCTGGCGGCCTGCGGCTCCAGCGCTGGAGCATCCGCGCCGGCCGGGAATTATTATGCGGCCGATGCGCCTGCCATGGAGGCAGCCGCAGAAGAGGCTGAAATGGGCGACTGGGACTACGCAGGCAACGATTATCTGGATATCGACGCAGCGGAAGCCCCCATGGCTGCGGCGGGAAGCGAAGGCGCTTCCTCAAACGCCCAGTCTGCCGAAGGCATCACCGAAGGAACGCCTGCAGCGGCGGATCTGTCGGAAAAGATCATCTATTCCGCCTACGCCGAGGTGGAAACCACTGAATTTGACGAGAGTGTGGATGCGGTTTACGCGCTGATGGACCGATTCGGCGCGTTTATGGAGACCTCCTCCGTCACCGGAAACAACCTCACCGACAGCTATTACGGTTACGGCTCCAGCCGCACGGCAGACTTTACCCTGCGGGTGCCGAAGGACCGCTATTCCGCCATGACCTCCGCTCTGAGCGAGGTCGGCAATGTGACCTATCTCACCAGCAACGCCGACAACATCACCGCCCAGTATACCGACACCGCCTCCCGGCTGTCCGCCTATGAGGTGGAGGAGACACGGCTGCTGGAGATCCTCGGACAGGCGGATACCGTGGAGGATATGATCACCGTGGAGAGCCGCCTCAGCGACATCCGCTATGAGAAGGAATACCTGACCTCCACCCTGCGGAACTGGGACAACCAGGTGGCCTACAGCTCCGTTTCCCTGCATTTGCGGGAGGTCAAGGTCCTGACTCCGGAACCGGAGGAGGAGAAGACCTACTGGCAGCAGGTCGGTGAAGGCTTTATGGACACACTGCGTTTCCTGGGAGAAGCCTGCAAGGACATCTTCCGGTTCTTTGTAGCCGCCCTCCCTGTGCTGCTGATCCTGGCTGTGATTGCAGTTGTGATCGTGCTGCTGGTGCGCCGTAGCCTCAAGAAAAAAGCGGCCGCCGGAATTCCCCGCGCTCCGGTCCCCCCTGCCGCGCCGGACACACCGAATGATTCCAGGACCGACGGCACTGAATAACAGATTCTATCTCCCGGGACGGCAAAATCCCTGCCGTCCCGGGAGTTTTTTATGGATTCTGACAAAATTTTGTTTTCCTCCCCTCAACCTATTGACAACGCCCTCTAAAAAAATATAATATGCTTGAACCGTGTCATTTGGCGGCTGAGGCCGCTGGACGGCACGGTATTTTTTTAAGGAAAAGAACGGGGGAGGATAAATGGCAAAAGAACTCATTCGTCTCCAGAATGTGTCCATGCAATTTGACGGGGAGACTGTTCTCGACAACATCAGTCTGACGATCAACGATCATGAATTTCTGACCCTGCTGGGTCCCAGCGGCTGCGGCAAGACCACGACGCTGCGGATCATCGGCGGGTTTCAGACGCCCACATCCGGAGATGTCTTTTTCGATGGAGCGCGCATCAATGATGTGCCGCCCTATCGCCGCAAGATCAACACGGTATTCCAGAAATACGCACTGTTTCCGCATCTGGACGTGTACGACAACATCGCCTTCGGCCTGCGCGTGAGCAAGCTGCCGGAGCCGGAGGTGGACAGACGCGTCATGGAAATGCTGGAGATCGTGTCTCTGCGGGGATTCCAGAACCGGAAGGTCACTTCCCTTTCCGGCGGACAGCAGCAGCGTGTGGCCATCGCCCGTGCGCTGGTCAACCAGCCCAAGGTGCTTCTTTTGGACGAACCCCTTGGCGCGCTGGATATGCGGCTGCGAAAAGACATGCAGAATGAGCTCAAACGCATTCAGCAGGCCCTGGAGATCACGTTTATCTACGTGACCCACGACCAGGAGGAGGCTCTTGCCATGAGCGACACCGTGGTGGTCATGGACAAGGGCTGCATCCAGCAGATCGGCTCCCCGGTCAGCATCTACAACGAGCCGGAAAACGCCTTCGTAGCGGACTTCATCGGCGAGAGCAACATCCTCGACGGCATCATGCGGAAGGACTATGAAGTGGAGTTCTTCGGTCACCGGTATCAATGTCTGGACAAGGGTTTCGCGAAAAACGAGCCTGTGGACGTGGTCATCCGGCCGGAGGACATCGACATCGTACCGCCCGGCGGCGGCTATCTGTCCGCCACCGTCACCAATGTGATTTTCAAGGGCACCTTCTACGACACGTTTGTGGACGTGGGCGATTTTAAGTGGCTTATCCAGACCACGGACTTCCACGAGATCGGCGACGTGATCGGCATCAGCCTGGATCCCGACGCCATCCACGTCATGAAAAAGAGCCAGTATTCCGAACAGTTCGGCGATTACAGTTCCTACAGCGCCGAATATGACGAAATGGAGGAGGATCCGGAGGGCGAAGCCGATGAAGAATAAGCTTCTGGCCGGTCCGTATCTGCTGTGGATGGTGGTCTTTACCCTGATTCCCCTGGGCATCGTGGTGTACTACGCCTTCACGGACTCCATGACCGGCAGTTTTACCCTGTCCAACCTGGCCAAAATCGGCATTTATCTGCCCATCTTTTTCCGCTCCATCGGTCTGGCTGCCATCGCCTGCATGATCTGTCTGGTCATTGGGTATCCCGTGGCCTACTGCATCGCCTCCGTGGGAGAGACCTGGCGGCGGTTTCTCAGCATGCTGGTCATGCTGCCTATGTGCATGAGCTTCCTGCTCCGCACTCTGGCCTGGGTTGCACTGCTGGAGGACACCGGCATTCTCAACCACGCCCTGAGCCTTCTGGGAATCGGTCCCCTTCCCCTGGTTCGGAACAACGGCGCGGTGATTCTGGGCATGGTCTACAACTATCTGCCCTATATGATCACCCCGCTCTATACGGTCATTCTGAAGATCGATCCGAAGCTGGAGGAGGCTGCCCAGGATCTGGGCTGCAGCGGCGCCCAGGTGTTCCGCCGGGTGACTCTGCCCCTGTCCATTCCCGGCATCGTCTCCGGCATCACCATGGTGTTCGTACCGGCCGTGTCCACCTTCTACATCTCTCAGAAGCTGGGCGGCACCGGCACGGTCCTCATCGGCGACGTCATCGAAAGCCAGTTCAAAACTGCCTACAATCCCAACCTGGGTGCGGCGCTGAGCCTGATCCTCATGGTCATGGTGCTGATCTGCGTGGGCGTCATGAATCACTTCTCCAGTGATGATATCGGAGAGGAGATGATGCCGCTGTGAAACGCTTTACCCGCATCTTCACGGTCGTCGTGTTCCTGTTCCTGTATCTTCCGATGATCGTTCTGGCCGTTGCCTCATTTAACAAAGGCTCTGACATCGGCGCCTTTACCGGATTCACCTTCCGGCAGTACGGCGAGCTGTTCCGGGACAGCACGCTCCTTCCCCTGCTGGGCAACTCCATTATCATCGCCGTTGTGGCCGCCCTGATCTCCACGATCCTCGGCACCATGGCCGCAGTGGGCATCCACAACATGCGCCGCCGTCCTCAGGCCATGGCCATGGCGCTGACCAATATCCCCATGACCAACCCGGATATCGTCACCGGCGTCTCTCTGGCGCTGCTGTTCGCCTTTGCCGGCGTCATGCTCCGGCGCAACAGCATCATGGGCTTCGGCACACTGCTCATCGCCCATATCACCTTCGACATGCCCTATGTGATTTTGTCCGTCATGCCGAAGCTCACCCAGATGGATCCCGATCTGGAGGAAGCCGCTTTGGATCTGGGCTGCACGCCTGTCAAAGCCTTCTTCCGGGTGGTGATCCATGAGATCATGCCCGGCATCATCTCCGGCGCGCTGATGGCCTTTACCATGAGTCTGGACGATTTCGTGATCTCCTATTTTGTCTACGGGCCGAACTTCGTGACCCTGCCGGTGGAGATCTACAACTACACGAAAAAGCCCCTGCAGCCGAAGATCTACGCGCTCTTTACGCTGCTGTTCCTGGTGATCCTGCTGCTGATGGTCCTGATGAATCTGCTGCAGCTTCGGGACGCCCGGCAGCGTCAGATCCGAAAGGGGGGTGCGTCATGACCCTGCTCCGCAGAACCGTATGCGTGCTGCTCGCCGTGCTTCTGGCGCTTCCCTTTGCCGCCGGGGCCCTGACCACGCCCGCATCCGCAGCCGACTCTGACGTTACCATCAACGTCTACAACTGGGGCCAGTATATCTCCGACGGCACCGACGGCTACATCGACGTGAATGCCGCCTTTACCGAAGCCACAGGCATCAAGGTCAACTACATGACCTTCGACACCAACGAGAGCCTATACACCAAGCTCAAGACCGGCGGCTCCACCTATGACATCATCGTCCCCTCGGACTATATGGCCGGCAGGCTCATTGCCGAGGATCTGGTTCAGGAGATCGACTTCGGCAACATCCCCAACTACGCCTACATCGACGAAGCCTATAAGAATACCGCCTACGATCCCGACAACCGCTATTCCGTCCCCTATACCTGGGGCACCACCGGCGTGATCTACAACACCAAATACGTGGATCCGGCCGACATCGGCGGATGGGATCTGCTCTGGAATTCCAAGTACGCCGGGAAGATCCTGATGTTCGACAACAATCGGGACGCCTTCGCCATCGCCGAGTCCTCTCTGGGGTACTCCCTGAACACCACCAGCGAGTCGGAGCTCCGGGCCTGTTCGGAGCTGCTGGCCCCTCAGAAGCCGGTGATCCAGCAATACGTGATGGATCAGATCTACGACAAAATGATCGGTGAGGAGGCCTGGATCGCCCCCTATTACGCCGGCGACTTCCTGATGATGCAGGAGGAGAACGAGGATTTGGAATTCTACTTCCCGGAGGAGGGTTTCAACCTCTTCATCGACTGCATGATGATCCCCACCTCCGCCGAACACAAGGCCGAGGCTGAAGCCTACATCAATTTCCTGCTGGACCCCGCAATCTGCGGCGAGAATCTGGACTATCTGGGTTATTCCGCTCCGGAAACCGCCGCCAAGGAATACATGGATCCGGAGATGGCGGAAAATGAGATCGCCTATCCCAGCGCGGAAGTGCTGGCCAATTCCGAATCTTTCCTGTATCTGCCTCAGGAGACGAACCAGCTCATGGACTCCCTGTGGCTGGAGGTCAAGACCGGCGGCGGCAGCACCACCGGAATGCTGGTGACATTCCTGGTCATTGTGGCCGCCGTGCTGGCAGTCCTCATCGGATACAGCATCCGGAAACGCAGGCGGAAGGCCCGCCGCGGGAAGTATTATCACGCGAAATAACCAAGGCATCCCCTATTTCAAAAACAGCAGCGCCTCCAAAGAAGGAGGCGCTGCTGTTTACATCTCCCGGTATTTTGCCATCATGGCGCTGAACAGCTCTTTAGTGGAGGGCGGCGTATAGGTGATCGCATTGGCGCCGGCCTCAATGGTACGGCGGATGGTGTCCGGCCTGTTGCCGCCGCTGGCGATGATTGGCGTCTCGGGGAACTGTTCCCGGATCTCCGCCACGATCTCCGGCGTCTGTGGTCCGCCCGCCACATTCAGGATGTCCGCACCGGAGCGGAGCCGACCGCGGATGTCTGTATTGGCGCTGACCACCGTAATGATCACGGGGATATCCACCGCCCGGCTGACCGCCGCCAGATTCACGTTGGAGATCGGCGCGTTGAGCACGACTCCCATGGCGCCCTGGCACTCCACGTCCTTTGCCAGGGAGATCGTCCGGAGGCCCTTCGTTGTGCCTCCGCCGATCCCGCAAAACACGGGAACATGGGCGGCATTGATGATCGCGTTGGAGATCGACTGCTGCGGCGTAAAGGGATAGACCGCGAACACCGCATCCGCGTCACAGTTCTTGATGATCGCCAGGTCTGTCGTAAACACCAGCGATTTGATCCGCCTGCCGTTGATCACGATGCCGCTGCAGGCGTAGCACTCCGCCGGCATCCTCAGGATGTGGCGCAGGGAGCTGTCGATGCTGGGCACCATTTTTTCGTTTTCCATGGCCATATGCATACGCTCCTAAAAAGTAATGCCACATCTTAACACAGGCCCCACCGTTTTGTCAATCCTCCCCGACAGGCAGCGGCACCACCATTTCCCGCAGCAGTTCGATCAGTTCCGCCGCGGAAGAAAGCCGCAGCCGCTCCCGCACGGTGTAGGGATCCAGCACATCCCCGCCCAGGGAAATCACTGGCATCTCCGGCCGGAGCATATGGAACACAGATGTCTCCAGTCCCGCATGGACGGCGCCGATCTCCATATGCCTCCCCTGCCGGGCCGCGATGTCGATACAACGCTTCGCCATGGGGTTCTCCGCGTCCCCCGGCCAGGCCGGATACCGCATTTCCTCTTCCTCATACCCAAAACTCCGGCCGACCTCCCGGTAATAAGCCCCGTGCTCGTCCAGATACTGATTGGAGCAGCTCCGCAGAAAGGAACGAAGTTCCAGCTCCCCTCCAGACGCGTAAAAGCTGGCCAGATTTCCGGAGGAACCCACGCAGTCCGGGCAGATGGGATGCATCTCGTCGATCCCGCAGGGGATGATCCCGGCCAGCGCCAGGAAATTGTCCCGCTCCTCCACCGGAAACACCGTCGCAGGAAGCTCGGTCTCCTCCACTCGGATCCGGATGTCCGGGTCCGTCTCCCGGTAGAGTTCCCGAATTCCCTGCCGGAACAGTGCCACGATATTTTCCATCTCCGCCCCGTTCTTTTTGTCCGCGACAATTACAGCCGAACCACTGGTCCTGATCACATTGAACGCGCCCCTGGCGTCGATCTCCGCCAGTTCATAGGGTACCTCGATGGCCTGAAGCAACCACAGAAGCAGCCTTGCCGCGTTGGCCCTGCCCTCCCCGATGTCATCGCCAGAATGGCCGCCCCGCAGGCCATCGATTTGGATCCGGTACGCATGCTCCAGCATCGGCGGGAAGCACAGGCAGCTCCGCCGAAAGATCAGCCGGTAACCGCCTGCGCTGGAAATCACCGCCCGGTCTCCGTGGAATCCGTCCAGATTGATCAGGCCCACGCAGTCCCTCACCACGTCCGCCTGCATCTGCCGCGCCCCTACAAGTCCCATCTCCTCATTGGCTGTGAAAATCAGCCGCAGCGCCCCGTGGGGCATCCCGCTCCGCAGGATCACCATGATCGCCGCCACACCGGCGCCGCAGTCCGCCCCAAGGGTGGATCGTCCGTCGGAGCAGAGCCATCCGTCCCGGATCTCCGTGCGGATGGGATCCCGTTCGGGCACATAGTTCTCTGCTCCCACGCAGACCATGTCTGTATGGGCCTGCAGGGCCAGCGGCGGCATTTCCGGGATACCCTCCGTGGGCGGAATATCGCAGAAGAGATTATAGTGTTCATCCTGGACCGGCGAATACCCCATCTCCGTCAGCCGCCGGGCAAGATACCCGCAGATCTCCCGTTCCGTTCCGGAGGGCCTGGGGATCCTGCATAATCCTTCAAACTCGGACAAAAACAATTCTAACAATTCCACGCTTCCCCTCCTCATTTTCTCCGCGCCACAGCCGAACCGATATACTCCAGCAAGTCCCCGAACCGAGCTGCCGCCGTATGATTACCGAATTCTTTACGCCTCGGCTTCTACACGCTCCAATAGAAAGATCACGGGCCGGCAGCCGTCGTTGCAGCAGACCACATGGGGCCGCCCTTCAAAGAACGCCGGCTGCGGTTTTGTCATGCCTTCTGCCTCCTCCCGGATGGATTTCCATCCGATTCTGCAGCCAAAGCCCGTCGGACATTCTCCGTTTTTGCTGAAGAACACCTGTCCCGGCGTGAAATAAGGACAGAGGCCGTAATCCGGATCCGGTATGTATTTTTCCTTCAGTTCCTCATCCAGCGTGCATTTGAGCACGGTGATCCTGCACTGTTTCATGCTGTCGTCCTCCTCAAAGTTAGGTTCCGGATGCCGCTCTGCATCCCCGTCTCCATCATACCCCGGTCCGGCCGGGGACGCAACCTTTTTCTGCAGAACGCTGCCGGCAGTGCCGGCCAAAAAGAAAAAGGCCCCGCGAAATCATCCGATTTCGCGGGGGTGGTGGAAACGGGGGGACTCGAACCCTCGACCTCACGGATGTGAACCGTGCGCTCTAACCAGCTGAGCTACGCTTCCGAAAGCATATGGAGCGGGTGGGGGGAATCGAACCCCTGTATTCAGCTTGGGAAGCTGATGTTCTGCCATTGAACTACACCCGCAGTGTGAAACTGATTATAACACCGCTTTTCGGAAAATGCAAGGGGTAAATATGAAGTTTTTTATTTTGCTCAATTTAACTCTTTCCGCATTCGATTCCTATCGAAAACAGCATAAATCACCAGTAGACAAAGCAAACGTCCGTATGGTATGATACAGGTTGAATCAAAAGAACCCTGAAGAAACAGCACGACATACTACTGAAAGAGGTGAATCACATGGCTGGTTTTTTTGGCGGCGTGCATCCCAACGACAGAAAAGCGCTGACAAGTGAAAAGGCCATTGAGCCGCTTCCCGCTCCCCGGCAGGTCGTCATCCCCATGTCCATGCATATCGGCGCACCCTGCGCTCCGCTGGTCAAAAAAGGCGATTCCGTCACCGTAGGGCAGAAGATCGGCGAAACCACCGGACTGGGCGTACCGGTCCACGCATCCGTCTCCGGAACCGTCGTCGCGGTGGAGCCCCGGCCACATCCCAACGGCACCAACGTCATGAGCGTAGTCATTGAAAACGATTTTCAGGACACCAGGTGCCCCGACGCCGTCCCTCCTGCCGATCCGGAGGCCCTCTCCGGCGAGGAGCTGACCAGGCTGATCCACGAGGCCGGCATTTCCGGCATGGGCGGCGCCACCTTCCCCACAGACGTGAAGATCTCCAGCGGCCTCGGCAAGCTGGACACCATCATCGTCAACGCCGCGGAATGCGAGCCGTACATCACATCCGACGACCGGCTTCTCCGGGAGACTCCGGAGCGGGTCATAGAGGGTCTGAAGGTCCTGCTGAAGATCTTCGGCCTGGAGAAAGGCTATATCGGCATTGAGACCAACAAAAAGACTGCGATTTCCATTCTGAAGGAGCAGTGTCCCGGCGAGATCGAGGTTCGCGTTCTCAAGACCCGCTACCCCCAGGGCGCGGAAAAGCAGCTGATCCAGACCATCACCGGACGGCAGGTGCCTCCGGGCGGTCTTCCCGCCGCCGTGGGCTGCGGCGTGTTCAACGCGGCCACCTGCGCCGCCATCTATGACGCGGTCTATCTGGGCCTGCCCCTGGTGCGGCGGGCGGTCACCGTCACCGGCAGCGCCATCCGGACGCCGAAAAACTATCTGGCACCCATCGGCACCCCCTATACGGACCTGATCGCCGCGGCGGACGGCTTTGCCTCTGACCCCTACAGGGTTCTCACCGGCGGCCCCATGATGGGCATCGCCCAGTTTGACCTGAGCGTCCCCGTCATCAAGGGCACCAACGCCATTACCTGCTTCTCTCAGAAGGATAACCAGGAGGTCAAAAATCCCCACTGCATCCGCTGCGGACGCTGTGTTGGAGTATGTCCCATGCATCTGATGCCTCTGTATCTCTACCAGGCGGAGCGGAAGGACAACATTGACGAGCTCAACGCCCGGAATATCGGCGACTGCATCGAGTGCGGCTCCTGCGCCTATATCTGCCCTGCCCGGATCCCTCTGGTGCAGAGCTTCAAAAACGCGAAGGCCAAGGTCCGTGCGGCTGCGGCCAAGAAAGGTTAAGGAGGCGTTCACATGGACAACGAAACCATCAACCTGACCATATCCTGTTCGCCCCACGTACATTCCCCGGACAACACCCGCTCCATCATGCTGGACGTGGTGATCGCGCTGATCCCCGCCATGCTGGGATCCATGTACTTCTTCGGGCTGCGCGCCCTGCTGGTCATGGCGGTGAGCGTGGCGGCCTGTGTGGCATTTGAGTATCTCTACCGGCGGATCCTGAAGAAGGACGCCACCATCGGCGACTGCTCCGCCGTGGTTACCGGCATCCTTCTGGCACTGGTCTGTCCCGCCACGATTCCCTACTGGGCCATCATCATCGGCGATTTCTTCGCCATCATCGTGGTCAAGCAGCTCTTCGGCGGCATCGGATGCAACTTCCTCAATCCCGCCCTGGCGGGCCGGGCGTTCCTGTTTTCCTACCCGGTTCTGATGACCACCTGGCCCAAGATCGGTACGGCCCTGCACCTGATCGGCTCCAACGCCGACGCGGTAACCGCCGCCACGCCGATGGCCGCCCTCCATCAGGGCACGCTCCCCGCGGACCGGCTCATCGACTGTCTGGTGGGCAGCGTGGGCGGCTCCATGGGCGAGACCTCCGCGATCCTGCTGCTGGCGGGCTTCGCGTATCTGCTGGTGCGGAAGATTATCTCCGCCCGGATCCCCGTGAGCTATGTGGCCACCGTGGCCGTGATCGCGTTTCTGTTCCCCCAGGGGAACGACCGGCTGGTGTGGACGGGCTATCAGGTCCTCTCCGGCGGTCTGATGCTGGGCGCCATCTTCATGGCCACCGATTACGCCACTTCCCCGGTGACCAAGGCCGGTCAGATCATCTACGGCATCGGCTGCGGCCTGATCACCATGGGCATCCGCTACTTCGGATCCTACGCAGAGGGCGTCTCCTACGCCATTCTGATTATGAACGTGTCGGTCTATCTGCTCGATAAGATCGGCACACCCAAGCGTTTCGGATATGTGAAGCCCAAGAAGGAGGCGGAGATCAAATGACGCAAACCGCAAACACCTCCTCCGTGTCCTACTTCGTGAAGCTGGCGGGAACGCTGCTGCTGATCTCCGTGGTGGTGGCCGGACTGCTGGGTCTGGTGAATTATATCACCGCCGGCCGCATCGCCGCCATCAATCAGGAAAAGACCGCCGCCTCCATGCAGGAGGTCCTTCCCGCCACCTCTTATGAAGAGGTGGAATATACCGGCTCTGACGCTCTGGTCAAGACCGTCTACGCCGCCTCCGAGGGCGGATATGTGGTGGAGGTCACTCCCTCCGGCTTCGGCGGCGAGATCGACATGGTGGTCGGCATCGCACCGGACGGAACCGTCTCCGGCGTGTCCATCATCTCCATGTCCGAGACCTCCGGCCTCGGCGCCAACGCGGCAAAGGAGAGCTTCCGCGCGCAGTTCGCCGGAACCAGCGGCACGCTTGCCGTCAGCAAAGACGGCGGCGAGATCGACGCCCTCACCGGCGCCACCATCACCTCCCGCGCTGTGACCTCCGGCGTCAACGCCGCCCTGGCCGCAGCGGCTGACCTGGGCTGAAAGGAGGACGGAACATGAATTTCAAAAAGCAATTCAAGGATGGTCTTCTGACGCAGAACCCGGTGCTGGTGCAGCTGCTGGGCATGTGCTCCACCATGGCCATCACCACCACGCTGTTTAACGGCATCGGTATGGGCGTGGCGGTGACCTTTATTCTGATCTGCTCCAACGTGGTCATCTCCCTGCTGCGGAAGGTGATCCCCTCCAAGATCCGCATTGCGGCCTATATCGTCGTCATCGCCGGATTTGTGACCATGGTGGACCTGCTGATGCAGGCCTTCCTCCCCGCTCTGAGCGAGTCTCTGGGCATCTTCATCCCGCTGATCGTGGTGAACTGCATCATTCTGGGCCGGGCGGAGGCCTTCGCCTCGAAGAATTCCGTAGCAGCTTCCGCCGTTGACGGCATCTGCCAGGGCATCGGCTACACCGTGGTGCTGATCGTCATGTGCGTGGTCCGGGAGTTCCTGGGCAGCGGCACCTTCGGCGGCGGGCTTCTCGGCCCGGAGGGCGCCGGGATCCGGATCCTCCCGGAGCAGTTCCCCGCCATGATGATGATCCTGCCTGTGGGCGGATTCCTGACGCTGGGCGTGCTGATCGCCGTGGTTCAGTATTTCCTGGCCAAAGACAAGAAAGGAGCGGATGAGACATGAAACTTCTTTCTATCGCCATCGGCGCGATTCTCGTCAATAACTTCATCCTGTCCCAGTTCCTCGGCATTTGTCCCTTCATGGGCGTTTCCAAGAAAATGGACACCGCCGTCGGCATGGGCGTGGCCGTCACCTTTGTGATGGGCGTGGCCTCTGCAGTCACCTACGCGGTGAATCTGCTTCTTATACGGCTGGGACTGGATTACATGCAGACGGTGGCCTACATTCTGGTCATTGCCGCTCTGGTGCAGTTCATCGAGATGTTCCTTCAGAAGGTGGTCCCGGCGCTCTACTCCGCTCTGGGCATCTACCTGCCCCTGATCACCACCAACTGCGCGGTGCTGGGCGTCGCCCTGCAGAACACCCAGAACGGCTACACCTTCATCCAGTCTGTGGTTTACGGCGTTACCGGCGGTCTGGGCTTCACCCTGGCGATCATCCTCTTCGCCTCCGTGCGGGAGCGGCTGGCGGCCAACAGCGACTGCCCCAAATGCTTCGAGGGTTTTCCGCTGGCTCTGATCTCCGCCGGTCTGATCGCACTGGCCTTCATGGGCTTCCAGGGCCTGCGCATCGGTTAAGGAGGTCGTCGGTATGAATATTGTATTTGCAATTCTGGTTCTCGGCGTCATGGGCGGCGTGTTCGGTCTGGCTCTGGCCGTGGCCTCCAAAGTCTTCTACGTGGAAAAGGACGAGCGTCTCGAGCCCATCACCGAAGCTCTGCCCGGCGCCAACTGCGGCGGATGCGGCTTTTCCGGCTGCGCGGCGTACGCCCAGGCCATCATTGACGGCACCGGAAAGATCGGCATGTGCGCCGTGGGAGGTAGGGCCGTCAACGACGAGATCGCCGCCATCATGGGCGTGGAATCGGTGGAGATGGAACGGAAAGTCGCTCTGGTCAAGTGCCGCGGCTTCCACGCCACAAAAAAGGGCTGCTATGACGGTCTGATGGACTGCGAAGCTGCCGCGAAGTTGGCCGGAGGCGGCCCCAACAACTGTCCCTACGGCTGTCTCGGCTTCGGCAACTGCGTCAAGGCATGCCCCACCGGCGCCATTTCCCTGAAAGACGGCGTGGCTCAGGTGGACCACGAAAAATGCGTGGGCTGCATGGCCTGTAAGAACGCCTGCCCCCGGGGCATCATCGAAGAGGTCCCCTATAAGCAGGATATCGTCGTGGCGTGCTCCTCCAAGGAAAAGGGCGGCGCCCTCCGGAAATACTGCGACATCGGCTGCATCGGCTGTAAGCTCTGTGAAAAGACCTGTGAACACGATGCGATCCACGTCTTTGATAATCTGGCCCGCATCGACTACAGCAAGTGTATTTCCTGCTCTGCCTGCGCGGCCAAATGCCCCCGGCACCTGATCGCCGACTGCAACCTCTGGAACGAATTCAACGTGGTGGAGGCGCAGGCGCGCTGATTCATATTCCTCGGATCCCTCTGCATTGCAGAGGGATCCGTCTTTCGTCTCGCATTTCCTGCTATTGGCCGCCTATTTTGCAGGATTTCCTGCATATTGTTGAATGGTCATGCAATTTCCTGCATGGTTTGTCAATATTCCTATTAAAAAACAGGCCCTGTCTGTATATTTCTGCTTGACTGTTCTCCTGTTGCTTATTATAATATTTTCATATATCAGGAATGGCTTTCTGAAAGTATTTTTTTCATTCCTGCAAATTTAGAAGAAGGGAACGATTACCATGAAAAAGTTTCTTGCAATTCTCCTTGCGCTGGGCATGATCGCTGGCGTGTTGGCGGGCTGCGGTTCCAATGCCGCCTCTACTGCCGATACTGCTTCTGCTCCCGAGGCCGCCTCCGCTGCCGAGAGCGCTGCTGAAGCTGCAGCTCCTGAAGCGGGCAAGCACTTCACCATTGCCACCGACACCGTTTTCCGGCCCTTTGAGTTCACCGACGAGTCCGGCAACTTTGTCGGCATCGACGTGGACATCCTGGCTGCCATCGCCGAGGATCAGGGCTTTACTTACGATCTGAACTCCCTGGGCTGGGATTCCGCCATTGCTGCCTGCCAGGCAGGCCAGGCTGACGGCATGATCGCCGGCGCTTCCATCACCGACGAACGCAAGTCCAACGGCTGGATTTTCTCCGACGGCTACTATCAGGCCACCCAGTGCATGGCCGTCGCCGCCGACTCCGATATTACCGGCTTTGACGCCCTCTCCGGCCAGACTGTTGCCGTCAAGACTGGCACCCAGGGCGCTGCTTACGCTGAGAGCCTGAAGGATCAGTACGGCTTTGAGATCACCTATATGGACGACTCCCCCACCATGTATCAGGCCGTCACCGGCGGTCAGGCTGTGGCCTGCTTCGAGGACACCCCCATCATGGCGGACTCCATCAAGAGCGGCGTTGCCCTGAAGATCGTCGAAGGATCCGAGAACGAGGGTTCCCCCTACGGTTTCGCTGTGTTCAGCGCAGACAAGCAGGAGCTGATCGATCTGTTCAATGCCGGCCTTGCCAACATCAAGGCCAACGGCAAATACGACGAGATCCTGGCCAAGTATCTGGGCTAATCATTGATACGACGGGCGGGACACTGGTTTTCGGTGTCCCGCCTTATCTTACCGTTTGACAGCAGTTCCATCTGCCGGTCAAATCCGAAAGGAGCCTCGTCCCCTTATGATTCAAATTCTCTCATCCTACGGCGGGCTGCTGCTCAGGGCCATGGGGCAAACCTGTATCCTGGCTCTGTGGGGTCTGTTCTTCGGGTCTCTGCTTGGTCTGGTCTTCGGCATTCTCGGCGTTATGAAAAACCGGGTGTGTCAGGTCATCCAGCAGGTCTTTGTCACCATCATCCGCGGAATCCCCATGATGGTTCTGGCCATGTTCGTGTTCTTCGGCGTGCCATACGCCTTTAAGAATATCATCGGCGTGAACCTGACCCTTACCGCGCTGCAGGCAGGCACCATCTGTCTGGCGCTGAACTCCGGCGCTTACATGGCGGAGATCATCCGCGCCGGCATCCAGTCGGTGGACAAGGGCCAGATGGAGGCCGCCCGCAGCCTGGGTCTGCCCTACTGGCGGGCCATGCAGCGGGTCGTGCTGCCCCAGGCCATCCGCACCATGATCCCCACCATCGTCAACCAGTTTATCATCACCTTGAAGGATACCTCGATCCTGTCCGCCATCGGCTTCCCGGAGCTGGTCAACAGCGCGAAGAACGTGGTGGCCAATACCTTTATGTCCTTCCAGACCTGGCTGATCGTGGGCATCATGTACCTGATTATCATCACGCTTCTGTCCTGGGTGGCAAAGCGGCTGGAGAGGAGGCTGGCCCGTGGCCGTGAATAAGAGCAACGCGAAGATCCATGTTTCCCATCTGCGGAAGGACTTTGGAAAGCTGGAGGTTCTGAAGGACATCTCCAACGATATCTATGAAGGCGAAGTTGTGGTCATTATCGGCCCCTCCGGTTCCGGTAAATCCACTTTTCTCCGGTGCATGAACCGGCTGGAGGACATCACCTCCGGCAAGATTGTCATTGACGGATACGACATTTCTGACAAGAGCATCAACATCAACAAGGTCCGGGAAAACGTGGGCATGGTGTTCCAGCACTTCAATCTCTTTAACAACCTGAGCGTTATGCGGAATTTGACTCTGGCGCCCGTTGACCTGAAGAAAGCATCCAAGACTGAGGCCCATGAAATTGCCCTGCGCATGCTCAACCGGGTAGGCCTGGCTGACAAGGCCGACGCCTATCCCGCCCAGCTCTCCGGCGGCCAGAAACAGCGTGTGGCCATTGCCCGGGCCCTGTGCATGAACCCGGATATCATGCTCTTCGATGAGCCGACCTCAGCTCTGGACCCGGAAATGGTGGGTGAGGTTCTGGCGGTCATGAAACAGCTTGCCGCCGACGGCATGACCATGGTCATCGTCACCCACGAGATCGGCTTTGCCCGAGAGGTAGCAGACCGGGTCATCTTCATGGATGGCGGCTACATCGTGGAGGAAGGGACTCCCGAGGAGATCTTCCAGAATCCCCAGGAACCCCGAACCATCGACTTCCTCAATAAGGTTCTCTAACGCAAATCGGGTAGGAGGTCACCCATTAGTTGAGTGACCGTCCTCCCACACCACCGTGCGTACCGTTCGGTACACGGCGGTTCAATCGCATAAGTGCAGATGCTCGTACAGGTCAAGGGCGCTTACAAGCCCGGCCTGTGCGA